>JAUSMB010000018.1 GCA_030645365.1 Rugosibacter sp.
TGGAGAGGCTCGTGAAAAGTCGGCACCCCAAGGGTACTTCCTACGGGGCGCGCTGGTGAGACGGCGCTCGGGAAAACTCATCCAATGAAATGCAAATGGCGCGGAAAATCCTGCGCCATTTTTACGATCATTTCCGGGTGAAAAATGGGTTTTTCTACAACCTCAACGTTGAGGTCACTGGGCGCTGCGCGGCTTCATCGCGCAGCGCCCAGTGACTGAAGGGAACGAGGTCGACCGCAGGGTTAGGCGCTTGAGCTTCTTGAAACCAGTCAGACATCATTGCTTCTTTTCCCGAGTTACGGCGTTCAGCAAACTGTGGCCTTCAGAAAGACACTTGGATATCCATTGCCTTTCTGTTTGTTCGTCTCCGATTGCCACCACGACCATGTGAAATGACGTTCCAAATCGTTTGCTTTTTCTGTGCTCCATGTGACGACGCGGAGGGTCATCAGTCAGTCCAACATAGCGGACGGCATTCGTATTTGGATCTTTCAATAAGTAGACAAAATATTGTGGCTTAGGAGAGCCGTTTACATACCAAAGATAGGAATACTTATCGGATAAGAACCGAATTCTTTTTTCCCGGATAGGCAGCAACTCGGCAGGAAGTAGCCATTCAATTTGCGATTTCGCATGTGCTCGGGTGCGCGTTTGGAATTCGCGCAATTCATCCTGTCGCTTGGCTCTATATTTGGCCCACTCCCAACCTGACGCAACCATGACAGTGTCTATTCCAGGCGCCTAACGAGGCTGTAGAAAAACCCGTTTTTTGGCAAAACGTGGTCGTAACTTGTTAATCTATAAGGCCATGATTTTTGCATTTTGAGTTTTTCTACAGCTTCAACGTAGAAGTCACCGGCGCTGCGCGGCTTTATCGCGCAGCGTCCGTGTGGACTGCCGGGTTGGGCTATTGATTTGCACCAAATTTGATCCCAAGCCCCCTACCCAAATTATTCAGGAGCCGAGCAGTTTGGTTGCCTGATCTATGTCTTTCGACGCCGCCCCCCAAATTCTCATCACGGTCTCCTCAATGTGTAGATTGACTCTCTCTTCCTTTGAGGCAGCAATTTCCGGATATATCGCCATGAGCGACCTTGTTACTTCTTTATCGGTTAGCCAAGCATACCGTTCGACGAATTTAATTTTCCAAAGATTATTGGCGACGTCGTAATGACCGATCGCCCTCGACAAAAGGCTTGCGAACTCAGGAAACTTCTTTCCCGAAGAACTCTCGACAAACATCGAAACTTCAAGTTTTGCGTCCGCTAGTGCCGGCGAATAATCGCGGTACGAAATACCGGTCTGGACTTTGGATTGGAGCCGTCGAATCGACTTGAGCGCATCTCTTGCCGCCGCCTCTGCTTTTGCTAACTCCTGTTCAGCCTTGGCTGACGCTTTATCCGCCTCAATTTTGAGCTTGTCCTGTTCTTGAGTGACAAGCTGTGCTGCAGCCCGTTGTTCATCGTCGATAGCTCCTTGCTTATTGCCCTTCTTTACTCCCTTCTTTGGCTGCGAATCGTAGCATTCGAGTCGCTTCACTTTGTCCTTGATGTTGGCGCAACTAACCGATCCAGAGACGTTCTCCGCCCATGCCGGAAGTGCAAACGCAATACAAATTATTGCCGCTATTGTCAATCGCATAATGTTGCTCCTATTTGCGTAAGCTATTTAAACCCAACTATGCACGACGGAATGCTGAAAGGTGGATAAGCGCGAAGAGTGCATAGAACCAAAAGCAACCAAACAACCATGAATGTTATGCCCACCCAAATAGGGATACGACTAACAGAATAGCGGCGCATTATTAAGCTCTCAATCAGGCAACCAATCCCACGCTTTTTAAGGCGACCTTTTACTGTGCTGTGGTACTTACGATCATCTTCATGAAATAAAGCAGGCTGGCTTTTTGATAACTCAGCCTCCCAATACTCTTGCCAGTATTTGGCTCCCGAGGCCATGCCAATTTGGAATAACGAAACAAAAAAGCCTGCAACACATACCAAAAAACTAACCACGGGTATGGCATGAGAAGATTGAATGACCCCCGCCAACATTACCCCCTGAAAAATCATAAAGAAGTTATTTCGTTGCGCGAGTTGAGTAATTTCGAACTCGCGCATTCTCAGGGCGATATCGTTATCTGAATTTTCTTCGCATTTTTCGTTTGTCATCGTGCCTCCCATATAAATTTCCCAACGTTCAAGGTAGAGCGGCGACATCAACAACGCAGCGCGCCGGCACAGAAAGTCGGCGCTGGCGACACGGCGAAACAAACGCGAGAACCGCCGCCGAAACAGAGCAAGAAAAAGAGCAGTGGCAGACAGCGGACAATCTCATGATTGAAAGGCCCAACGTTAAATACCCATCCTATTTGACGGAAAACTTTCCATCAGTGCGACGGATAAAAATTTTCTTACATTCATGTATTCATTTCAAATCAATACGAAACTTGTTTTCAATGGAATCTAAAAATGAAGCGGTTACCACAAACAAATCAACCAGCGCCGCACCGAAATTGCTGGATCAGGTGCGTGGCAAGATTCGCCTAAAACACTATAGCCTGCGTACCGACCAATCCTGTACCGACTGGATTAAACGATTTATTCGTCATTTTGACAAGGCCAACCATCAGGCCAGAGGCGCTATAGATCGTCCACGCTACTGCCCAAATGAAACAGCGCTCGCTGCAAAAAGTCGGCGTTGGTAACACGGCGCAAATACGCCGATAAGCGGCTGCAAACATGCCCCATGCCAAACGCGCTGCGGTCTGGGATAATCTCCATCATTCATCCCAACCCAAGAGAACCCCTATGCGCTTTGAAGGAACCGACACCTACGTTGCCACGCCCGACCTGATGCTGGCGGTTAATGCGGCCATCACTCTGCAACGCCCGCTGCTGATCAAGGGCGAGCCCGGCACCGGCAAGACGCTGCTGGCCGAAGAGGTTGCCCGCGCGCTTGATCTGCCGCTATTGCAGTGGCATATCAAATCCACCACCAAGGCGCAGCAAGGTCTGTATGAATACGACGCTGTATCGCGTCTGCGCGATTCGCAACTGGGCGATGAAAAGGTCAAGGATATTTCCAATTACATCGTCAAGGGCGTGTTGTGGCAGGCGTTTGAGCGGGCAACGCCGGGCGTCATTCTGATCGACGAAATCGACAAGGCAGATATCGAGTTCCCCAACGACCTGCTGCGTGAGCTCGACCGCATGGAGTTTCATGTCTATGAAACCCGGCAAACGGTGCGCGCTGTTCAGCGACCGATTGTGATCATCACCTCGAACAACGAAAAAGAATTGCCCGATGCTTTTCTGCGGCGTTGCTTTTTTCACTACATCAAGTTTCCCGACAAGCCGACGATGCAGAAAATTGTCGATGTGCATTTTCCCGAGATCAAGAACGTCTTGCTCAAGGAAGCGCTGGAAGTCTTTTTTCAACTGCGCGATGTACCTGGGCTGAAGAAGAAACCGTCCACGTCCGAGCTTATCGACTGGTTGAAACTCCTGCTCGCAGAAGACATCCCCCCCGAGGCGCTGCACTCGAAAGACCAAAAGGTTGTTGTGCCACCACTGGCTGGGGCGCTATTGAAAAACGAACAGGACGTGCATCTGTTTGAACGCCTGGTCAGAATGGCGCAACAGAATCGCTAGCGCTTGCCCGCTATGTTGATCGATTTTTTTCAGCACCTCAAACTGCGTAAAATTCCCGTCTCGACACGGGAGTTTCTCACCTTGCTGGAAGCGCTGCAAAGCGGCCTGGCCAACCATTCGATTGATGATTTTTATATTCTTTCTCGTACCTGCCTGGTTAAGGACGAAACTCAGTACGATAAATTCGATCGCGCCTTTAGCGAGTATTTCAAAGGTGTTGAAAACATTCCGGGCCTGGGCAAGGAAATCCCTGAGGAATGGCTCAAGACCATGGGCATGAAGCATCTCTCGCCGGAAGACAAAGCCAAGCTCGAAAAACTGGGCTGGGACAAGCTGATGGAAGAATTCAAGAAACGCCTGGAAGAACAAAAGGCGCGGCACGAAGGCGGCAACAAATGGATAGGCACAGGGGGTACCAGCCCGTTCGGCAACAATGGGCAACACCCCGAAGGCATACGCATCGGGGGGAAATCAGCGGGCAACCGCACCGCCATCAAGGTGTGGGAAAACCGTGAATTTCGCAATCTTGACGACACGATTGAGCTAGGCACACGTAATATAAAAATTGCGCTGCGCCGCTTGCGTCGCTTTGCCCGCGAAGGCGCGGCGGAAGAGTTTGATCTGGACAACACCATCATCGGCACCGCGCGTAATGCCGGCTGGCTGGATATCAAGATGCGGCCGGAGCGCCACAACAAGGTGAAGGTGCTGCTATTCCTTGATGTGGGTGGTTCGATGGACGACCACATTAAAGTCTGCGAAGAACTTTTCTCTGCGGCGAAAAGTGAATTCAAGCACCTGGAATATTTTTATTTTCACAATTGCATCTACGATTTTGTCTGGCGCGACAACCATCGCCGCCAAAGCGAGCGCTTTTCGCTGCAAGACCTCATGCATAAATACGGCCCGGATTACAAAGTCGTTGTCGTTGGGGATGCGACCATGAGCCCGTATGAAGTAGTGCAACCCGGTGGGTCGGTGGAATACAACAACGCGGAAGCGGGTGCCGTGTGGCTCTCTCGCCTGCAAGAAACCTGGCCGCATGCCGTGTGGCTGAATCCCGAGCCCGAGCGCTTATGGGATTATCGGCAATCGATTGATTTGATCCGCACGATTTTTCGCAATCGCATGTTTCCGCTCACGCTAGAAGGACTGGAGCGCGGCATGCGCGAGTTGAACAAGTAACCTAAAAATCAAAACTTCGCTTGCCTGTTTCAGCCCAGCGCGTTCGCAGGCGGGGCAACTTTCATGATTTCCTCGATCGTCGTCAGCCCTGCTGCCACTTTTCTGGCACCGGCGATACGCAGCGATTTCACGCCTTCACGCATCGCCTGCTGACGCAAGCCATCCAGATCCGCCTTGGTGGCGATCAGCTGTTTGAGTTCGGCAGACAACGGCATGATTTCGTAAATGCCGATTCGCCCCTTGTAGCCGGTCATACGGCACTCAAGGCAGCCGACAGGGCGATACATCTGCGCAGGCTGTTTTGATTTCCATGGTGCAACCAGTGCATTCCATGCTGCTTCGTCTTCAACACGCATGCCGCCAGGCTGCTTGCATGCCGGACACAAGGTGCGCACCAGCCGCTGTGCCATGACACCAACGACTGTTGCCGCCAGCAAATAGGGTGGCACACCCAGATCAATCAATCGCGTAATAGCCGAGGGCGCATCATTGGTGTGCAATGTCGACAACACCAGATGCCCGGTAAGTGCCGCCTGAATGGCCATATCCGCCGTTTGCAGATCGCGAATTTCGCCCACCATGATGATGTCCGGGTCTTGTCGCATCAGGGCGCGAATGCCTTCCGCAAACCCCATGCCGATATCCGGTACAACCTGCACCTGATTGAACATGGGTTCGATCATCTCGATCGGGTCTTCCAGCGTGCACACATTCACTTCCGGCGTGGCCA
>JAUSMB010000037.1 GCA_030645365.1 Rugosibacter sp.
GATCTCGGCGTAGGACGCGGGGCGGATCGGATGCGCCATCGGCCCTGCATCCTCGGGGAACTGACCCATGCGCAAGCCGCGCACGGACTGGATGCGCGTCACCGCGCGCGAATGCACGTCCGCGCCGAATTCCTGATCGCGGAACACGGTCAGCCCCTCCTTCAATGACAACTGAAACCAGTCGCGGCAGGTGACGCGATTACCCGTCCAGTTATGGAAATACTCGTGCCCCACCACGCGGTCGATGTTCTGGTAATCCACGTCGGTCGCCGTATCCTGGCGCGCCAGCACATATTTGGTATTGAAAATGTTGAGGCCCTTGTTCTCCATCGCCCCCATGTTGAAGTCGCCCACCGCGACGATCATGTAGCCATCCAGATCCATCTCCAGCCCGAAGCGTTCCTCGTCCCAGCGCATCGCCTTTTTCAAAGCGGCTAACGCATGGCCGCACTGGTCCAGCTTGCCCGGCTCGACATACACCGCACAACGCACCTGACGGCCGGACGCAGTCACAAAAATATCCTCCAGCACGTCAAGCTTAGCCGCCACCAGCGCGAACAGGTAGCACGGCTTGGCGAAAGGATCTTCCCAGCGCGCCCAGTGGCGTCCGCCATCCGCCTCACCCCTGGCAACGAGATTGCCATTGGAGAGCAGTTGCGGAAAGCGTTCTCGGTCAGCCTCGATGGTGCAGGCATAGCGCGCCATCACGTCCGGCCGGTCAGGGAAAAAAGTGATGCGGCGGAAGCCCTCAGCCTCGCATTGCGTGAAATAGCCATCGCGCGAACGGTACAGGCCAGAGAGCTGGGTGTTCTCGTCAGGCAGAATGCGCACCACGGTTTCGAGCACAAAAGCATCGGGCAGCGGCGCATGCACGGTCAGCGTGTCATCCGTCAGCGTGTAACGCGACGCATCTAGCGACGCATCCAGCGCCGTATCACCAACGCCGACTTTTTGTAAATCCAACCCTTCGCCATTCAACACCAGCGCACCCTGCGCCATCTGTGCCATCTGTAAATTACGCCGGCAATCCAGCCGGGCGCGCACCTCGGTGTAACCATCATGAATCGCCACATGCAGATCAACCGCATCGATCCACCACGCAGGCGGCGTGTAATCCTTGAGATAAATGACGTGCGGGGTTTCGGTGCGCATATCGGGTTCCTTGAAAAATCAGTGCGGCAAAAGGGCAGTGTCCACAGCCACCACTGTCGTGAAATCGGGCGCCGCCACGGCATTCATATAGGCGCGGATCAATGCCTTGGTGAGATAGCGTCCATGCGCCTTTGGAATGTTTGATGTTTTGCGGGCGAAGAAGCCCGGCGAGTGTACCGGCAAACATGGCCAATGACATGGCATTTTGCACATGACTTCACCATGCTCTCCATACCGCCCACATGCCTGGCTGCATCGAGCGTTAATGACGTGCTAAAACATCAAGGGAAATTGCAGAAAGCGGGAAAGAGAACTTAATAAGGAAACTTAATAAGGAAACTTAATAAGCGGATTTAATGAGCGGATTACCAAGCCCTCACACGGCCCGTATCCACATGCACAAAATTCGATTCGGGGTAATAACCGACGCCTCCCACTTGTAACGCGATAGCCGCACGGCGCAGCTGATCCAGCGGAATGCCTTCTATATGAATATCAACCGCCCGGCCTTGCATGTGCAAACTGGTTTTTGCTACACCGCCCGAATGCGCGGCCAGCATGGCATTGGTTTTTGGCGAACGATAGCCTGAAATAATCTGAAACGGCTTTGGTGTTGCCAGCACGCCCTGCAGGGTGTACAGCAGGTCAAGCAAAGGCAACTCCATCGGAAGCACGTCATTGGTCCGATAATCGCGCAAAATATGGTTGATATCAGTTAGCGCATCGGGCAAATAATTGCCATCAGCCCAATAACTGGCCTTAAGATTTTCGCCAGTATGCCGGTTATAAAACGCAAGCTCGCGCACACCCGCACGCACACTATTTTTTGATTCTCGGTCAACCGTTGCCAAGGCTGGCCAGCTGCGCAATCCTGTGAGCGCAACTGCGGTGCCTACTGCACCTGCCTTAAGCCATCCACGCCGTTTCGTACATACTCGCTGACTCATTTTTTCCCTCCTATCAATGCAAGCCAGAAGACGGTGTGGCGGTAATATCACGCGCAATACCGTCTTTCAACTTTAATACATTTTCAGCATGCGCCCAGTCGATACGCTCCGTCAACAATTTTTCGCGGGCCAACTGCTTTAGCGCTGCCATGGAAATACCTCCGCGATTATAACTATCCCGCTGTACCTCAAGGAAAATACGCCCTGCAGATTCTGTCATGAGCAATGGAGCATAAATAATACGGCCCGTTGCTCCCTGCGATACTTGCGCAAAGAGTGCTTCGATATCATCAGGATGCAGCCGAATACAGCCATGACTTTGAAAATGATACACACTTGCGGGTGCGGTAGTGCCATGAATTCCGATGGAGTCAAGACTCAGCCCCATCCAGTATTTACCCAGCGGATTATCTGGCCCCGGAGGCACCCTCGTTTTAACTTCCTTGCCTGCGCGTCGCATCTCTTCCTGTATGGATCGCGGCACGATCCATGTTTTGTTATCCGATTTATTGATGATGCTGAATTCACCCGCCGGTGTCCGCCAAGTCGATTTGCCCAGCCCTACCGGATACGCAGCAACAAGTTGAGCATCACGGAAAAAATAAAGCATGCGCTGCGGTAAATTGATCAGCAAACCGTTGTCTAGCAAGGCTGGCAAAATATGCCGGTTGTCGATCGTTATTTTTTGTCCGGGGTTCAGATGGGCATTAACCTTCAAGGCATTTTCACGTGCCAGTACTTCGGGCGCAGCACCAAAGCGCGCACCGATCTTGGTCAGCGAGTCACCCGCCTGTACGCTATAGTCAAACACGCCATCAGTAACAGTCAACACTGGGGACTCTGCCTTGGCCCATGGAAGATAGATCAGGCAAGCAACCAGCAAGCCGTGCCATAAGAATCGATGTAGTGAAATAAGCGATGTCTCCACGTTCAGTTTTTTAACTTGACTCAGGTGTGTGTTTAACACTGGCAGATGTAACATTTTGTGCCATGTGCTTCCCTTTTTTCGCTGGCAAGTTGATTAATTAGCAGCGTTGATTCTTTAAAAAATAACCGGTGAATCATCCCCCTTGCTGAAGGCGCAAATCTATCACAACACAGGTGCGCAATCCCTGCTTGTTCGCGAGCCTCGCCCCTCTGCTGCGCACAAGTCATCAATACCCGCTGGTACACTGACGTGGCGATACCCATTTATTAATTACCAGCATGCCTACTAAAAAATCCATTGCCGCGCTTGATTGCATTTGGTTGCCCTATACCCAAATGGCTACCGCGCCACCTCCTCACATCGCCGTAGCAACCCATGGTGTGCGCATCGTATTGGACAATGGACGAGAGCTGATTGATGGCACCTCCTCCTGGTGGACAGCCTGCCATGGTTACAACCATCCGCACATTCACGCAGCGGTAAGCCACCAGCTTGATGTCATGCCGCATGTCATGTTTGGCGGCCTGGTGCATGAGCCCGCCTTGAGGCTTGCCTCACGCTTGAGCGCACTATTGCCGGGCGATCTGGAGCGCGTATTCTTCACCGAGTCTGGCTCGGTCGCAGTTGAAGTTGCACTCAAAATGGCACGCCAGTACTGGATCAATGGTGGCCAACCCAAACGCCAGCGCATCATTCACTTTCGCCACAGCTATCACGGCGACACGTTTGCCACCATGGCGGTCTGCGATCCTGAAGAGGGCATGCATACACGGTTTTCCACTGTCATGCCCCAGGAAATCATGGCTGAATTGCCCACAGACGAAACCAGCCACGCGGCTTTTGAGCAGTGTCTGGCGCTGCATGCTCATGAAGTTGCCGCCGTGATTATTGAACCGCTCGTACAAGGCGCGGGCGGCATGAAAATGCATGATGCCCCAACGCTAACCAGAGTAGCCGCAAGTTGCACACGGCATAACGTGTTGTTGATCGCGGACGAAATCATGACCGGCTTTGGACGCACAGGGCGCATGTTCGCCTGCGAAGAAGCGGAAATAACACCCGACATCATGTGCCTTTCCAAGGCGCTCACGGGCGGCACAGTTGCCTTGGCCGCTACCGTGGCACGGCGTCATTTATTCGAAGCCTTTCTCAGCAATGACCCGGCCGCCGCTTTAATGCATGGCCCGACGTTTATGGCAAATCCACTGGCGTGTGCCGCAGCGCATGCCTCGCTCGACCTGTTCGCGCAGGAGCCACGTCTGGCGCAGGTGGCTGCCATAGAGCTGCAACTAAAAGACGAACTCGCGCCTTGCCGTCAATTTGCGCATGTCCATGATGTGCGCGTCAAGGGCGCCATTGGTGTCGTTGAAATGCGCGGAGCAATTAACCTCACCGCTTACCGCACACGATTTGCAGAACTGGGGGTGTGGGTGCGGCCCTTTGGCAATGTGGTTTATCTCATGCCGCCCTTTATCATTTCCCCGCAGGATCTGCGCACGCTGACAAGCGCGATCGTACAGGTAATGAGCGAGTACGCTGATAAAAATTAAGCACCGAACAAGGGAAAAATCAGCACTCGGCAGCGTACGTCGTAGTGAATCCAGTGGTTCCAGTAACTCCCGTGTTTTCAGCTCATCCATGGTTGAGGCTACCATGCGTTAAAACGACGCAACACGCTCACATGGCGCTTAAACCATTAAATCTTATCGGGCGGACGCGGCCCACGACGGGGTTTTTTAAAGAAACGCTTGGCAGGCCGTGGCGTATCTGCACCACCGGCCCCATGGGGTGCCGCTGCACCAGGACCACCAGGCCCAGCGTTTGGCACTGAACCATGTGCGCCATGTGTACCATTGGGTCGGTGATGACGTCCTGCATTAGGTGACGACGCAGGGCGCCGCCCCGGCTCTGCAAAACGACTTGGCTTTTGATGGCGCCCGACATTGAGATCAACATTTGGCGACTGCACTCGATTGCCTGGTGCAAGCTGGATCTCCAGCTCAATCAATTCGTCCCACAACGCATCCGTGCGATCACGATCAGGAATCGCCAGCAGTTCGCGTAAACGGCGGCGTGGATCAGGCAGGGGTGGCGTAGCAGGCTTGAATTCTGCTGGCGGAGTAGCCCGCACAACGGGCACTGGGTCTGGTGTGGAAAGCCCTGGAACGAAAGGTGCTGGTTCTTCAGTAGCATTTGTCTCAGGCACAGGAGAATCAGCCAGTTTTTCGGACATGACTTCAGTCGTGGCCTTATACCCAGCCTCGTCCGTGGCCTCACTCGGTGCTTTTACTTTATCCGAAACGTCAAGCACGGTATCAATCTTGGGGACAATCGTCTTTTCAACCGCCCTTCTGACGGTTCTTTTAACCGGACTTTGAAGCGGAACATCAACTACCGATTCAGCTGATTTTTCAGCGGTGTCTTCAGTTATTCCCATGGGCTGTTCCGGGATGGATTGTTCATTCATGGGAATATTTCGCCTGAAATAAATTACATACTGTCATAAGCACTCCTGCACTCCTTTTACTGCGCACTTTGCACGGGTTTGACATCAATCCAGCCTCATTGCGCCGTATCACCAGCGCCGACTTTTCATGTGTTCTGAATGACAATTTTCGGAAACTTGCTCGTCTGATCTTGTGCTTGCTCAGCCATTTTTATCGCAAGCCGACGAGCGATGGTGGCGTAAATCGCAGCAACACGGCCATCGGGTTCGGCAACAACAGTCGGCTTGCCAGAATCGGTCTGTTCGCGAATCGCGATATCCAGTGGCAGCGCACCAAGCAACTCAAGATCATAATCCTTTGCCATACGGTCGCCACCACCACTGCCAAAAATCGACTCTGCGTGACCGCACTGCGAGCAAATGTGGATACTCATATTTTCCACAACGCCCAAGATCGGCACGCCAACCTTCTGGAACATTTTAAGCCCTTTGCGCGCATCCAGCAATGCAATATCCTGCGGTGTCGTCACAATAACCGCCCCCGTGACCGGCACTTGCTGCGCCAGAGTCAGTTGAATATCGCCCGTGCCGGGGGGCATATCAACAATCAGGTAATCGACATCCTGCCAACGCGTTTCATTGAGCAACTGCATCAGTGCTTGAGTTACCATCGGGCCGCGCCATACCATCGGCTGCTCAGGGTCAATCAGCAAACCAATCGACATGGCTTGTATGCCATGCGCCATCATGGGAAAAATACCCTTGCCTTCAACCGCCTCAGGTTGGCCATGAATGCCCAGCATTTGTGGTAGTGATGGTCCATAAATATCGGCATCCAGAATGCCTACCGTCGCGCCTTCCTTCATCAGTGCCAGCGCCAGATTCACGGCGGTGGTGGATTTCCCTACCCCGCCTTTGCCGCTGGCCACGGCAATAATATTTTTTACGCCGGGGATCAATTTCACCCCACGCTGTACCGCATGCGCAACGACGGTGGAATAAACATGGACAGTGATCTTGCCAATATCCGGGATACCTTGCAAGCCTGCAACCACCAGCGCATGCAACACTTCCAGTTGGCTTTTGGCCGGGTAGCCCAGCGCTACATCCAGCGTGACATCCGCGCCCGAAACCTGCATATTTTTAATGCTGCGGCTGGATACAAAATCCCGGCCGGTATTGGGGTCAAGCACACCCTTTAATGCATTCTGAATCGTGTGTTCGGTTATTTGTGCGAAAGTTGTCATGGCAGCAGGGGCGAAGGTAATTCCAAAATAAATCTAAATAATTCCAGATGGGGCTGGCCGCTCTTTGTTCTTTGAATTGGCGGTTCGATGAGCATTCGCTAACTTGATATTGGTACATTATACCAAGTGAAACCTGCGCTGCTCCCTAGAGCAGCCAAGCCTTTGCTAAACTTGGCAGCTAACCGAACCTTACTTAACTTACTCAAATAACGCCATGGCTCGCAAAATTCTTGTCACCAGTGCCCTGCCCTACGCCAACGGCGCAATTCATCTTGGTCATCTGGTCGGCTATATGCAAACCGATATCTGGGTGCGCCTGCAAAAGCTGCGCGGCCGCGAATGCTGGTATGTCTGTGCTGATGATACACATGGCACGCCCATCATGCTGCGCGCAGAAAAGGAAGGCATCACGCCAGAGCAGTTGATCGGCCGCATGCATACCGAACACAGCCGCGACTTCGCTGGCTTTCACGTAGCCTTTGACAACTATTACACCACGCATTCCGACGAGACACGGGGATATGCGGAAGAAATTTACGCAAAACTCAAAACCGTTGGCTTGATTGATGTGCGCTCCATCGAGCAATATTACGACCCGGTCAAACAGATGTTTCTGCCCGACCGCTTCATCAAGGGCGAGTGTCCCAAATGTGGCGCCAAAGATCAATATGGTGATTCCTGCGAAGTCTGCGGCGCGGCCTATGCACCGACCGATTTGAAAGATCCGTATTCGGCAATCTCTGGCGCCAAGCCGGAATTGCGCTCATCCGAACATTATTTTTTCAAACTCTCCGACCCACGCTGCCAGGAATTCCTGCGTCACTGGACCAGCGAGCCCGGCCATCTGCAGATCGAGGCCACCAACAAACTGCAAGAATGGTTAGGCGCGCCTGGCGAGAACAAACTCACCGACTGGGACATCTCGCGCGATGCCCCGTATTTCGGCTTTGAAATTCCCGATGCACCGGGCAAATTTTTTTACGTCTGGCTCGATGCGCCGATTGGCTACATGGGTTCGTTCCAAAATCTGTGTGCTAAAAAAGGGCTGGATTTCAACGAGTTCTGGGGCAAGGACTCCACCGCCGAGCTGTACCATTTCATCGGCAAGGACATTCTTTATTTTCATGCCCTGTTCTGGCCCGCCGAACTTGAATTTTCGGGCTATCGCACGCCGACTCAGGTATTCGCGCATGGCTTTTTAACGGTGGATGGTGCCAAGATGAGCAAGTCGCGCGGCACTTTCATCACCGCTGAATCCTACCTGACACAAGGCCTCAACCCGGAATGGCTGCGCTACTACTTCGCCGCCAAGCTCAATGGTTCCATGGAAGACATTGACCTGAACCTGGATGATTTTGTCAGCCGCGTGAATTCTGATCTCATCGGGAAATACATCAATATCGCCAGTCGCGCAGCGGGTTTTATCGAGAAACATTTTGCCGGAAAATTGCTGGATGAAGATTTTCATGAGCGCTTGCGCACCTACCTGCCTGATGTGGCACTTGCCGCCAACGAAATTGCCCAATATTACGAAACCCGTGATTTTGCCCGCGCCACCCGCCGCATCATGGCCCTGGCCGATCAGGTGAACCAATATGTTGATCATCATCAACCATGGAAATTAGCCAAACATGGTGGAAAAGAACGCGAATTACATGTGGTGTGTACAACCCTGATCAATGCCTTCCGCCTGCTCACGCTGTATCTCAAACCCATACTGCCCAAACTCGCGCAACGTGCCGAAGAGTTTCTCAATATTGCACCGCTTGACTGGAGTGACGCCGACCATCTGCTGCCGCCTTCGCATCTCATCAACCCGTACGAACACCTCATGCAGCGCATCGAAGCCAAACAAATTGAAGCACTTCTCGCAGCCAATCGCGAAACCATGACAACCCCCACAACACCTACCGAAGCGCCACTCTCCGCCCCGGAATTTGCCCCCACCATAGCCATTGACGATTTCAGCAAGATTGACCTGCGCATCGCCCGCATCAGCGATGCACAACATGTGGAAGGCGCTGACAAGCTGATCCGCCTGACGCTGGATTTGGGCAATGAAACACGGCAAGTCTTCGCCGGTATCAAATCCGCTTACGATCCGGCGCAGCTGATTGGGCGACTTACCGTCATGGTGGCCAACCTCGCGCCACGCAAGATGAAATTCGGCCTTTCCGAGGGAATGGTGCTGGCCGCCTCCGACCCTGATGGAAAGTCACCCGGGCTTTTTCTGTTGTCCCCCGACAGCGGCGCACAACCGGGTATGCGTGTTAAATAAATTGACACATATGTTCATTTCTCGACAAGCTAGTAATAATTCTGTTAAAAAGTAATCCATAACCATTTGATATAAATAATATTTAACTACTGGCATACTAAATGCTTGTACTTGATGTCACTTTTCTTAATCTCAAAGGAAAATCATGCGTAGCAAACAATCCGGTTTTACCCTCGTCGAAATCGCCATCGTGCTGGTCATCATCGGCCTGCTGCTGGGTGGCGTGCTCAAGGGGCAGGAGCTGATCAACAGCGCGAAAGTGAAAAACTTCGCCACCGACTTCCGCAACATTCCGCTGTACATCTATGGCTTTCAGGACAAGTTCAGGGCGTTGCCTGGCGATGATGCCAGCGTAGCAACGCATGTCACCGGGGCAACTCTCGCAACCACCCCAGCCGGTTTGCAAGGTAATGGGGTCATCAACGGTAACTGGGACTCAACCATTAACACGGATGAAACCTACCTGTTCTGGCAGCATGTCCGAATGTCTGGCCTGGCTGCTGGACCAACTACTGTGACTGATCCAACCTATATTCCGCGCAATGCCGAGGGCGGCAAAATTGGCATCGAATCGGGTGTCGCTGGATATATCGGCGCAATCGTCGGCCCACCGGCAATCCAGGGATTGAATGGTACTTACGTTGTCTGCTCCGACTCCATACTCGGCAAGTTTGCCAAACAGCTGGATATCACGCTGGATGATGGCAATACGCAAACGGGTTCAGTGCGTGTAGTCAATGGCCTGACTTCGGCCACGCCCCATGTACGTGGCGCAGGCGCCCTAGCCACAACAAGCGTAGTGGATGACCAGTCTTATTCAGTATGTATGGGGATGTAATTGCCGATTTTTCCTCAAAAAAAGCCCGCTTCGGCGGGTTTTTTTATTTCCCCCGCAATAACACCCCCTCGGCCGCCGTCACCGCAGCGGTCGCACCGAGCAGAACCACCACATCGCCCTCGATCAGTTCCAGTTCGGGCATCGGCTTCAAGCCGCTCTGCGAACGGCGGCGTATCGCCGTTATGCCAGCGCCGACTTTTTCGAGGTCAAGGTCGCCCACACGCCGGCCGATGGCCCACGCGCCGGGCGCCAGAGTCACCGCATGCAGGCGCGGCTGGTCGGCATCGGCCAAATGCTGACCGGCATCGGTCGCCCCATGAAAAAAGCCACGCAATAACGCGTAATGCTGCTCGCGCATTTCACGCAGGCGCTTGATCACCTTGTGCATCGGGATGCCCGATAACGCCAGCGCATGCGTGGCCAGCATCACGCTGGATTCGAGTGCTTCGGGCACCACTTCAGCGGCACCGGCAGCGTAGAGCTTTTCCATGTCTTCCTCGTTGCGCGCGCGCGAGACGATCGGCACGTCGGGCCGTAATTCGCGCACGCGATGGATCACGCGCAGCGCTGCCGCCACATCGGCGAAGGTAATGATCACCACACTGGCGCGGGCCAACCCTGCGGCAAGCAGCATTTCCTTGCGCGTGCCATCTCCCCAGGCAACCGCTTCGCCGGCCGCAGCCGAGGCACGTACCCGCTCTGGATCGGGATCCAGCGCCATGAATGAAACACCTTCCGCTTCGAGAAAGCGCGCCAGATGCTGGCCGGTGCGCCCATAGCCGCAGAGGATGGCGTGCTTTTCGGCGGTCAGCGACTGGGCGGCGATCTGCGTGAGCTGCATCGAACGCATCAGCCATTCGGAAGCGACAAAGCGCAACACCAGCCGGTCGGCATAATGCACGATCAGCGGCGCCAACAGCAGCGAAAGCACCAGCGCGGCGAGCACCGGCTGCGACTGGTGCGGCATCAGCAGCCCCACCTCATCGCTGCGCGCCAGAACGACAAAGCCGAACTCGCCGCCCGCGCATAGCCACAGCCCGCTGCGCAACGCCGTGCCCGGCAGACTGCCAAACAACCGCGAAAATCCACCGACGATGAGCAGCTTGAATACCAGCAAGGCAAGCAGGATGCCGATCACCAGCGGCCATTCGCCAAGCACTTGCGCAAGGTCGAGGCGCATGCCGATGGAAATGAAAAACAGCCCCAGCAGCACATCGCGGAAAGGCTTGATGTCCTCTTCCACCTGGTAGCGGTAGTCGGTCTCGCCGATCAGCATGCCTGCGATGAATGCGCCCAGCGCCAGCGACAAGCCGGCCAGCTCGGTCAACCAGGCCATGCCCAAGGTGACCAGCAATACATTCAGCATGAATAACTCGCTGGATTTGGTGCGTGCGATGCGATAAAACCAGGCGGAGAGCACGCGTTGCCCGGCAAACAACACCAGGCCAAGCAGCAAGGCGGCTTTCAAGCCAGCCAGCAGCAGGGCTTGGGCCATAGCCTCCACCGGTTGCATCAACGCCGGAATCAACACTAGTAAAGGCACCACGGCGATATCCTGAAACAGTAAAACACCAATCACTTCGCGACCATGCGGCGCATCCAGCTCGCCACGGTCGGTCAGTAGCTTGGACAAAATCGCCGTGGATGACATCGCCAAAGCGCCACCCAAAGCAATTCCTGCAAGCCATGAGACACCGAGCAACCGAGCCAGCAGCATGGCTACCAGCGTTGACACCATAACCTGTGCAGCGCCCAGGCCAAAAACGATACGCTTCATGCGATACAAGCGCGCTAACGAAAACTCCAAGCCGATGGAAAACATCAAAAATACCACGCCAAATTCAGCCAAGTGGCGCGTTTGTGGCGTATCAGGCACCCATCCCAACGCATGGGGCCCCACCGCTGTACCCACCAACAGATAGCCCATAATGGGTGGCAAGCCCAGTGTGCGAAAGAGCGCAACGACACCAACTGCCGCAGCAAGTAGCAATAAAACAAGGGGCAAGGTATCGGTCATCGCTCAGGAAAATGTCTGTGGGTGATGGTTATAATTTGCCACTATCATAAACGCCACCCGCCCATGAGCCAAACTTTCTCAACTGCTGACCGGAGTAATCTTGCCCTTGCCATGGGCCGCCGTGTCCTGGAAATCGAAGCCGCCGCCGTAGCAGCGCTGGCGCATCGCCTGGGTGATGAATTCAAAGCGGCCGTTGAGTTGATACTCGAAACTCATGGTCGAGTAATTGTGAGCGGGTTGGGCAAATCGGGTCATGTGGCGCGCAAAATTGCCGCCACGCTTGCCAGTACCGGTACCCCGGCTTATTTCGTACACGCGGCCGAAGCCGTGCATGGCGACTTGGGCATGATCACTCGTGATGACGTGCTTATCGCCCTATCGAACTCAGGAGAGAATGACGAGTTGCTCACCATCGTTCCCCTGGTTAAGCGGCTGGGTGGACGACTTATCGCCATCACGGGCAATGCGACGTCATCCTTGGCCCAAGCGGCGGATGTGCATCTTGATGCGCATGTCGACCAGGAAGCCTGCCCGTTGAATCTGGCCCCCACAGCCAGCACAACCGCTGCACTGGCGCTGGGTGATGCGTTGGCAGTCGCGCTCTTGGATGCACGCGGGTTTGGCGAAGAAGACTTCGCCCGCTCGCACCCAGGCGGCACCCTGGGGCGCAAGCTGCTCACCCATGTGAGCGATGTCATGCAAACCAATGTTCCCAGCGTGATCATGACGCAACTCGTACCCGCTGCGCTTTCCGCCATGACTCAAGGAGGAATGGGTATGGTCATAGTGTACGCAGATGCGACCAACACCACGCCCTTCGGCATTTTTACCGATGGCGACTTGCGCCGCGCGATGGCGCGCCTGGGTGATTTACGTACCATTGCGGTAAGCGATGTCATGACGCCTAACCCAAGGAGCATCGAGGCGCGCCGACTAGCGGTAGAAGCGGTGGAAATGATGGAAATGCACAAGGTAAACCAATTAGTCGTTGTCGATGATCAAGGCAAACTTTGCGGTGCCCTGAACATGCACGATTTATTTCGTGCCAAGGTCGTCTGATGAATGCCCCGCTAACGAATTCGCAGCAAAATAAAGCCGCCAACATTGCCCTCATGGGATTTGATGTCGATGGCGTACTCACCGATGGCACGCTGTATTTCACCTCGGCAGGTGATGAAATGAAGGCTTTTTCCAGCCTTGACGGTCATGGCCTTCGACTGCTTCAGCACGTCGGTATCGAGGTCGTCATCATTAGTGGCCGCCGCTCGCGCGCACTTGAACTTCGCGCCCAGAATCTGGGCATCGAATCACTGCATATGGGTATTGAAGATAAGCGCGGCGTGATGAAAAAACTCATCGAGCAACGCGGGCTTGATTTTACGCGCGCCGGATACATGGGCGACGATGTGGTTGATCTCCCCATTCTCCGCGCCTGCGGCTTTTCAGCCACCACGGCGGACGCCCATGCTGAAGTCATTAGCCGCGTCGACTACGTTGCCAGCAAAGGTGGCGGCAAAGGTGCAGCACGTGAAGTCTGTGATTTGATTCTACGGGCCCAAGGCCATTGGGATAAGCTCATGGCTGACTATTTGTCATGAGCCTGGCAAGACTGACATGAGAGATCGCTTTTCGATGTTCGCGCCGCTCGTGCTAATGATTCTCTTGGTAGGCATTACTTACTGGATCAGCCATATCATGAAGGGGTCTGCTGTATCAGCTCCCCCACGACATGATCCGGATTACATCATCTCGCACTTCAATGTACGAAAGTTTGACGTCAATGGCATGCTGCAGCACACGCTGATTGCCGAAAAAATGACGCACTATCCTGACGACGATACAACAATTGTAATCAGCCCCCATCTCATCAGCCATCGTTCCCCGCAAACCGAGATTTTTGCGCAGCAAGCGCTGGTCAGCAAAGACTCGAAAGAAATCGACCTCATCAATGACGTTCGGATCGTGCGCCAAGCAATCGGTACACAAACACTTTCCACCCTCATGAAAACTCGTCTGCTCAAGGTTTTTCCCGATGACGAGACTGGCTATACCTTAACCCCAGTCACTATTACACAAGGCAAAAGCATCATCAACGGTAGCCGTCTCGAGATCAACAACAAATCCGGTATTTCGGTGCTGCATGGCCGTGTGACCGGCACCCTTTACCGCAACCAGGCCACCTCGCCATGACACCTTTCCGCTACACATCCCACCACGTATTGTCCTGCATCACCCTTGCCTTACTGATGAGCGGATCTCCCGCTGCTCAAGCCGAAAAGGCAGATCGCGACAAACCCACCAACATCGAAGCGGATACCGTCACCGTCGATGACATAAAAAAAATACAGACTTTTGAAGGCAATGTGCAATTAACCAAAGGCACTTTGATTTTTCGCGCCGAGCGCATTGTCGTAACGCAAGATGAAAACGGCTTTCAGCGTAGCGTCTCCACCGGTACAAAAACATTGCCGCGCTTTCGTCAAAAACGCGAAGGGCTGGACGAATACATTGAAGGCGAGGCCGAGCGTATTGAGTACGATACAAAAACCGAAAAAACAGACTTTTACACTCGCGCCTGGGTCAAAAGCGGGGTGGACGAAGTACGTGGCCAATTCATCTCTTATGATGGAAAAGCAGAAACCTATGTGGTGACCAGCGGACCCAACGGCACCCGTGCCAAACCTGGCAGCAACGAGCGTGTTCGGGCTGTCATTCAACCGCGCAACTCCAAACCTGCAAACGCCACACCTGCAGCACCGACACCGTCCTCGCGAGCAGACGGTATTCCTCTGAAAGAAACACCAACACTTAACGCCCCACGCAAGGAGACTACGGAATGAATTACGAAAATATCATCGTCGCAACTCATGGCAAAGTCGGGCTTATCACCCTGCATCGCCCTGAAGTACTCAATGCCCTAAATGATGGGTTGATCAATGATCTGGGTACAGCTTTACGAGTTTTTGAAGCCGATGAAAACATTGGCTGCATTGTGATCACCGGCTCAGAAAAAGCCTTTGCCGCTGGTGCTGATATTTCCTCGATGGTGAATTGGGATTACATGGAGGTCTATAAAGCCAATTTCATCACACGCAATTGGGACTGCATCGCTCAATGCCGCAAACCCGTCATTGCCGCAGTTGCTGGCTTCGCCTTGGGCGGCGGATGTGAGCTGGCTATGACCTGCGACATGATTTATGCAGCCGATACCGCCAAATTTGGCCAACCGGAAGTCAAGCTTGGCATTCTGCCGGGTGCAGGAGGGACACAGCGCCTGCCACGCGCCGTTGGTAAAGCCAAAGCCATGGACCTCTGCCTTAGTGCTCGCATGATGGACGCTGAAGAAGCAGAGCGCTGCGGCCTTGTCGCACGCATTATTCCCGCAGCAAAACTCATGGAAGAAACGCTTGCCGCTGCGACGACCATCGCCAACTTTTCGGTACCCATGCTAATGATGATCAAAGAGAGCGTGAATCGTGCGTGGGAATCCAGCCTGCATGAAGGTTTACTGTTCGAGCGCCGCACCTTTCATGCCGCTTTTGCCATGAATGACCGCAAAGAAGGTATGGAAGCCTTTCTGCAAAAAAGAAAGCCTGCTTTCAAAAACCGGTAAAGCTGGCAAACCGATGCTCATGCCTGTCGAGAACAACATAAAATTACCGTGCTATTTTTATTGCTCCGCATTATTTTCTTTAAGCACTTTTTAAATTAAAAAATAAGTTATTGTTTTAATTGATAATTAAATTTAATTTATTTTTGTGCTTTGCAGCAAAAATAGCTTGACATTCGATTTTATCTACTTATAATTCGAATCATGTTGCAACGCACCATTTCTCTAAAAGTATCTGGAGTGAATAAGTTGGTGTTCAGAGTTAAGGGTTGTAACTGAAGTTTAATTTTTTATTGTTTTAATTTAACTGAAGTTTCAAACTGGTTTTATTTATTTAGAACTGATCTGCAGCTACTGTCATTCAACTTTTTAATTTACTTTTAGAGGACTGATCATGAACAAATTACCTGCTCAATTTGCCGAAGCTAACAAAGCCAGCGTCGAAGCCATGTTGACCATTGCCAACACCGTTTTTGCTAGCGCTGAGCGCTTGGCTGCACTTAACCTGAACACTGCCCGCACAATGCTTGAAGACAGCGTTGCAAACACCAAGGCACTGCTTTCCGCTAAAGATATTCAAGAGTTGGCCAGCATGCAAGCAACATTGGCTCAGCCCTCGCTCGAAAAAGCAGTTGCTTACTCACGCAGTGTGTATGAAATCGCTACCCAGACTCAAAGTGAGTTGGCCAAGGTTTCTGAAGCACAAATAACCGAAATGAAAGCTGGCTTGACTAACACCTTGGATCAAGCACTCAAAAATGCACCTGCGGGTTCAGAGGCAGCTGTTGCTGCTGTTAAATCAGCAATTGCTGCTGCTAATTCCGCATATGACAATATGACCAAGGCTGCCAAGCAAGTAACCGATATGGCCGAAGCAAACGTCGCTGCTGCGACAACGGCAACCATCCATGCCGTAGGCTCCACTGCAAAAAGCAAAAAGTCAGCTTAATTACTTTTAAGCAACAAATTAGTTCTATGTAGGTTTACCGTCTCCTCCTCCAGTCCGCAAAGGACTGGTTTAAACCCGATACCTCGGTATCGGGTTTTTTTTATTCTTTTTTTAGTGGGCGGGAGCGCGCTTTAAAAAGTCGGCGCGGGTGATACGCCGCAAAGCATGTGCCTTAAACTTCGCTGCAATGCCTTGAAGCCGACCGCAGGAAATGCAAGCAAATTAAAGGAGTTGAAAACGGATTGCAAAAAATTCTTGGACCCGTTATGGAGCAGAACCGTCGCTGAAAAATCCCTTAAAAAAGGGACCAAAAAAATCAGTACGCCATCAAGACAAGCCGAGCAACTCCACCTCAAATACCAGCGTCGCATTCGGCGGAATAACGCCACCTGCACCGCGTGCGCCGTAGCCAAGATCAGACGGAATCGTCAATGTCCGTGTGCCACCAATTTTCATACCGACGACGCCTTCATCCCAGCCAGCAATGACCCGGCGTCCACCCAGCAAAAACTCAAATGGCTCATTGCGGTCTTTGCTTGAATCAAATTTACGTCCATCGGTTAGCCAGCCGGTGTAGTGCACGGTGACGACTTGTCCAGCACATGCTGGTTCGCCCACTCCCTCAATAGTGTCTTCAATTTTCAAGCCACTGGCCGTTGTGATTTGATTCATGTTTCTTGGCTCCGATAAGTTAATTTAATTAAAAGGAAATATGCTGCTGCATGCCTTGCGGAATGACCGGACTGAAGATACTATCCACGGCCTCTGCTGGCAAGGCATGGGAAAAAAGATGTCCTTGAAACTTGTGGCAGCCCAGACTGATGAGTGCATTGAGCTGATCCAGCCGCTCAACCCCCTCAGCAATAGTTTCCAGCCCCATGCTTTCCGCCAGGCCGACAACGGCTGTCACGATAGCAACATCATCCGAATCTGTTGTGACATCACAAACAAAACTCTGATCAATCTTGAGTTTATGCACATGAAAACGTTTGAGATAACTCAGGCTTGAATAACCTGTACCAAAATCGTCAATGGCAATTCTTACGCCAAGCGTCGCCAGTTCATCCAGTATCGAGATTGTTTCGTTAGCATCATGCATCAAGCTAGATTCTGTAATTTCCAATTCAAGACAATTTGCCGGCTGGCCTGTTTCCAAAAGAATTCGACGAACGGTATCCGCCAATCCCGGCTGGCGAAACTGTCGCGGTGACAAATTGACAGAAATCGGCACCGCCAGCCTGCCCGCTTCTTGCCACAAATGATTTTGACGCAACGCCTCGGTGAGCACCCATTCTCCCAAAGGCACGATCAGCCCGGTTTCTTCCGCAATTGAAATAAAGTCGTTCGGCATAATCAACCCATGCACTGGGTCGTTCCAGCGAACCAAAGCCTCCATACCACAAACCGTTCGACTACCCCAATCGATGAGCGGCTGATAATGCAGCACCATTTGACCTGTTTTGATCGCTTGCTGCAAACGTTGTTCTATCGCAAAAAACCGTGATGCCTGTTCATCCATTTTCGACGAATATAAACGAAACGTATTGCGCCCCGCGTCTTTAGCGTGATACATCGCCGCATCGGCGTTTTTCATTAATACTAATGCATCACTTGCATCATCCGGGTAAATACTGATCCCTATCGATGGCGTCACTTGCAACGAATACGTCTCGATCATGATCGCGGGCTCTAGAACGGCCAAAATCTTTTCAGCCACCAACAAAGCATCGCCAACAGAAGAAATTTCATGCAAAAGAATGACGAACTCATCACCGCCAATGCGCGACACAGTATCGACAGCACGTACGACACCGGTCAATCGCTGAGCTACCTGCTTGAGCAATTCGTCACCAATTGCATGGCCGAGCGTATCATTAATTTTTTTGAAGTGATCCAGATCAAGAAACATCACCGCCGCTTGGTGATTCTTACGTTGCCCACTGGCTAACACTTGTTCCAGACGATCATGGAGTAGCATCCGATTAGGTAATCCAGTCAAACTGTCATGGTGCGCAATCTCCCATACATTCCGCTCAGCGCGTATGCGTTCTGATATTTCCTGCTGCAGCTGCACTACCACTGACTCAAGTTCTTTGGTGCGCTCCTGAACACGACTTTCAAGTATGTCACGAGCATCGCGCAAGGTTTCTTCTGCCACCCGGCGATCAGTAATGTCCTCGAGCATCCAAACCGCACCCGCCTTGGGATGCTCGGCATCAAAGGCCGTTCCCACCATGCGCAGCCACAATGAGCGTCCGTCATCATGCAAATATTTTTTCTCTGTACTAAAAATCAGTCCCAATTGGAACTGCAACAAAGCGAATTGCTGAAGGTGGTCATAAATTCCACTATCCGGGAAGAATAGATCTTCCGATTGATCACCCGATAACTCGGCAACCATGCGCCGAAGTGCTTCCCAGCGCTGATTACTTCGCACAATCCGGCTTTCCCTGATAATGGCAACCCCCATGGCCTGCGATTCAAAAATTGCCGTCAGTTCATGAGTTCGGTTCTCCAAAGCCTGCGTAATCAACCGCTCTTCCGTAATATCTTCAATGGTCCACAGGGTGCCATCAACAACATGCTTTGGATTAATAGCCCGTCCGCGTAAACGGCACCATACACGGCAACCATCCTTGCGCTGCATTTCATAGTCAGTCTGAAATAACTCGCCCGCCCTAAGCGGTCCACTGGCAATCACCCCCAGTGACGCATAATCCTTCTCATTCGGATAAAGCACCACCGCTTGCTGTCCGACGAGCTCTTCAACCGTATAACCAAAGATCGCCGCGCACTGTTCATTCGCTTGCACCAATAAGCTCTGCCAGGTAAACAATATCCCGATAGGCGCGTTCTTCATGACCGCATCCAGCCCCAGTTGCGCCGTCATGGGGCGAGGTGCAAACAGCGGCATATCTGTCTTCATGGCATCCATTAAATTTCTTCCTTGGCAGGGATGTTATTTCCCGTGGCGGCTGAACCGATTTTTTCGAGGAACTGCAGCACAGCAACCGTATCCGACTCGCCCATCCCGCTACCCACCAGGCCATTAAATACCTGCGCTGCAGCTGCAGCTGCAGGCAGCATCAGGCCCAGGCGATGCGCCTCATTCATCACGATGCATAAATCCTTCTGCTGCATCCATGCCTTAAATCCCGGGGAAAATTGTCGATCCAGCATGCGCTGGCCATGATTTTCCAGAATCCTTGAATAAGCAGAACCACCCAGCAATGCCTCCCGCACCCGCGCCGGGTCAGCGCCACTCTGCTGTGCAAAATTTAACGCCTCTGCTACTGCCAGCACAGTAACTCCGCCAAGTATCTGGTTACAGGCTTTAGCGACTTGGCCTGTACCGCACTCACCAATCCAGGTCACCGTTTTACCCATGCACAAAAACACCGGCTTGATCTCTTCAAACACCTCGCAAGCACCGCCCACCATAATGGTCAATGTGGCATTGATCGCACCGATTTCCCCTCCTGAAACCGGCGCATCAAGAAACTTAATCCCTTGTTCAGCAAGACGTCTGCCAATCCGGCGTGCTGCATCGGGGGCAATCGTACTCATATCTATGACGCATAAACCTGCCTTCGCGCCAGCAATAAGGCCTTTCTCGCCCAAGCAAATGGTCTCGACATCCGGGCTGTCAGACACCATCGTAATAACCACATCGGCATGTTGCGCAACGCTCGCAGGATGTTCATGGATCACCGCTGACGTCTTAGCAAACGGTGCTAAAGAGGCTTCACGACGCGCCCACAAATGCAGTGTATGGCCGGCCTGTGCCAGATGAAGCGCCATTGGCCGCCCCATCAAACCCAAACCAATAAAACCAATGTTCATTGCGTTATTTCCCGTTATTTCCATCAGTCAATTCAACTAATCGCCCGAGTAATTAGCGCCACATACTGTTCTGGTAGCCGCAGCGCGCCTGATACAGCGAACTGATGGGCGTTATCCGACATTTTCTGCCATGTTTTACGAATGATATCAATCCATTTCTCTTCATCATAATCCGGCTTGCTCGCGACAAAACTGACCATATAGTGTTCAATAAAAACCAGGCCAGCAACATCTTCCAGTAATTGGCTATCCGGATTATGCTTCAGCCGCCGTTTCGCAATGGCCGCTTGCGTGCGTTCAAGCGTGCTTTCTGTGCTATCCGCCGCATACCCTGCCTGCTGCATCAAAGTTCCGGCAAGTTCGGCATGCATGCGATACAGGCCTGTACGCCACTGAAAATAGCCCTCTTTAGTCAGCGGATAATCACTGCGGGGCACGCTCCAGCGACGAATATGTTGCGCACGCACGGCCAACTGTACCGCTTCATCTGCATCGGGCGCATAGCGATGCAACATCTCGCTCATGCGCTGGCTATAGAGCAGCTCTTTGGGCTGCCCCTCATCCTGGTTCGGGTCTTCACGATTCACTGCGTCAAACAGCGCCATCGCCCGCGTGAAACATGCCTGATTGGTCGGCTGCCTGTTCATGAGCGGTAATCCGCGTTGATCTTGACATAGTCATACGAAAAATCGCAGGTCCACACCGTCGTCTGCGCCACGCCGCGCGCCAGATCCACTCGCACGATGATTTCCGCCGCCTGCATGATGCGCACGCCGTCTGCCTCACGGTAGTTCGCCGCGCGGCCACCGTTTTCCGACACCAGCACTTCTTCGCCATTGCTGCCCAACCAGACCTTAACGCCAGCCGCGTCCAGATCATTGATACCAGCATAGCCAATGGCGGCGAGGATACGGCCGAGATTGGGGTCGGAAGCGAAGAAGGCGGTCTTCACCAGCGGCGAATGGCCGATGGCGTAGGCCACCTGGCGGCATTCCGCCGCCGTGTTGCCAGCGCCGACTTTTATGGTGATGAACTTGGTCGCGCCCTCGCCGTCGCGCACGATGGCCTGTGCCAGTTCCTGCGCCACGCTGATCACTGCCTCGCGCACGGCTGGCCAGTGCGGCGAGGTTTCGCTGTCGATCCGCAAACCGCTGGCGCCCGTGGCAATCAAAATGAAAGAATCATTGGTTGAGGTATCGCCATCCACCGTGATGCAGTTGAAGGAAACATCGGCCGCGTCCTGCACCAACTGTTGCAGCAGTGTTGGCGCAATGCCCGCATCGGTGGCGATAAAGCCCAGCATGGTCGCCATGTTTGGGCGGATCATGCCGGCGCCTTTGGACATGCCAGTGACCGTGCAAGAATAGTCGGCGCTGGTGACACGGCGCGAAGCGGCCTTGGCGACGGTATCGGTGGTCATGATCGC
The DNA here is from genome assembly GCA_030645365.1 of Rugosibacter sp. GTDB lineage: Bacteria > Pseudomonadota > Gammaproteobacteria > Burkholderiales > Rhodocyclaceae > Rugosibacter. Next base: position 21,682 of record JAUSMB010000037.1, read on the forward strand.
GTGCGCTGCCGCATGCCATTGGTCGACCTTCAAATCGACCTGCGCGGCGGGCAATGCGGCGAGCAATTTATCGGTCGGAAAATGTTCCAGGATCACGCCAGTGGAAAACGGCAGTACTTCCTGTACGCTGCAACCCAGCAACTGCGCCACACCCGCGCAGCTGTCGCGTGCGGCGGCCAGGCCCACATCACCTGTCGCGGCGTTGGCGATGCCGGTGTTGATGACCAGTGCGCGCATGGCCGGGCTTGCCGCCAGATGCTCACGGCATACCGTCACTGGCGCGGCACAAAAACGGTTCTGCGTAAATACGCCCGCCACCTGGCTGCCAGGCGCCAGTTCGATCAGCGTCAGGTCGCGCCTGTTCTTTTTGCGAATCCCCGCCTCCGCAGTGCCCAGGCGAACGCCCGCAACCGGCAACAAGTCGGCAGGCTCAGGTGTGGTGTAGTTAACCGGCATATGATTCCTTTGTATTTTCCAATATTGCATCTCCAAAAACCGCGCGCCACAGCGCGCCCACTGCATCAACTTCTCGTTGCACCGTGTCCGGCGGCACCCGCGCCTTGGCAGCATCCAGCCTCAGCTGATGCTGCATGCGGCGAAAACCACGGTACGCATTGCGCGCCGCCTCGACCAGGCTATCCGGAATCAATCCCAAGTCAGCCGCCATTTTCAGCAGCGCGAGATTGCCCAGATTGGCGGTCAATTGCGGGTATTGATGCGCATAACCCAGCACCAGATACTGCACGATGAATTCCACGTCGATCAGCCCACCCGGATCATGCTTCAGGTTAAATATCCGTTCCCGTTCGCCCGGCTTGGTGGCATGCGCGTCATGCATTTTCTGACGCATATCGAGAATCTCACGCTTGAGCTTGGCCGAATTTCGCGGCTGGCACAAGACCTCCTGGCGTATCCGCTCGAAGGCTGCCCCGACCACCGCATCGCCTGCCGAATACCGCGCCCGGGTCAGCGCCTGGTGTTCCCACACCCAGGCCGATTCAAGTTGATAATCACGAAAGGCGGCAATCGAGCTGACGACCAGTCCGGCCTCGCCATTCGGCCGCAGGCGCAAATCGGTTTCAAACAACTGGCCGGCCGCAGTCTGCGCCGACAGCCAGGTATTCAGCCGCGTGCCCAGCCGCGAATAGATTTCACCGGCATCCGGATGCTCGTCGTCATACAGAAAGACGAGATCGAGGTCAGAGGCATAACCGAGTTCCTTGCCGCCCAGCTTGCCGTAACTGATCACCGCAAATTGCGGTGTTTCACGATGGCCACGATAACGTTCGGGCAGCTTTTTCCAGGCGCAGGTCAGCGCTGAATCGAGCAGGATGTCAGCCAGCGCGGACAAATGGTCAGCCAGTTTTTCCACTGTCAACAGGCCCGCCATATCCTGCGCCAGCACACGGAAAACCTGCGCATGATGCTGCTCACGCAATACATCCATCTGGCGTTCGGTATCCGGTTCCAGCACCGCCAGCGACTGCTGCAACTCTGTGCGGAATGCAGTCCAGTCAGGCGCCACATCGAGCAGGCGAGCGTCCAGCAGTTCATCCAGCAGGATCGGATGGCGTTGCAGGTAATTCGCCGCCCAGCTTGAACTGCCGACCAGATGCGCCACTTTCTGCAGGGCCTGCGGATATTGCTGCAACAACGCCAGATAAGAACCACGGCGAGAAATCGCGTCGAGCAGATCGAGGCCGCGCGCCAGCGTCTCATCCGGATGCTTCTCCTGCGCTGCAACCTCGATCAGGCGTGGCACCAAGGCATCCAGGCGACTGCGAATTTCTTCCGGCATTTGCGCGTAGCGTGGTGCGGAACGCATCGCCGCGACACGCGCTGCGGCTGCCGCCGGGTCACGATAGCCGAGTTTTTCAAAACCATCGGCCACATCACTGCCTGCGCCGTTCCACAACTCGACAAGTTCGTGCTGCCCTTGACCGGGATCGGCAAATACCTGATCGAAATGACTGGACACCGTAGCACGGTGGACATCCAAGGCAAGGTTGAAATCGGAAAAATTAGCAAACCCCATGGCCTGCGCCACACGTTGCTGGTCATCGGCAGATGCCGGCAGCAAATGGGTTTGCGCATCATCCAGATATTGCAGGCGGTGCTCCGTGCGGCGCAAAAAATCATAGGCGGCCGTCAGTGCTTCTACCGCCGCAGCCGTCATGATCTCGCGCATCGCCAGCAGCTTCAGCACCGCCAGCGTCGGCTGTATCTGCAAGGCCATGTCCCGCCCGCCACGGATCAACTGGAACACCTGAGCCAGGAATACAATCTCGCGGATGCCGCCGGGGCCGAGCTTGACGTTATCGGCCATATCCTTTTTGGCCACTTCGCGACGAATCTGCGCATGCAGCTCGCGCATCGCATTGATCGTGCCAAAATCCAGGTATTTACGGAACACAAAGGGATGGCGGATTGCTTCTAGCTCATCGTGACGGCTCCCGGTCAACGGCCGCGCCTTGATCCAGGCATAACGCTCCCATTCGCGCCCCTGAGTGATGAAATAGTTCTCCAGCATGTCGAACGAACATACCAGCGGCCCCGAATCGCCATTCGGCCGCAAGCGCATGTCCACACGGAACACCTGCCCGCCGGCAGTGACTTCGGCAATGGCATTGATCAAGCCGCGCCCCAGCCGCGTAAAAAACTCGACGTTGGAGATGCTGCGCTGATCTGCATTGGCTGCGTCCGTATCGCCATCTTCTGGATAGACGAAGATCAGGTCAATATCTGACGACACATTCAACTCGCGCCCACCCAGCTTGCCCATGCCGACCACGATCAATTCCTGTGCCTGCCCATCCGCATTGCGCGGCACGCCGTACCGCGCGACCAGCCCGTGCATCAGCACGCCAACCGCCTGATTGATTGCCAGTTCGGCGATGCATGTCATGGTTTCCATCACCTCGTCCAAAGGTGCGAGGTTTGCCAGATCGCGCGTCGCAATACGCGCATAAGCCCATTGCTTGAACTCTCGCAATAATGGCTTCAAATCTGCTTCACTCATTACGCGGTTTGCTTGCCTATCACTCAGCCAGCCAGAAAGCTCAGCCTTTGTAACAGGTGCTTTAAGCGACGCGGCCACTTCATCGGCAAGCGCTGGCTTGGCGGTCAGCAGTCTTTCGAGATATCGAGAGGCGGAAACACCCTTAGCAATATCAGCGATAGTGTCAGCAAGCATGGTGACCATAGAAGGCATCGGTTAGAATTTCAGTCTTGATGCCACTATTTTCACCCTTTTCGGGAACTTCAGTGCGTCCAATAGCGTGATCTCCGTGCCCTTTTTACATGCCTCAAATTCCCACTTTGTCTTCATTCACTAACAATCGTCTCCTGCGAGGTCTGCCTCGTTCGAGTCGATTTATGCGTATTTTTCACGTGTTGTCATGGGGCGCCACCCTGCTCTATTTTGCTGTGGCACTGCTCGTCATTGCCTTACGCTATGGCGTATTGCCACAGATCGAAAATTATCGTGGCGATATCGAGCAAGCCATCAGCGCTGCAATCCAGCAACCCGTCCGCATTCGTGCCATTGAAGCTCACTGGTCGGGATTAAGGCCCGTTCTCAACTTGCAAGGTGTCGAGATTCGAGATGCAGTGGGCGATTCACTACTCAACCTTGAACACGTCACTGCCGAGCCCGCATGGGATTCACTTTTATATGGTGAATTACGTCTGGCCCGCCTCGAGTTGCTTGCGCCACGCATCGTATTAAGCCGCGACACATCAGGTCGCTTCTTTGCCGCCGGACTGGAAATCACCCCAAAAAAGACCAACCGGAATGCTTTTTCACTTTGGCTATTTGCACAGCATCAAATCGTCATTCGTGACGCCACAATCACCTGGCAGGACTTCTTGCGCAATGCCCCGCCGCTCGAGCTTAAGCATCTGAATTTTCAGCTCGACAACAATAAACCGTCACACCGTTTTGGCTTTACTGCAGAACCGCCGCGCGCTTTGGCCGCACGCCTGGATATTCGCGGCAACCTGAAAAGCCGCGACCTGAACCAACTGGCAACTTGGTCAGGCGAAACCTATGCTGAAATTGATTATGCTGACCTCGCCGGATGGCGCGCCTGGGTTGATTATCCTGTAGCCATTCCACAAGGCAGCGGTGCCTTGCGCTTATGGCTCAACTTCGCCAACGCACAGCTCACGGCAGCTACGGCTGATGTCCGCCTGGCAGACGTGCGCCTGCAACTACGCCCGGATCTTCCTGAACTGGATTTATTAAAACTGGATGGCAGACTCGCCGCAGAGCGTAGTGATATTGGGTTTTCCGGATCCAGCAATCACCTGGCGCTAACCACCCGCAATGGGCTGACACTGCCCCCGACAGATGTCACCCTGCGTTGGCAAAGTAGAACTCCGCAACAAACAACGCTGGCCGGATTAAATTTATTGAGCCTGATCCCGCATGCTAAAAAAACCGGGCCCGATGAAAACAATAAACCCAGCGGTAGCTTTACTGCCAATCAACTTGATCTGGACACCTTATCAAAGCTGGCGACTTTTCTCCCCCTGAATGCAACCGCCCGCGAGCAACTGAACCGTTATTCACCACAGGGTAAATTGACTGGGCTTAGCCTTAATTGGCAAGGCCCCGTGGATGCGTTACAGCACTGGTCAATTAACAGTCACCTGACAAACTTTGGCATGAGCAACCTCGGCCCTGTTACCCACATGGCTGGCATCAATGGTCATATCGCTGGCACAGACCAGAACGGCGCCATTGAGCTGAACGGGAAGAACAGCACAATTGCGTTACCCACTATTTTTGCTGAGCCCAACCTTGCGCTAGATACTTTCACCACACAAGCCAAATGGAAGAAAATTGCCGATGGCTTGAGTATTCAGCTGACCAAAGCCACCTTTAGCAACCCTGATGCGGCAGGAGAAGCCAGCGGTAGTTGGCATGCCTTGCCTGCTGGCCCGGGCGAAATTGATCTCGTCGCCCGGCTGACGCGCGGCAGTGGCAATGCTGTCTGGCGGTACATTCCATTGGCTGTCAGCCAAGCAACACGTGATTGGCTACGTACCGGCATTCTGGCCGGCACCGCAAGTGAGGCAAACCTCGTGCTCAAAGGAGATCTACGCCACTTCCCCTTTCGCGGCGGGCCGGGCAAAAATCAGGGCGGCCTGTTTGAAGTACGCAGTAAATTCCACGCAGCAACACTTGACTATGCCACCGGCTGGCCGGAAATTACTGGTATTGAGGGCGAATTGCTGTTCGCCGGAGAGCGCATGCTGATTACTGGCAAAACCGGCCGTATCTTTGGTGTTGATCTACATGACGTGCGTGCAGAAATTGCTGATCTGGAAACACCAGAAGAACTGCTCATCGTCACCGGCAAAGCTGCAGGCCCGACCCCCGACTTCCTGCGCTATATCGAAGCCAGCCCGGTCGGGGACCGCATCGATCACTTCACCGAGAACATGAAGGCTGCTGGCACGGGTGAACTGGAGCTCAAACTGGACCTGCCACTGCGCGGCATGGAGCACACAAAGATTGCGGGGAAATACCGTTTTGACAATAATCGGCTCACCATAGATGCCGACTTGCCGCCGCTGGCCGATGTACGCGGGCAGTTGCAATTCTCCGCCGACAATCTTGAAGCCCGGGATATTCGCGGCACATTGCTGGGAATGCCGCTCTCTGCAAATATCACCACCATCAATAATGGCGTTCAAGTCAATGCCGCTGGGGAACTTACTGTCGCCGCGCTGCGCCGTCAGTTTGCCCATCCGCTGTTCGATCATCTTTCCGGCGGCGCGAAATGGAATGGCGATATTCGCGTGAAAAACAAATCCGCCGATGTCAAAATCACGTCCAATCTTGTCGGTCTTTCATCCAGCCTGCCTGAACCTTTTAATAAATCAGCTAAAGAGCCATTAGCAGCAAGCTTTGAACGTCACGCCCTGACTAACATTCAGACCGGCATCGGAAGTGCGCAAAAACTCGGCGCTGGTGATACGGCGCAAAACAAGACGACGACAAAACCATCTCGCCCCACCCTGCTGACCAACATCCCGCGCGACATGCTGGATATTCGCCTGGGACCTGCTACGCGCTTGCAGTTGGCTCGTCGCCAGGATGTCTCGCCCGCTATCATCACCCAGGGACTGCTCACGCTCGGTGACATCAGCGCTGCCTTGCCTGAACGGCAATTATTGGTGGCAATGAATTTACCCAAGCTCGATGCCGATGCATGGCGCCGTCTTTTACTGATCAATACAGGAGGCAATCAAAAACCCGCAACACCCTTGCCTGCCGTGCAATTTGATCTCCGCGTGGCCGACCTCAAACTTTTCGATAAAAATTTACACGACGTTCGCGCCACAGGCAGTCAGCTGGATACGCTGGTAACCAAAGGTGAATTTAAAAGCCGTGAACTCTCCGGCAATCTGGAATGGCAAAGTGCCGGCAAGGGAAAACTTATCGCCCATCTGGACAAATTCTTCATACCAGAAACCAGTGCCACACCCGCCAGTTTGCAAGCGCAGGCCAACGAAGTCATTAACGATTTGCCGGCGCTGGACATCAGCATTGGTGAGCTGTCGCTGAAAAATCGTCCGCTGGGCAGTGTGCATCTCACCGCAGAAAACCGCGATGCTGCGTGGCACACCGTGATCAACGTCAAGAATGACAGTGACACCCTGTCGATCAAAGGCCGCTGGCGGCCACCACCAACACCGTCTGAAACTCACATTGATTTCGATTTAACATCAGACAATATTGAAAAGACACTGTCTCGCTTGAGCTATCCGGAATCACTCAGCAGCGAACGGGTTAACCTCACAGGTCGCTTTACCTGGCGTGGCGCTCCGCTCACGATTGATTACCCCAGCCTCAATGGCAAACTGAAAATTGATGCCAAAAAAGGGCAAATCAAAAAACTGGAACCTGGCGTGGGTCGGCTGCTAGGCATATTCAGCTTGCAAACACTGATCCGTCGCGTCACACTGGATTTCCGCGATGTGTTTGGCGAAGGCTTTGCTTTCGATAGCATCCGAGGAGAGTTTGATTTTATTAACGGCGTCATGGATACCACTGACTTGAAAATCAATGCCCCTTCGGCAAAAATCTTCCTCAAAGGAAGCATTAACCTGCTGAATGAAACACAAAATATCCAAGCCCGTGTTCAACCCGCGCTCGGTGAGAGTGTCGCAGTTGGCGCAATGATCGCCAATCCGATCGCCGGTGCTGCCGTTTGGGCTGCGCAAAAAATATTGAAAGATCCTTTTGGCCAGGTTTTTACATTTGAATATCAGATCACCGGCCCTTGGTCAGACCCTAAAGTCAATAAACTGGGGAGTACCGTTGCACCCGCCGTTGAATCCGCAGCACCCTTCCCCACAACCAAACCTGCCGAAAAATCTTCTTCTGCTGCACCAATTACCCCATGAAGCTTGCCGCCCTGCAGATGATTTCAGGCCCGGCCGTCACTCCAAATCTGGAGACTGCGGCACAACTGATCAGCCAAGCCGCCGCTGCGGGGGGGCAGTTGGTCGTCTTGCCCGAATATTTTCCACTCATCGGCGCAAGTGATGCAGAGCGTCTCGCGGCGCGCGAAGCAATAGACCACGGACCAATTCAAGCGTTTTTGTCCACCATGGCACGCCAGCATGGTCTCTGGCTGGTCGGTGGGTCGTTGCCGCTCGTGTCCAACAACCCCGCCAAAATGCGCAACACCTGCCTAGTATTCAATCCGCAAGGCGAACGTGTGGCTCGCTACGACAAGATGCACTTATTCGGGTTTCACAAGGGCGATGAACACTATGACGAAGCCGCCACCATTGAAGCGGGTGATGAAGTAGTAACGTGCGACACCCCGCTTGGCCGGATGGGTTTATCCATTTGCTATGACCTCCGCTTTGCCGAGCTTTACCACCATATGGGCGAAGTCAATCTGATCGTGATGCCCGCCGCTTTTACCGAAACCACTGGCCGCGCACATTGGGAAACGCTGCTGCGCGCCCGCGCGATTGAAAATCAGTGTTATGTTGTTGCTGCGGCTCAAGGAGGTCGCCACCCAAATGGTCGCATGACCCATGGCAACAGCATGATCATCGACCCGTGGGGCGAAATATTAGCCCGCATGGACAAGGGCGAAGGCGTGATTTTGGCCGACTTTGACCCTCAACACCTGGCCGATATTCGCACACGGTTGCCTGCGCTACAACACCGAGTTCTCTAAGGAAAATCATGAACGCAAATCACCTCTCAGTCGCCGAAGAAACTCTTTTGGCTCCCTATGATCTCGCGCCACACAAGCTGGAACGCGTCTTTGGCCAGCTCATGAGCCATCATGTGGATTTCGCTGATCTGTATTTTCAATATGCGCGATCCGAGGCCTGGAGTCTGGAAGAAGGCATTGTCAAATCGGGTAGTTTCAATATCGAGCAAGGCGTTGGCGTGCGCGCCATCTCGGGTGAAAAAACTGCCTTCGCCTATTCGGACGATATCAGCCTTAGCGCGCTGCAAACCGCGGCTGGCACAACCCGCGCCATTGCAGCGGGAGGTGCGTATCGCTTAGCCCCGGCGTTACGCCATCGCCGAGTTTCCCCTGCATTGTATGCCGCAGGTGACCCGATCAGTTCGCTCAAAGATGCCGAAAAAGTATCGCTGCTCGAGCGCCTGGAAGCTATGGCACACACCGCCGACCCGCGCGTCAAAGAAGTCATGGCCAGCATTTCCGGCACTTGGGAAGTAATACTCGTGGCGCGCTCTGACGGCCATATGGCAGCGGATGTTCGCCCGCTGGTGCGGGTTTCACTCTCCGTCATCATGGAGGAAAATGGACGCCGCGAGCAGGGATCTTCAGGTGGCGGCGGACGTTTCGATTACGCCTACTTTACTGACGACATGCTGCGCGAATATGCCCGCTGCGCGGTTCACCAAGCCAGCGTTAATTTGGCTGCAAAACCTGCACCAGCGGGTGAAATGACCGTTGTACTCGGACCCGGCTGGCCTGGCATTCTGCTGCATGAAGCCGTAGGACACGGGCTGGAGGGCGACTTTAACCGCAAAGGCAGCTCGACTTTTTCCGGCAGACTCGGGCAGCGCGTTGCCGCCAAAGGCGTCACGGTGATTGATGACGGCACGCTGGTTGATCGCCGTGGCTCGCTCACAGTGGATGACGAAGGCAACCCAACGCAGCGTACCGTGCTGATCGAAGATGGCATCCTTGTCGGTTATCTGCAAGACAGCCTGAACGCACGCTTGATGGGTATGGCGCTCACGGGAAATGCCCGCCGCGAATCCTTCGCCCATCTACCGATGCCACGCATGACCAATACCATGATGATGAACGGCGAGCATGACCCGCAAGAAATCATCAAATCCGTCAAAAAAGGAATTTACGCAGCTAACTTTGGCGGCGGCCAGGTCGATATCACCAGCGGGAAATTTGTCTTTTCCACTGCCGAGGCTTACCTGATCGAAAACGGAAAAATCACCACGCCCGTGAAAGGCGCAACCCTGATCGGCAATGGGCCAGACGCCATGACTCGCGTCTCGATGATTGGCAACGACCTGGCGCTCGACCCGGGTGTTGGCACCTGCGGCAAAGATGGCCAAAGCGTGCCCGTAGGCGTAGGACAGCCCACCTTGCGAATTGACGGGCTGACGGTTGGCGGCACGGCGTGAAGAAAATCACACCGTGTTTGCGCACGATGTGCGCGACCGACATCAGCACCTGTCTTTCAATATTCAAATAGCCAGGCATTGTCGCTAAATAGCGACAGCAGAAAATCCACTATCTCATCGAGATACACAACGGGTGCTGCTTTTTGTCGCCATCAAGCGACAAGCAATCCAAAAAGGTTTTGAGCGGGTTCCACAATCGTTTGAAAACAATCACAAAAATATCTGGCTCGCTATTTGCTTTATAGGTTTGAGTTGTATGCCCGATCAATTGGCCTCATCGCACTCAGCACCACTGGTCGCGAACCTATCGGACATCCATGGGACTTTAATTGATTCATTATTCTCAAACCCGCAGCGTTCATTCTCGATACCTCAATACTTATGCATACTCGATCCACGCCAGTCTCTGATCAGCCCCCCATAGCAATCCCCCACGCTCGATTGCATCTCCATCTTGCCAAGACAACAGAAGAAATTCATGAAGCACAACGCCTGCGCTACAAGGTATTTGGTGAGGAATTAGGTGCTCATTTAAACAAAGAGATACCAGGTCACGATACGGATTTATTTGACCTTCACTGTGATCACCTTCTGGTGCGCACGCATGATGCCGGAGAAGTCATTGGCACTTGCCGTCTCATCTCTCCAGAAGTAGCAAAGTCTGCAGGAGGCTATTATGCCGAGAGCGAATTCTCGCTCGAAAAAATACAGCACCTGCGCAGCAGCATGATAGAAATTGGTCGGTTCTGCATACATCCTGATTATCGCAGCGGCAGTGTCATGGCTTTGCTGTGGTCCGGATTAGGGCAATACATCGCTCATCACCAATACCTCTATTTAATTGGCTGTGCCTCCATCAGCATGCACGATGGTGGTCATAATGCAGCCAATCTCTATCAACAACTGAGTGCCAAATACACCATGCCGGAAGAATATCGAACGATTCCGCTGCATCCTTTGCCGTATCAAAAGCTGGCGAGTGGACAGCCTGCAGTCATCCCTCCGCTCATCAAAGGCTACTTGCGTGCAGGTGGGCATATCTGCGGAGAGCCTGCGTGGGATACCGATTTCAATGTAGCCGACCTGCTTTTTCTGCTTCCCATGACTCGACTGAATAAACGCTATGGGCGAACTTTTCTTGATCCCTATCGCACGACAGAAGGATTCCATTAACAAGCGGTGCAACACGACTGCGGCGACCCGTCCGGCAGCATCGCAATGCCTGCCGATTCAAAACAGGGATTGCTGTACAAGCCCAGTGGGTATGCTTGTCGCTTGCCTGATATTCATATCCGGCGCTTGGAATAAAGTGGAATCCAACGCAGGCAAATGTTGATCGAGTCTTAAACGTCGGCAAGCAATTTTAAAGCGTTGCTGAATGATATCGGCTAACGGCCCATCGCCACGATGACGGTGGCCAAAGCGGCTGTCATATTCCTTGCCGCCATGCATTTGACGTAGCAGGCTGAATACATGTTCGGCGCGACCGGGTTCTTCACGTTCCAGCCAGTCACGAAATAGCGGCTTGACCTCATGCGGCAGGCGCAGCAACACATAACCTGCTGTGCGGGCGCCGGCATCAGCTGCGGCTTGCAGAATGTCTTCCAGCTCATGATCCGTCAGGGCCGGTATCAAAGGTGCCACTAAAACCGCGGTCGGTATGCCTGCGGCAGACAGCGCCTCCAGCACAGAAAGTCGGCGCTGGCTAGACGCCGCGCGTGGCTCCATACGCCGCGCCAGATCAGTATTCAGCGTGGTAATTGATACAGCAACGCGCACCAGATGCTGTTTTGCCATCTCCGCGAGAATGTCCAGATCGCGCAGAATCAACGCGGATTTGGTCACAATACTCACCGGATGACGGCACGCGGCTAGCGTTTCCAGTATCCCGCGCGTCAAGCGCAAACGCCGCTCTACCGGCTGCCAGCCATCGGTATTAATGCCCAGCGCCAAAGGTTTACACACATACCCTGGATGCGCGAGCTCCCGGCGCAACACCTCAACCGCATCGGGCTTATAGGCCAGCTTGGTCTCAAAATCCAGCCCCGGCGATAACCCCAGATACGCATGACTGGGCCGCGCAAAACAGTAGCTGCAACCATGTTCGCAGCCGCGATACGGGTTGATGGAACGATCAAACGGAATATCTGGCGAATGGTTATAACTGATCACCGACTTGGCCGCATCGACGATCAGCTCAGTAGGCAAAGACGGTGCGAACGTTTCAGTCCCAGCATCAGCCTCAGTCCACCACCCATCGTCCGCTTCCTCGCGTTGCCAACGGGCATAGCGATTGTCAGGGTTACCAGCGGCACCGCGTCCTTTTTGTGTGGCCTTCATTGCATGACCTTTATCATCCGGCATGCAGCGTTCTATGTCGCGGCAGATCTCGGATCAGATGTGTACCCTAGTGCCACCACCCCATGGCGCAGCATCTCCATCGCTGGCGGCACCTGTTCTGGTTCGCCGCGCACACCCAGCTCGACATGAAAAGGCACAGCTTGCGAGCCAAGGAAGGGCAAACTGAAAGTCTTCACGGCAGGGAACTGCTCTTCAACAGAGAGCATTAACGGAATCAGCAAACTTTCAACACCACCCCAAACGAGTATGGCGTCATCCGCCACGGGTGTGGCATTGAACAAGTGACGATACTTGGTATCCAATACCCACTCCACCATTGGCCAGGCCATTTGCGGAAAACCCGGCACAAAATAATGTTTCCCCAGTGAAAAACCGGCAATGCGATTAAACGGGTTAGGAATAATTTGGCTACCTGCAGGAAAGCGCGCCATATCCAGCGATTCAATCGTCAGTTCGCGATTCATCTCGACAAAGCGAGCACGAATTTCATGCTCTGCCTCGGGATGCAAAAACAAGTCGACGTCTGCCGCCACTGCGGCCGCCTGGCGCGTGTGATCATCAGGCGTATTGCCGATGCCGCCGAAACTAAAGACAATGTCACTACTCGCTAAAGTGCGGCGAAAAGTATCGATCAAGCGCTGCCGATCATCCCCGATATACATTGCCCAGTCCAGATGCATGCCGCGCACAGCAAGGATTTCAAGTAGCTTGGAAAAGTGGCTATCCGCACGCTTGCCACGCGTGATCTCATCACCAATAATAATTGCACCAATCGATTGCACTGGCATTGCGGTTTCCTCTATGTTGTCTTTCTTATCGCTGACTCAGGTCAGCAAACAAAGATCTCTCAATGATCAACGACCAAATTGCGGAGCATCCAGCGGTCCTGTCATGGACACGGCACGCCTCACGTGAATGAAATTCGACTTCAACTCAACAAAAAATCGACTGCTTATTACCTTGTCGGCATTAATGTCTGCGTTGCCTGTCGTTGTCATCATACCGTCGATCATTTTCACATGGCGCAGTTGCGTCTTGCCGTGACTATAAGCAAATTTTCCGTCGAGTGTGGCATAGGGCGTTCTGCCGCCACTGCCCAGCCCGCGTAAAGCCTGGCCAAGGTCTATGCCGCGTAGCCCCCCCCGCTCGACCAGAAAGCTGCCTTCGGCGCGTGCAGATGCCGTGAGTAACATCGGGTCAGCTGCTTGCATTGCAAAGGTGCCGCTCCCGCTAAGCAGCCCGCCTTCCGATAGCGCAGGGAACATGGCCGCCGTATCAAGTAGCCTTGCCTGGGCTTCGCCATTGAGCGTCCATCCATTGCTCCAATTCAACCTCGCCTTGCCACTGACATAACCACCATGGATTTCACCCGAAAACTCAGACACCGAAAATTCCTTGTTTACCAGAATACCGGCTGCTGAAAAATTTTTAAGCGTCAGCTGTTCAAGCTCCCCCGTGCTCACACCCTCCAGACTCAGAGGCACAGTGTAAGTTGCAGCACTTAGCGTCACGCGCGCGCCATTATCCATTGCATCAAGCTCGGCATTGAACTTCCGGTCCGGCGTCCGCAATTCAATCTTCTGCCAGTTGCCATGCGCATCGACTGCGGCATTGGCATCGAAATTCGGCAATGCACCAAACGGCGCACGCACCTGTACGCCTTTGACCTCGATACGTGGAAAGCCCAGGGCATTCGCTTGCGCCCTACCGGCCAGAATCCACGAAACTCCCTCGGGATTCAAGGTCGCTGATTCAGCATCAATCAAAGTAATCGCGTTCTGGCCGCTGACAAGTGTGCCAATTGAAGTCTTGGCCTTGACTAGTGCAACACGAATCTGGCCCTGATCACCAATAGTGACATCGTGCAGACGCCAATGCGGCGTAGGCAGCAGCCAGAAGTGTAGAGCCTTTGCTTTTACCGGTTGACTGAATTGAGCCGTCGCTGTTTTTTCGAGCACGGACAACCGCTCATCAAATGAAATGACATGCAAAACAGCCACCCCCACAAACAGGGCAAATACTGCGCCTCGCACAAGCTTGCGTCGCACCTTTTGAGTCGTCCTAAACTGCTCGGTCAAGGCATGATGCATCGATGCCAGCGTGCTTGTGATACCTGTTGCCCAGGCTGCGCCCGTCCGGCGTACATTCTGTCGATCCGGTAATGAATTTGCTACGGCGAAGCCTTTTTCCATCTCATCCGTATAGGCTTTTTTTTCGGCAAGCTCCTGTGCTTCTCGCCTTGCCCTGGCCTTGGCCTCGGCTTTCTCTTTGGCTGCGGCTTCACGCCGCATCTGCACTTGTGCTTTTTTCTGCGCTGCGGCCGCCTTCTTTGCATACTTTTCTTCAGCCTTGCGCTGCGCCAAAGCGTCAGCTTCCTGTTGCGCTTTAGCCTCCGTCTCGCGCCGGATCTGCGCTGCAGCGGCGGTCTTCGCCTGCGCTTCTTCAGCCTGGCGCTGTGCCAAAGCGTCGGCATCCTGTTGCACTTTAGCTGCCTCTTCTTGACGTATCAATGCTTCAACGTCTGCCTTCGCCTGTTCTTCTTCAGCCTGGCGTTGCGCCATAATTTTGGCTTCCAGTCGCGACTTTGCCCATATTTCGCGTCGCCGTTGTTCAGCCGCATCTGCTGCAGCCTTCGCTTCTGCTTCGCGTTGCAGTCGCTCTTCTTCAGCCTGGCGTTGCGCTAGAGCCTCCGCTTCCTGTCTCACTTTAGCTTCTATCTCTTGCCGTATCAGCGCTTCGTTTTTTTTACGCGCCAACTCTTGCTCGGCCTGGCGTTGCGCCACGGCTTCAGCCTCCTTTTTAGCCTTAACCTCTGCCTCATGCTTCAGCCGTAATTCGATTTCCCGCTGTGCATCTAGGCGGGCTTTTTCTTTGGCCTCTTTCACGGCTTGCGCTTCTTCCGCCCGGCGAAGGGCCTCCGCTTCGGCTGCCTTCCGCATCCGATCTTCTTCGGCCTTGCGGCGCACCAATGCCTCAGCCTCTTGTTTTGCCTTGGCTTCAGCTGCTTGCTGTATCTGCGCTTCAGCTTCTTTACGTGCCTGAGCTTCTGCCGAATCTACAGCGGGGGCAGCAGGCATCGAAGGCGGGGCAGCCATCGCGGTGAAATCAAATTCATTTTCGGCGTGGCTTACCAATGGCGGGGGCCTTACTATCGCGCCCGGCCGCACAGACGACGGACGGTATTCCTCCGGGTCACGAATATAACCATCCCTGATCAGTTCAGATATGACTTGCTGCAACGCTTTTTCAGAGTAACCGTCGAGCGCTTTGAGCAGTGCATCAAAATCGGACTTGCCATCCACGGACTCCAGCACTCTACGCAGCTCACGCGGGAAACCTTTCGTTTTATTCACGACCTCGCGAAAACCCCGCGCAGTTTTTGAATAAATTATTTTATCTTCCATGTCGTTACTGCTCGGTTATAGAGATAACAATGAACGATATATCACAGTTTTAACCGGCTGGTGAGGAACAGGGCAGTTTTCACCACAGTTTCATACCTGAATTCCTTGTAACCGCCTCTGTTCGCGCAAAGCCGCCAACCCCAGGTGGACAAACACCAGCGCGGTAAATACAGGCGCGAGGAGCTGTAGCAACGGCACATGCGCGAGCAAGGCACAGCCTGTGCCTGCAAGATAAAACGAGGATTTTTTGGCCTTCACCAGCTGAGTGATCTCTGCCGCAGTGGCATGTTCAATCAAGGCATCCACGCGAAAAGTGCGCTGATTCAACCAGGCCGTCCAGAACAGCGGCAGCACCAGCACCACACCGGGGATGAGAAGCAAAGGCAAGGACAACAGTCCGCCGAACAGGAAGACGCCTCCTGCCGCCAGCGTATTGGCCAGGCTGCGCCAAAACGCATTTTCGCCATGCCGCACCAGATCGGGATAATCACGCGCCGCGACGTAGTTGATCAAGTATGGCAAGGCGAACACCGCGACCAGCAGCAGCGAGGTGAGGTAAATCAACATGGCGAATGCCGCCAGCAATAGAAAAACAGCTGCCCAGTGAGCGACCCATTCCCAGCCTGCCCAAGGCAACTGCGGCACAATCTGCGCCATCAAGGCAAGGCCATGCGCCCAAATCAAAATGCCGACTGTGCCCCATAAAGCTGCTGCGACTATTGGCGGCCACAGCACATGCCAAAAAATATCGCCACGCGCTAAATCGCGAGCTGCTTTACCCGCTGCCGTGAATAATTCATTCATGATTTCTCCCGAGTTTTCTGCTAACAGTATTCATCAGCGCATTCTCGCATCCCACATCTTTTGCAGCCGCTTGACGGATACCGGTGTGGGGGTACGTAATTCTTGCGCAAACAGGGCAACGCGCAATTCTTCAAGCAACCAGCGGAATTCTTCCATAAAGGGATCATCCAGCGTGTCTTGGACATAACTCGCCTGACCTGATTTTTGCAAGGCATGGCGCTCGCGCCCCCAAGGCTTGCCCAGCGTTTGCCATTCGGCCAATAACCGCGCTTCGCGGAGAGGATCGCTACGCGCTTTGTCCAGCCGCAAAGTAGCCGCCTTGAGATAGCGCGGATAATGCTGCAATCGCTCATAAGGCACCCCAACAATAAAGTTCTTGTGCAGCAACGCCGCCAATTGTGCGTTGATATCCGCGCAGGTGGCGGCTAAGGTTTTTTGCGCGGCTGCGATCTTTTTTTGCAACACCGCGTAGTCACCGATAACGGTGGCAATCAGCCGCGCAATCTCTTGGGCAACCAGCAACATGCGCCCACGCGCCGCATCGCACCGTATCACGAACGCCGACTTTTCCAGCGGCAAAGGCGCCATCAGGCAGGTGCGCTCCAATGTCGCGGCCACCAGTTGCGCCTTGAGTTCTTTTTCCGATCCCAAAGGAATGAACTGCAATGCCACCTCGCGCAGGCCGGGTAACTTTTCGATGGCTTTAACTTGCGTTGCCAACTGGAGCGAAAACAGTCGCATCAAACCACGACGATGCTCAGCCTGCGCCCGCTCTTGCGTGTCAAACACCGTCAAGCGCACGCCCTGAATTTCATCCACCAGTGCAGGGAAGCCCATGATTTGCCGACCTTTGACGTTAACCTCGAGCAACTCCGGCAACGGCCCAAAGAGCCAATCGCCATACAGAACCTCATCATCCGCAGGCGGCTTTACTGGCAAAGCAGCAGTGTCACCTCGGGTTTTTTCAGTGCTGGCGTCATCCATAGAAATCACTTCGCGCTTGACGGCCCCGGCCACACCATCCTGCCAAATCTGGGCCACGCGGTCGCGATATTCCGTGCGCAACTCGGTCAAATGGCGCGAAATCGCCAAAGTGCCGCCATGCTCATTCAATAGACGAAAATTCATGAAAAGATGCGGTCGCAACTCGCCCAGACGAAAAGCATCAAGTGGCAGCTTCATGGCCAGCTTTTCTTCCACTGCCTGAATTAGTGCCCGTAACAACGCTTCATCGCCAGGCATGGCGGTAGCGCAAAAATCATCGGCAAAACCATCCAGTGGCTGCAGGCGATGGCGATATTTCTGCGGCAAGGTTTTTAACAGGGCGGCCACTTTTTCCTTGAGCAGGCCGGGTACCAGCCACTCACACCGCTGGGCAGAGATCTGATTCAACGCCACGAGCGGAAAATCCAGCGTCACCCCATCGTCCGGCGCGCCAGGCTGGTGGTGATAATGCAGGGCAAATTTCTGCCCGTATTGCTCCAGATACGGGGGAAAAGCTGCGGTGGTAATACCTGCGGCCTCATGCCGCATCAACTGCTCTTTTTCCAGAAACAACCGTTTCGGATTGACGGCTTCCGCCTCGCGCCGCCAGCGATCAAATGCCGCCAACGTGGTGATGCCATCGGTAACCACGGCATCGTAAAAAGCGTAAATCAATTCGTCATCCACCAGCACATCTGGCCGTCGGGATTTGTGTTCGAGCGTTTCAATCTCCTGCATGAGCTTGGCGTTGTGCTGGAAGAAGCGCCACTTTTTGACCCAATCCTCGCCGACTTCGCCTT
Organism: Rugosibacter sp.; assembly: GCA_030645365.1. Taxonomy (GTDB): domain Bacteria; phylum Pseudomonadota; class Gammaproteobacteria; order Burkholderiales; family Rhodocyclaceae; genus Rugosibacter. Next base: position 39,696 of record JAUSMB010000037.1, read on the forward strand.
CCACCAGTGCCGAGCGTATCAATATCTCGCGCGACAATTTTTTATCCAGCGGGCCGTAATGCACGCGCCGCCGCGCATGCAGCAACAAGCCATGCAGCGTCACGCGCTCCCACGCGACGACCTGCCCCGGCCCTTTCTCCCAATGCGGGTCGTAGATATGGCTGCGCAACAAATGCGCGCCTACTTGCTCCAGCCATTCCGGCTCGATTCGCGCCACGCAACGCGCGAACAGGCGCGAGGTTTCGACAATCTCGGCTGCCACAATCCAGCGCCCAGCTTTTTTGATCAGGCTGGAACCCGGATGAATAAAAAACTTGATGCCGCGCGCGCCTAAATAATGCGTGTCTTCTTCGCTCTTTAAGCCGATATGACCGAGCAAGCCGCTGAGCAGCGCCTTGTGGATCGCAGCATATGCACCGGCGCTCTCACGTGGCACAGCCAAACACGGCGTAACAGATGCTGAGTTGCTCTTTTGCGCCGTCTTGCCATCCGCTACGGCGAGGATCCGCAGCGACGAGGAGAGTGTATTTTGCTCGACCGTCTTGCTGTGCAAAGGCTTTATCAGAGTGTTTTTTACTCGACCGCCTTGTAGCGCAGTTGCTTCATCAGCGTCGACTTTTTCCGGCACAGCCGCCACGTCCATATAAGCACTGGAAATTTGCCAGCCATGTTCATGGCATAACGTCAGCAACTGCGCATGCACATCGCGCCATTCGCGCATGCGCAACCAGGAGAGAAAATTCTGTCGGCACCACTGGCGCTGCTTGTTCGATGTTTCATGTTTCCAGACCATATCCGCTGCTTGCCAGAGTTTGAGATAGGCGAGAAACTCGGACTTTTCATCTTTCCACTTCGCATGCGCCTGATCGGCTGATCCGGCCTGCTCTTGCGGCCGGTCACGCGGGTCTTGCACCGACAAGGCCGATGCGATGATCAGCATTTCATGCAAGCAGCCCTGCTCGCGTGCGGCAATGATCATGCGGCCAATTTTTGGGTCCAATGGCAGTTTCGCCAGTTCAACGCCGACCTTGGTGAGCGCCTTCGTGGTCTCGTCAATCGCCCCTAATTCGGCGAGCAACTGATAACCATCAGCAATCATTCGCGGCACGGGCGCTTCGAGGAAAGGAAAACTCTCCACATCGCCCAGATGCAGCGACTTCATGCGCAGAATCACCCCGGCCAGGCTGGAGCGCAGAATTTCCGGCTCGGTATAAGCGGCGCGCTTGTTGAAATCATCCTCGGCATACAGCCGGAAACAGATACCGGCAGACACTCGGCCACAGCGCCCGGCACGCTGATTGGCCGCCGCGCGGGCGATGGGCTCGACCTGCAACTGCTCGATCTTGTTGCGATGCGAGTAACGCTTGACGCGCGCCAACCCGGTGTCAATCACATAGCGTATGCCCGGCACGGTGAGCGAGGTCTCGGCCACATTGGTCGCCAGCACCACGCGGCGACCCTGGTGGGAGGAAAATACACGCGCCTGTTCTGCCGCTGACTGGCGGGCAAACAAGGGCAGAATTTCAAGGCCCGACGCCATGGTGGAAAACGAGTGTTTGCGCAGCGCTTCGGCCACCTCGCGGATCTCGCGTTCGCCGGGCAAAAATACCAGCACATCGCCCGGCCCTGCCCGATGCGCCTCGCCCACCGCATCGACAATCGCCTCATTGATGTCACCGTCCGACGCGCCCTTTCCGCCGAGCGAAGAGCTGGCGGTAGTTGTTTCAGACCATGGCCGATACCGTGTCTCGATCGGATACAAACGTCCGGAAACTTCGATTACCGGTGCGGCTTTTTCGTTGGAAGAAAAATGCTGGCTGAAACGCTCCGCATCCAGCGTGGCCGAAGTAACGATGACTTTTAGATCAGGCCGCCTGGGCAACAATTGCTTTAAGTAACCCAGCATGAAGTCGATGTTCAAACTGCGCTCGTGCGCTTCATCGATGATGAGGGTGTCGTACTGACGCAGCAATGGGTCGGTTTGTGTCTCGGCCAGCAAAATGCCGTCAGTCATCAGCTTGATGTAAGTCTCGGGCGAGACGCGGTCGGTAAAGCGTATCTTGAAGCCGACATACCGCCCCAGCTCGGACTTCAACTCCTGCGCAATGCGCGTCGCCGTGGCGCGTGCGGCAATGCGGCGCGGTTGGGTGTGGCCGATCAGCCCCGTCAGGCCACGGCCGAGTTCGAGACAGATTTTAGGCAATTGCGTGGTCTTGCCCGAACCGGTTTCGCCACAGACGATGACCACTTGATGTTGAAGAATGGCAGCAGCGATTTCTTCCCGTCGCAAGGTGACAGGCAGCGACTCGTCATAGACGATTGTCGGCCGTGCTGCGCGGCGCGCCTCGGCGTCGAACCTCATTGCACCTGCCTCATTGCGCTAATTTTTGTATGGTCAAAATGCCCAGACCCGTCATCAACAAAGAACCGAACAAATGGCTTGAGGCCACACCCACTGCCCAGCCATATTCAGCCCGTTGAATCAGCCCCACAACTTCTGCCGAAAACGTGGAAAACGTCGTCAGGGCACCCAGCACACCCGTGATGAAAAACAAGCGCAACTCAGGCGAAAGATCGAGATTCAAATGAAACAACGTAACCGCCGCGCCCACCAGATAACCGCCGAGCAGGTTCGCCGCCAGCGTGCCCAGCGGTACCGTAGGAAACAGTGGATTCAGCCACAGACCAAGCCCCCAACGCAGCCATGCACCCAGCATGGCACCGAGACCAATGGCAAAAAAACTTGTCCAATTCATCATGGCTATTTTACGCCCGCATTTCATGCCTGCCAGTAGAATCACTTCTTTGCTTTCGTTTGGCGCACTCCACTCATGTCTGACACCGAAAAAATTTCTAATTTCATCCGGCATATCATCGAGGCCGATCTCGCCGCCGGAAAATATGCCGCACGCACCTGGAGCGGCCAGCCCGGCCCGGCCACGCAACAAAAACTCTGCGCTGGTGACACGGCGCGAATCCGCACCCGCTTCCCGCCGGAACCGAATGGCTACCTGCATTTCGGCCACGCCAAGTCGATTTGCCTGAATTTCGGCCTGGCCAGGGATTACGGCGGTGCCTGCCACCTGCGCTTTGACGATACCAATCCGGAAAAGGAAGAACAGGAATACGCCGATTCGATTATCGATGCGGTGCGCTGGCTCGGCTTTGACTGGAATTTTGGCGAAGAAAACAATCTCTACCAGGCCTCGAATTATTTCCAGTGGATGTATGAGTTTGCCGAAAAGCTGATCGAAGCAAACCATGCTTATGTCGACTCGCAATCGGCGGAAGACATGCGGGTAAGCCGTGGCACACTCACCGAAGCCGGAAAAAACTCACCCTTTCGCAGCCGCACACCGGCCGAAAACCTTGCCCTGTTCCGCGCCATGCGCGCTGGTGAATTCGCCGATGGCACACACGTGCTGCGCGCTAGGATCGACATGGCCTCGCCCAACATCAACCTGCGCGACCCGGCCATCTACCGCATCCGCCACGCCACGCACCACAACACGGGCGACGCCTGGTGCATCTATCCGATGTACACCTACGCCCACCCCATCGAAGATGTGCTGGAAAACATCACGCATTCCATCTGCACGCTGGAATTCGAAGATCAGCGCCCGTTCTACGACTGGCTGCTAGCGCGGCTGGCCGAACTCGGCTGCGTGAATACGCCGCTGCCGCAGCAGATCGAATTCTCGCGGCTCAACCTTTCCTACGTCGTGCTCTCCAAGCGCAAGCTGATCCAGCTAGTGGCAGAAAACCACGTCAGCGGCTGGGACGATCCGCGCCTGCCCACGCTCGTCGGCGCGCGCCGCCGCGGCTACACGCCCGAAGCATTTCGCCACTTCATGGAGATGATCGGCGTCAGCAAATCCGATTCATGGATCGACTTTGGCGTGTTTGAGGAATGCCAGCGCCAGCACCTGAACGACATCGCCCCGCGCCGCATCGCCGTGCTTGACCCGGTCAAGCTGATCATCGACAACTATCCGGACGGGCAGGAAGAAACTTGCGAAGCGCCCAACCATCCGCAAAAACCCGAGTGGGGAAAGCGGCCGATTCCCTTCTCAAAAAAATTGTGGATAGAGCGCGAAGACTTCATGGAAACGCCCACCAAGGGCTATTTCCGCCTGTTCCCCGGCAACACCGTGCGCCTGCGCTATGGCTTTGTCATCAAGTGCATCGGCTGCGACAAGGATGCCGCCGGCAAAATCACCGCTGTGCATTGCGAATACATGCCCGATTCAAAATCAGGCACGCCAGGGTCAGATGCTTACAAGGTCAAGGGCAATATCCATTGGGTATCCGCAGCTCACGCCTATGCCGCCGAAGTGCGCCTTTATGACCGCCTGTTTTCCTGCCCGGCGCCGGGCGCTGGCGACCATGATTTCATCACCGACCTCAACCCCGCATCGTTGACCCTCATTCAGGCGCAACTCGAACCCGCATTGCAAAATGCCAGCGCCGAAGACCGCTTCCAGTTCGAACGCCACGGCTATTTTGTCGCAGACCGCATTGATTCAAAACCCGGTGCACCCGCCTTCAACCGCACCGTGACCTTGAAAGACTCCTGG
>JAUSMB010000053.1 GCA_030645365.1 Rugosibacter sp.
GTGCCGCCGGGGGTTTCATAACAGCCGCGTGATTTCATGCCGACGTAACGGTTTTCGACCAGATCAAGGCGGCCAATGCCATGTTTACCGCCGATCTGGTTCAGGCTGGCTAACAGCTCGTGAGCTTTCATTTTTTTGCCATTGATCGCCACCAGATCGCCTTGTTTAAATTCAAGGTCGATATATTCGGCTTTGTTCGGCGCCTTCTCGGGGGAAACTGTCCAGCGCCACATGGATTCTTCAGCTTCAGCCGCAGGATTTTCCAGATGACGGCCTTCGTAGGAGATGTGCAATAAATTGGCGTCCATCGAGTAGGGCGAACCGCCTTTTTTATGCTTCATTTCAACGGGAATGCTATGTTTCTCGGCATAGGTCATGAGCTTTTCGCGTGACAGCAAATCCCACTCGCGCCACGGGGCAATGACTTTGATGTTGGGCATGAGCGCGTAGGCACCCAGCTCGAAACGCACCTGATCATTACCTTTGCCGGTTGCGCCATGAGAAATCGCGTCTGCACCGGTTTTTTTTGCGATATCGATGAGGCGCTTGGCAATCAGCGGCCGCGCAATCGATGTACCCAACAAATACTCGCCTTCATACACGGTGGTGCAGCGGAACATGGGAAAGACAAAATCGCGCACAAACTCTTCACGCAGATCGTCAATGAAAATATTTTTCTTCTTGATGCCGAGTTGCAATGCCTTGGCACGTGCGGGTTCCAGTTCTTCGCCTTGCCCCAGATCAGCAGTGAAGGTGATCACCTCGCACTGGTAAGTATCTTGTAGCCACTTGAGGATAACCGAGGTATCCAGACCGCCAGAATAGGCGAGTACTGCTTTTTTAATTTCACTCATTTACTTTCCCTTAATCGTTGATTTTTCCGAGGAGCAAAAACTCCAGCAAGGCTTTTTGTGTGTGCAGACGATTTTCTGCTTCATCCCAAACGACGCTTTGTGGCCCGTCGATTACCTCGGCGGCGACTTCTTCTCCGCGATGGGCGGGCAAACAATGCATAAAGACTGCATCAGGCGCTGCTATCTGCATCATCTCGGCATCCACTTGCCAGTCGGCGAAATCACGCGTGCGCTCTTCATTTTCGGCTTCGAACCCCATGGACGTCCACACGTCGGTCGTGACCAGATCGGCTCCCCGCGCAGCATCCATGGGGTCAGCAAACTGTGTAAAGTGGCTGGTGCCACGCAGGCCAAGAAGGCCAACACGCTCTGGCTCCACTTCATAGCCGGGTGGCGTGGATACATGCATCTTGAAGTCAAACACTTCGGCAGCTTGCAACCAGGTATTGCAGACATTATTCGAATCGCCAATCCAGGCCACGGTTTTGCCTTGAATCGAGCCGCGATGCTCGATGAAGGTGAAAATATCGGCAAGAATCTGACAGGGGTGATATTCATTCGTCAGTCCGTTAATCACGGGTACGCGCGAATTTTTGGCAAAGCGTTCGATGATGGCCTGCTCAAAAGTACGGATCATGACGATATCGCCCATACGAGAAATCACTTGCGCTGCATCTTCCACTGGCTCACCGCGCCCAAGTTGAGAATCGCGGGTATTCAAATAAATCGCGGCACCGCCTAACTGATGCATTCCGGCTTCAAATGACAGCCGCGTGCGCGTGCTGGCTTTTTCAAAAATCATCACCAGCGTGCGATCTTGCAGGGGCCAGTAACGCTCATACGCCTTGAAGCGCGCTTTGATCCGCTGACTGCGCAGAAAAACATGATCAAGCTCGTCACGTGAGAGATTACGCAATTCCAGAAAATGTCGGGGTGAAGCCATGGACGTTGCCGGTGACATCATCACTCCTTGAGGAAATCCAGAATGAGCGGCACGAGCAGAGCGACCAACTCGGCGCCTTCTGCATCACTCATCACCAAGGCAGGTAACAGCCGCACCACTTTTTCTACCGTGACATTGATCAGCAGGCCCTTGGCCAGGGCGCGTTTGACCAAATCACCACAGGGGCGATCCAGCTCAATGCCGATCAGCAAGCCATCACCACGTACTTCGACAACACCCTTGATCAGCCCGTCAGCACTCGCCAGTCCATGCCGCAGGCCATCTCGAATAAGTTCGCCAAGCTCGGATGCGCGGGTCATCAGGTCATCTGTTTCGATAACCTTCAAGGTGGTTAGCGCGGCAGTGCAGGCCAACGGATTGCCACCGAATGTTGAGCCGTGATTGCCCGGCTTGAATACGCCGGTGGCACGGCCAGCGGCAAGACAAGCACCAATCGGCACGCCGGAACCCAGTCCTTTGGCCAGCGTCATCACATCCGGCAATATGTCGGCGTGCTGATGCGCAAACCAGATGCCGGTGCGGCCCAGGCCGCATTGCACCTCATCTACCATCATCAGCCAGTTTTTTTCATTGCATATCTTGCGCACGGCGCGCATGTATTTGTTGTGCGCGACGTTGATGCCACCTTCGCCCTGGATTGGTTCAAACAGCACGGCGACCACATTCGGGTTGTTCGCGGCCACCTGCTCGATAGCTGCCAGGTCATCAAAGGGCACGCGGACGAAGCCGCTAACCAGCGGCTCGAACCCGGCTTGCGCCTTGCGGTTGCCGGTGGCTGAGAGTGTTGCCAGGGTGCGGCCATGAAAGGCTTGTTCCATGACGATGATGGCGGGTTGATCAATACCTTGCTGATGGCCGTAAAGGCGCGCGAGCTTGATGGCGGCTTCGTTGGCTTCGCACCCTGAGTTGCAGAAAAACACCTCATCCATTTTGGCAATGCTGGCCAGGCGATCGGAAGCTTCCTCGGCCTCGCGGATGTGATAAAGATTCGAGGTGTGCATCAGGCGGCCGATTTGTTTGCTCAATGCGGCAACCAAACGCGGATGATTGTGGCCTAGCGTATTGACGGCGATGCCGGACATCGCGTCAAGATAGGATTTGCCCTGCTCATCAAATAAACGACAACCCTCGCCGTGAGTAAAGGCGACGGGCAGCCGTCCATAGGTATTCATTAAATGCGGCATCAAAGTGCTCCGCGAAAACAGTACATAAAAAACATACGGCGGCCAGAAATAAACAGGGCCGCCGTGCTGATAATACAGTGTTGACTATACTCAGGATAAGTCAGGATTTCAACCTTGGGTTTGCGCTCGGGGCTCAGTTTTACTCAGGCAATGCTGTGTTGTTCCAAGGCTCGTCAACTCCGCCGTGCGATTTTTTCTCGCCGTATCACCAGCGCCGACTTTTCGGCAGGGTATTGCGTGTTGCTCATGATGTACGGCGCTTTGGGGTCTTTTTTGTCAGTTGAGTACGATTGGCGTCAGCGAGAAGTTTCTTCAGATAGTGTCCCGTTGGACTGTCGTGTACGTCGGCTACCTGTTCTGGCGTGCCGCAAGCAATGATGCGTCCCCCGCCATCACCGCCTTCCGGGCCGAGATCAACGACCCAATCGGCGGTTTTAATAACATCCAGATTGTGTTCAATGACGACAATGGTATTACCATGGTCACGCAGACGATGCAGTACGGAAAGCAACATTTCGATATCGTGAAAGTGCAGGCCGGTAGTGGGTTCGTCGAGAATATACAGGGTGCGGCCCGTGTCGCGCTTGGAGAGTTCGAGCGCTAGCTTGACGCGTTGTGCTTCGCCGCCGGACAGCGTGACAGCGCTTTGTCCCAGTTGAATGTAGGAAAGCCCGACGTCCATCAGCGTTTGTAATTTGCGCGCAACGAGCGGTATGGCGTCGAAAAATTCACGTGCTTGTTCTACCGTCATTTGCAGTACTTCGTGGATGGTTTTGCCCTTAAATCGAACCTCCAGTGTTTCGCGGTTGTAGCGTTTGCTGTGGCAAACATCGCAGGCGACAAAGATGTCAGGCAGAAAGTGCATTTCCACCTTGATCATGCCATCGCCCTGGCAGGCTTCGCAGCGCCCGCCCTTGACGTTGAATGAAAAACGTCCCGGCCCGTAACCCCGTTCGCGCGCCATAGGCACACCGGCAAACAGTTCGCGAATAGGGGTTAATAACCCCGTGTAAGTCGCGGGGTTGGAGCGCGGCGTGCGGCCAATGGGCGACTGATCGACATTGATTACCTTGTCGAAAAATTCGAGACCGGTGATCTCGCCATAGGTGGCGGGCTCCGTTGTCGCCGCATAAAGATGGCGTGCAGCAGCAGCGTAGAGGGTGTCATTGATCAGGGTTGATTTACCCGAACCCGAGACACCGCTGACGCAAGTGAATAAGCCAACAGGAATTTCCAGGGTCACCTGCTTGAGATTGTTGCCGCTGGCGTTAATGATTTTCAGCCAGCGGTCGGCGGCAGGCTGCGTGCGCAAGTCGGGGATGGCAATACGGCGGCGGCCTGACAGAAATGCGCCGGTGAGTGACGCGCTGTTCGCTGCCACTTGCTGCGGCGTGCCTTCGGCGACAATTTCGCCGCCATGTTCTCCTGCGCCCGGGCCGATGTCGACAACATAGTCGGCGGCCTCAATGGCTTCCTGATCATGTTCGACCACGATCACTGTGTTGCCCAGATCACGCAAGTGGATGAGCGTTTCCAGCAGGCGCACGTTATCGCGCTGATGCAGGCCGATCGAAGGTTCATCAAGAACATACATGACGCCCGTGAGGCCTGAGCCGATTTGCGAAGCCAGTCGAATACGTTGTGCCTCGCCGCCGGAAAGCGTTTCCGCCGAACGATCTAGCGAAAGATAGTTGAGGCCGACATTGATGAGAAAGGATAGTCGTGAGGTGAGTTCCTTGAGAATTTTTTCCGCTATCTGCGCTTTATGGCCGGTCAGCGTCAGTTCTTCAAAAAAATCACGACATTGCCTCAATGAGAGATGGCTGATCGCTGAAATGGTTTGCCCGCCGACGAATACATGGCGCGCTTCACGGCGCAAACGCTGGCCTTGACATTCAGGGCAGGGTTTGTGATTCAGATATTTAACCAGGTCATCCCGGACACTGAGCGAATCACTTTCGCGGTAGCGCCGCTCCATACTGTTGATGATGCCTTCAAAAGCGTGGCTACGTTCAAAGCGGGTGCCTTTTTCACTCAGATATTTGAATTTGATCTGCTCAGTACCCGAGCCGTAAAGAATAATTTTCCTGAGGTTCTCTGGCAAGCCTTCAAAAGGTACCGAGGTATCTATGTTGTAGTGCGCCGCGAGGGATTCCAGCATCTGAAAATAAAACTGGTTGCGTTTGTCCCAACCCTTGATGGCCCCTTCGGCGAGCGAGAGGTGGGGGTAGGCCACCACGCGTAGGGGATCAAAAAACTGGATCTGTCCCAAGCCGTCACATGAGGGGCAGGCCCCCATCGGATTGTTGAAAGAGAATAAACGAGGCTCTAGTTCCTGCAATGAGTAGCTGCAAACCGGGCAAGCGAATTTGCTGGAAAATAAATGCTCTTTGCCGCTATCCATTTCCACGGCAAGCGCGCGACCATCCGCGTGACGCAATGCGGTCTCGAAACTTTCCGCCAGGCGCTGGTGTTGATCCTCCTTCACCTTGAGTCGGTCGATGACAACATCAACGGTGTGTTTTTTGGTTTTGGCCAGCTTGGGCAGGCTGTCAATGTCATACACTGCGCCATCCACGCGCAGGCGCACAAAACCCTGTGCGCGCAACTCGGCAAACAGTTCGAGCTGCTCGCCTTTGCGATCAGCGACAACTGGCGCAAGTATCATCAGGCGCGTATCGGTCGGCAGGGCCAGCGCATGGTCCACCATTTGCGCCACACTCATTGCCTCCAGCGGCAAGCCATGATCCGGGCAGTGTGGCGTGCCGGCACGGGCGTACAGCAGGCGCAGATAATCGTGAATTTCCGTCACCGTGCCCACCGTAGAGCGCGGGTTGTGGCTAGTGGCTTTTTGTTCGATGGAAATGGCTGGAGACAACCCTTCAATCAAATCAACATCGGGTTTTTCCATCATCTGTAAAAATTGCCGCGCATAGGCCGAGAGCGATTCGACATAGCGGCGCTGACCTTCGGCATAGAGCGTATCAAACGCGAGAGAGCTTTTACCGGAGCCTGACAAGCCTGTGATTACCGTGAGCTGGTTGCGGGGTAAATCCAGGTTGATATTCTTGAGATTGTGCGTGCGCGCACCGCGAATTTTGATGGTATCCATGAAGTAGTAGGCCAAAGCGTAACGAAAGTGGCCGCAAGGCGACCAGTTAATGTACTAATATACGCGACATAATTCATTCACCTGACCCATCCATGTCTGACCAACTAACCGACGCCATGAGCCGCGAGGAAAAGCGCGCAGGCGTATCGTTAGCCTCTATTTTTGCTTTGCGCATGCTGGGCATGTTTTTGATTCTGCCAGTGTTCGCCATTCATGCCCACACGCTGCCAGGGGGAGACAATCTCACGCTGGTGGGCCTTGCCTTGGGTGCCTATGGCCTGACCCAGGCGTTTTTTCAGATTCCGTTCGGTATGGCGTCAGATGTCTTTGGGCGCAAGCGGGTGATTATTTTTGGTTTGTTGGTTTTTGCCATCGGCTCCGTGGTTGCTGCGCTGGCAACGGATATTTACTGGACTATTTTTGGCCGGATTGTGCAAGGTGCGGGCGCTATTTCCGCTGCTGTAACCGCCTTGGCAGCTGATTTAACGCGTGAGCAACATCGCACCAAAGTGATGGCGATGATAGGTTCATCCATTGGCCTTGTATTTGCGTTTTCACTGGTGATTGCACCTGTGCTTTACGCCGCCATAGGCATGAGCGGTATTTTCTGGATGACCGGTGCATTAGCGCTGACAGCAATTACAGTCGTGATTTATCTCGTGCCTGAGCCACCGCCAGTGCATCCCGGCCCACGCGTTCCATTGCGTGATGTGTTGGTGAATACCCAGTTGCTGCGGCTTAATCTGGGCATTTTCATCCTCCATATGTCACAGATGATGATGTTTGTCGTGGTGCCCGGTTTATTGATCAGCACAGGGGATTTACCGCTAGCCTCGCACTGGAAGGTTTATTTGCCGGCAGTACTGATCTCATTTGTGCTTATGGTGCCGGCAATTATTTACGCTGAAAAGCGCCAAAAACTGCGCACAGTGTTTGTTTCTGCCATTATCTTGTTACTGCTGACACTGCTAGTACTTGGTTTGCAAGGCAATCATTTTTACGTGGTGATGGGTGGCTTGCTCAGTTTTTTTGTCGCCTTCAACACGCTGGAAGCCATGCTGCCTTCATTAATTTCTCGTGTTGCGCCACCACTGGCAAAAGGCACAGCACTCGGCGTTTACAACACAACGCAAGCCTTGGGCCTGTTTTTGGGGGGCGCGTTGGGTGGCTGGATGGCTAAGCACTTTGGCCCGCAAAGCGTATTTGTGTTTGCGGCCGGAATGAGCACACTTTGGCTGGTCGCCGCCATTACCATGCAGCCTATTCTGCCTCGCTTGCCAACGGCTGCAAAAAATCCACTGGCCGAACAAGGCTAACTTAAAACATCATCAAGGAGATTCGCCATGGCTTCAGTAAATAAAGTAATTTTGGTTGGTAACCTGGGCAAAGACCCTGAATCGCGCTATATGCCCAATGGCGACGCCGTGGTGAATATCACGCTGGCCACCACCGATACGTGGAAAGATAAAGGGACGGGCGAAAAGAAAGAAGCCACCGAATGGCACCGTGTGGTTTTCTTTCGCAAGCTGGCTGAAATTGCAGGTCAATACCTGAAAAAAGGCTCGCAGGTGTACATCGAAGGGTCGCTCAAAACGCGCAAATGGGAAAAAGACGGACACACCAACTACACCACCGAGATTGTTGCTGACTCAATGCAGATGCTCGGCAGCCGACAAGGTATGAGCCCGGGCATGGGTTCAAATGATGCGCCGTCGCGTGACAGTGGCTATGGTGCCGCACCTGCCGCTGCAGGTAAATCAGCACCTGCTGTACCGGCAAGCGGCAGCAACTTCAATGACTTCGAGGATGACATTCCTTTCTGAGATAGACCGGGTTTTAGTTGGAGTGCATTGCTCGCATGAATGCCTAGAAGCACCAGCTCGAATATGCAAAACAGCTTCTGGATCAGTTCGCTCGGTGGGCCTGTAACGTCCCTATCTGAGGGGGTGACCAAGATTTTCTCAACCGCGCCCTGCCTTTTGTGAATAGAGGCCAGACCGAGCGATAGGTATGCGAATACTGATACTGGTCGGCAAACGTATTGACTAAAGGGAACCACTGGGAACCACCGTAATGAACAAAAAATCGTTCTCCGAGCGCGACATCTGCACCAAGTTCATTACCCCCGCTCTTGAGGCTGCGGGTTGGGATGTCGCGACCCAAATTCGTGAAGAGTTTCCGCTGACCAAGGGCCGCATCATCGTCCGTGGCAAACTGCACACTCGCGCCCAGCACAAGCGTGCCGACTACGTTTTGTTCTACAAGCCCAATATGCCCATCGCCGTTATCGAAGTGAAGGACGCCAACCATTCCGTGGGTGATGGCATGCAGCAGGGTTTGGGGTATGCGGAAATGCTCCAGGTGCCTTTCGTATTCAGCAGCAATGGCAACGGCTTTCTATTTCACAACAAGATCGCCACCGATGGCATTCTCGAACGCGAACTGGGTCTGCATGAATTCCCTGCGGTTGAAACCCTGTGGCAATGGTGGGCCACGCATCAGGGCTTGAGTACCGAGCAAAACGAACTGGTCACACAGGATTACTACAGCGATGGCAGCAACAAAATGCCGCGCTACTACCAACTTCTGGCGATCAATAAGACGATTGAGGCTATCGCCCGAGGCCAGAACCGCATCCTGCTGGTCATGGCGACCGGCACCGGCAAGACTTACACGGCGTTTCAGATCATCTGGCGCTTGTGGAAAGCCAAGAGCAAGAAGCGCATTTTGTTCCTCGCCGACCGTAATATCCTGGTCGATCAGACCATGACCAACGACTTCAAGCCCTTCGGCTCGGCCATGACCAAGATTCAAAAGCGGCAGGCCAACAAGTCGTATGAAATCTATCTGTCGCTCTATCAAGCCGTCACCGGCACGGAAGAAGAGCGCAACATCTACAAGCAGTTCAGTCGCGACTTCTTTGATCTGATCGTCATCGACGAGTGCCATCGCGGGAGTGCCGCCGCCGATTCGGCATGGCGCGAAATCCTCGAATACTTCTCGTCAGCCACGCAAATCGGCCTGACCGCTACACCGAGGGAAACCAAGGAGGTTTCCAACATCGACTACTTCGGCGAGCCGATCTACACCTACTCACTGCGGCAAGGCATCGACGACGGTTTTCTCGCGCCCTACAAGGTCGTGCGCATCGATCTGGACAAAGACCTCGCCGGCTGGCGCCCCGACAAGGGGATGGTTGATAAATACGGTAACGAGATCGAAGATCGCATCT
>JAUSMB010000059.1 GCA_030645365.1 Rugosibacter sp.
CCGGGCCATTGACGACGATCTGGTTTTCTAGATCGCTGAGTAGCTGGCGCAGTTTGTCTTGCTTGAGTGCATCGGCAGATAGGGGGGCGTTCATGGTGTGTCTCCTTTATGGCATTTTTAGTTCGAGAAAGGTTAGGGGCAAGTGCAATGAACTCAGTACCGTCTCCCCAGCGCCGACTTTTTACGCTGCCCAACCTGCGTCAATATTTGCCTTCTTCGCTAGTTCTTTTTTCTTACAGAATAAACAGTAGATTTTTCCCGCGTACAAATCGCTCTTCAAAATCGATCACTCGCTGCAATAACCTTAACTTGCCATCCGCACCACGCCGCAGGATATCGTCCCGGCCATAGGCATAACTCATCTGCTCATAGACCATTCGATTGCGCGTAACCATGCAGTTTGAATAAACCCGATATTCGCCAGCCCGCTCACCTTCAAACCCTTCAATGTTGCCCACAATACGTCGCAGCCGGTTGGGTGGGTCGGCAACCCACTGCATACCCGTCTCGCGTAATTCAACCCGGTGCGCCAGATCAGCATAGTTATCATCAAAAAAATACACCTCTTTGTCGCCGCTACCTCGAGTGTCTTTACGGTAGCGTAACTGACGGCTAAACACTTGGTATTTGATCTCGGGATCAACCATGGTTTGCAACCATTCGCGCTCCTGCTCGGAATCAATCAGTCGCGCTTCGCGGAACAGAAACCGTTCAATCTCATCCCGGACTTCTCGAGTGACTTCTCGCGCATCATTTTGTTTTGTCAAAATCCACTCCTCTTTTTTTCGGCTTGAACTACATCATCCAGCTAGCGTTCGAGATGAGATTTTTTCCAGTTGGATGCACTCGCACGCAACTCATCCCAATTGTCAGCCATCAGCATTTCCTGGTAATAGCGATAGAACCCGCGGTGGGATAATTCATTGATCATCGCATCACTCACGATACCCGGCATGACCGCGTCTTCCCGTTCACGCCCCAGGCCCATTTGGGCATTCAGCATTCCGCGTCGCGTCACCACGCCGTCATTAACTTGCGTCATTGACTCCATGTTGTCGGCATCCTCAGATTCGAGCATGCCCGCCGTGCCAAATGTTTGATTCATGTTTCTGGCGATAATCCGCTTCAACTCTTCGGGCATGTCTTTTTCGACCCACGTCCAGGTTAAAGCCTCAATCGCCCCTGGGCCGCGTGGCAACCAAACTTTAAACGTATTGGGGCCAACCAAAAACGAGTTGTTAGGGAAAATCGTGCCATCCCACGCAGAGTTGTAAAGTTTGGCGCGTACTTCACCCAGACGCTCCGCCACCTTCGGCGTCTGTGCTGCAAGCCACGCCGCCAGCATCTCGTTTTCGCGTGCAGTTGTATAAAGCCCACCACGACCACCATAAGTAATCGCTGCACCGTGCCCGCCCCGGCTCGTAAAATGCAACCCCATGACTTCTGCTGGCGCAGGCAGCGAGGCGTTGCCTTGCAACGCCATTAGTGGTGACTGGGGAAACAACACCTGTGTTGATGAGGCATGTGTCCAGCCCACGTGATACATATCGCCAATAAAGTTTTCACCCGGCGTTTTCCAGTTGCAATACAGCATCGAGCGGCTAGGCGGACCGATCAATTCAGTGCCGCCCGGCACGCCCATCCAGGCCTCAAGATACCAGGCCGCCTCACCCAAAAACTCACGCAGCGATGGGGCAGACGAATCAAAGCAGCCATAGATAAAACCGCAAAAACTATCCACTAACGCAACCTCTACAAGGCCATGCGTGAATTTATCGAGTTGATTGTTATAAACCTCTTTTTCCAGGGGGACGCCTTGCAGCGAGCCATCAATGCCATATGCCCAGCCGTGGTAACTACATACAAAACTACGCGTATTCCCCGCTTCAGCCGCACAAACCCGGGCACCGCGATGCGAGCATGAATTGACAAAAGCGCGCACCTTGCCATTCTGCTGGCGCACGACAATGACATTATCCTGACCCATTTTGGTTGTGATGAAGTCCCCTGCATTGGGGATCAAACTTTCGTGCGTCAGAAACAACCAGCAGCGCGCAAAAATGCGTTCCATTTCCAGATCGTAAATATCTTGATCATGAAAAATCCGCCGACTTTGAATCCCGTCTTTCGTATTTATCAGCTTACTGACATCAACCATTCGCCGCCTCTTTGGGAAAATTTATCGGAAACAATCAATCCGCCAGGCCTAATGCCTTAAGACCCGCCTGAGCGCATTCTGTATCTTCATCTTCCAGCGCGCCAGACACGCCGATACCACCGATTATTTGGCCATCCACAATAATCGGCAAGCCACCACCAAAAGCGGTAAAACGCGGGCGTAGCGGCACGCCCTGTTGCACCGCTTCGGAATGTGCTTTAAGTGCCTCATGCCACATGCCTGTTGGCATACCAAAACCTGCAGCGGTGTAGGCTTTATCAATGGCAATATCTATTGAATGCAATGGTGCCCCTGGCATACGCAAAAAAGCCACCAGCAAGCCGCCACGATCCACAACTGCCGCATTCACACGCAACCCCATGGCAACTGCCTTTTCAATCGCTGCCTTTACCGCGTCATTAGCGGCTGCCCAATCGATGATGGGTTGATT
This sequence comes from Rugosibacter sp., assembly GCA_030645365.1. Classification (GTDB taxonomy): domain Bacteria; phylum Pseudomonadota; class Gammaproteobacteria; order Burkholderiales; family Rhodocyclaceae; genus Rugosibacter. The sequence goes on from JAUSMB010000059.1 coordinate 2,610, forward strand.
CACAAAACATGGCTTGCTCATTTTCTCTCCCTGAATAATTTATTATTAAAATCTAAGTGCTACGCACGGTTACCAAACCATGCTCAGTTTGGTCATGTCTTTTATAAGACAAGTATGCAACTCAGCGCCGTCTAGGTCAATTCGCCATTTCTGATACGCCTTATTTAATCAGCAAATAGAGGCTGCTACCCAATCCTCAAGCAGGTTCTATAGTACAAATAAAAAGCGGCAACCTGTACAGGCTGCCGCTTTTTTTATTACGCTGCATTAAAACATTGCTATCGATCAACGACGCAAAAAGTCGGCGTTGGTGATACGGCAACGATGCACTTAACCATTAACTTAAACCGGCGTATAAACGCTGGAGAAAGAATCTACCCACTCACGCGCGGTGTAAAAAATTCCGCGTGCCATTTCTTCTTCTACCCAAGTGATCACAGGCATATCAGGGTGTGCTGCATAGCCCAGGCCGGCAAAGGTTTCGTTACGGATGCCACTCGGATCAAAGAAGTAAATCGTCTCGCCACGCGTAATGCCATGGCGCGAGGGCAATAGCTCAATCTTCACGCGATTTTTGGACAAAATATCACCCGCATGCAGAATGTCATGCCAGCCGTCAAGAAAGAACGACAGGTGGTGAAAGCCATCAGTCGGTGCGCCAACAATCGCGATGTCATGCGGCTTGACGGTACGCGTCATGAAAGCGGCAGCCATGACTTTGTGACCTGGCCCGACCATCGCTTGCTCGGTCAGACGAAAATCCAGCGCACCTTTTAAGAAGTCATGGCAATCAGCCACATGGTTAATGCCTTTTTCTGGATTCAACTCGCCCAGAATCAGGCAATGATCCAGCCAATGCGCGCCAATGCCATGCTTTGAATCTGGCCATGGATCGGGGTTCATTACGCCCACATCCTTGCCCAGGAAATCTTTCTGTGCAAAAAGATACATACGCTGCCCACTGGGCAGCATAAAGCTGATCGAGCGGCCACAAAAAGTGAGCTCGCCTGCGGCATGTTTGCTCACTGCAACGCCTGCATCCGCGACGCGCTTACCCAGCACGTCCAGATCGGCATCGTTTTCTACTTTATAAGCAATGTGGTCAAGCTGTGCACGGTCAGATGGTTTGAGCACGACAGAATACTTGTCCCATTCATCCCAGCATTTCAAATACGTGGTGCCATCGCTGTCACGATGGGTAACATCCATGCCAACCACCTTCGTATAGTGGTTAACAGAGGCAGCGATGTCCATCACGCGCAAAGCAACGTGACCAATTCGGGTAACTCCCATGAGAATCTCCTTCGTTTTATATGATTTGATTGGTAAAACTAATTCGACAAAATCTTTTGCGCAAAGCCTGAGCAGTCGAAGCTTACACCTTGGCAGGTGGTGAAAAAATCCCCCCGGCTTCCGGTATGGCGTAGCGCCCTCGATAAAACATCAACGGCAAAGCCGACTCATTCACGCTAAAACGCTCTACACGCCCGATCATTATGACATGGTCGCCCCCTTCAACACAGCGTTCTGTTGAACATTCAAACACCGCTGCGCACCCCGGGAACAAGGGCACTTCGCCCAGCCCATGTTCAAACAAAACCCCATCAAACTTTTCAGTCGAAGGTCGTGCAAATCGATCCGACAAAGCTTGCTGATCTGCCGCCAAAACATGCACCGCAAAATGCTTGGCTTTGGCAAACGCCGGGTAACTGAACGCTTTGACCCCAATGCTCCACAGCACCAGTGGTGGGTCAAGCGAGAGCGAGTTAAAACTATTTGCCGTTACGCCAATAGCGCCGCCCGCTTCATCACGTGTCGTAATGATGGTAACGCCGGTAGCAAAACTGCCCAGCGCATGACGAAATTGCTTGGTATCCATCGTTATATCTTTTTCGTTAATGGGTTATAGGTTATAGATCATCACCACCAGCGGTAGTCATAAAACCGCGCATGCCGATACCACCATCGGTATTGATAAAGGCCCCCGTCGTTGCCGACGAATTGGCGCGCGACGCAAGCAGCACATAAGCGCCACAATAGTCCGAAGGCGATGGCATGACATGCAGAGGCGTAATATGTTTCACCAAGTCTTCAAGATTATCCAGCTGATTCAGTTTGGTGCCCTCCGTACCGGTCGCCTTTAGGCCACCCAGCTCGGTTTTCATGCCGCCTGGCGCTACGCCATTCACACGTACTTTAGGCGCCAACTCATAGGCAAGTTGTTTGACTACACCAACCAGGGCATGTTTGGACGCAGTGTAGATCACGCCGCCACCATCGGGATAAAAGCCTGCATTGGAGATAGTAAAAATCACGTTACCACGGGTTTTTAGCAACTCGGGTAATGCGGCTTTCACCCCCAAAATGCCACCTTTCACATTCACTGCCATCAATTCGTCAAATGCAGGGCCGACTTTTTCAGCATCGGTATGCGCGAGCTTCATGAAAAAGTCAAAAATACCTGCGTTGGCAATAAACGTATCAATCTTGCCAAATTTGGCTACGGTCGCTTGCACCGCTTTTTCATTATCCGCATGAAGAGTGATATCGCCTTGCGTTGCACAGACCTTGTCACCAAAATCCTGGCTGAGCTTTTGCACTTTAGCTGCATCACGCTCAATCACGCCCACGCGGGCACCCTCTTGAATAAACCGTTCAACCAATGCACGACCCAAGCCGGAGCCACCACCGCTGATCAATGCCACATCATTTTCTAACCAACCCATGCTCTTCTCCTTGATATAAAAAAACCCAGGCAGCCTGCAACTGCGCAAGCGGCCTGGGTAGTCTAAACGAACTGTTTATTGACGCGAACGGATAGCTTCAATCGTATAAACGTTTGGTGGAATAGGATCCAACGAAGTTACACGGAAGTTCAGCGTTGTGCATTGCGCCGCCTGAACATCGATCATCGAACCAGAGTCCCATACCCAAATACCTTTTTTAGCGACTGCCGGCAGCTGTCCGGAGGGGTGGCCAGCACCGATCATCCAGAGCTTCCAGAATTCGCCTTTACGGTCATACACTTCACTGAGAATACCGTGGAAAGATTCGGCATCAATATACAGCGTCCGCTTAGAGATCGGGTGATCCGGACGTTTTGGTGTCATCTCGACAACATAAACCTTACGCAAACTCCAAGGCACTGCAGCCCAACATTGCCCCTTGCCCGCATAAGCTGGTGCACGCCAATCAGCCGTTTTATAGTCATCGCGAAGTTTGGCATCTTTATGCGAATAGTAGGGTGCTAGAAGGTTTTTGGTGCTAATGAACTTCCAGTTAAAGTCACTCACTTTACCGTTAAAGCCACGAAACTCTTCGATCATCACGTTAGAACCCAAGAACGGATCCGTTGTGGCTGACGTCGATAACCGACGCGCACGACGCTGAAAGCCTAAATAGAGCTGGCCATCGTCATCCCTGGAGCTATCCACACGGCGCTTGAACAGCACTGCCGTATCTTTTAAGTCCTGTGGTGATTTAACAGCGAGCATGAGCAAATTGAAAAAATCATCCGACCCAGGCAAGTTTTCTGGCTTATTGATGGTCCGGAACCCTGTATTGGATACATAGGACGGATCAAAGTCGACCGTACGGTTGATTTTCCCGGTGTTGCCATCGCGATATTCCCAAACAAAGGGGCCAACCGTGATGTCATCAGGGATTTCTAAACCGTACCGGTTATTCCAGGCCAGCTTTTCGCCCGCATTCGGATCGCTCGCCGAAGGCTCGTAGGGGAAAGGCATACCGCCTTCGTAACCCTCGATTTTTCCTTTGCCAAACTGAACTTTTACTTTAGCAGCCGTCTTTTTCGACGCGGCAACAAAGCCAGCAGGAGCAGGAGCAGTGAGTTGCTTACCGACGGTAATAGAGCTATTACCTGCTTTGATCTGATCATAGACGCGGGGGGACAGAACATCCTTGAACTGCTCAACGTTACCCTTGTCGATCACCACACCTTCTTTCACCCCCGGTGCTGAGGGAAAACCCTTGGCATAAGGACGATAGAAAGCATCAATTTCTGCATCAGTCGCGGCAATCGCGGTACCCGCAACACCCATCACCAAACTGGCGATGAGCGGTACAGTATGTTTTTTCATTCTAAACATCATGGTTTCCTTTATAAAGAAAAATCAGAACTGGTACTGCATGTTGAAGAAAATTTCATCTTCTTTTACCGCTGTGCCAATAATGCCGGCTTTAAAGCGACCAAGCGCTTCGATACCGCCGATACCCGTGTCAATTGGGGCGCCAGGAAGTTGCCCACTCGCAGACAGGGTACCTGACAGGCCACGACCATCAATAAATTGGTAGCGATCCATGTTGCCCGTCAGCCACTTGTAGTTGGCACCAACCTTGAACTTCAGCTTATCGGTATAGAGGAAAGTGACCGAGGGCGCAATGAGGTTGGCACGAGCTTGAATGTCACGCGCGAAGATCAATTGCGGGTTCAAGCGATCTTGCATATATTGCGCACTGATCAGCAAAGTGAAAAGGTGGTTATCCTTCCAGCCTACTGTACCTGTTTTGACGCTTGAGCCTCCCAATGGGTAACCAAAAGCACCGTTATTAGGAATACTGGTTTCGTTAAAGCCCACGATATGCTGCCAGAAAAACTGAGCAGAAATCAGGGTGGTGCGCTCTGGATTGATCCAGTCGATCTGGGTCGCGCGGTCAAGACCAATCACACTACGCCAAATTCTGTGTCTTGAAGTTGCACTCGCCTGTGACGTGTCGGTTAATTCTTCACCATGCGTCATAGCGCCTTCTAAACGAACCGTCGTGTTAAGCGCTTCGACGTTAAAGTCCATCGAGCCGCCCAGCACGCTGATGCGGGGGAAATACATATCAAATGCTAAAGCAGACGGGCGGATAGTGCGCAGGCTAGGCATTTGCGAACGACCAATTAACCCATTGACCGAAAATGCAATCGTGCCATCTTTGCTTACACCCTCAAAACGCGAACCAATCTGCGTGTTCTTCAATGACCAGTTGGGTAATTCCACATTGCGAATACCCGCCTGATGCGAGGGGACGGTGACTGCCACGCCAGCAGGATTATAAGGGCCGCCCAAAAGTCCAACCGGTGCTAGATTACCAATCGTTGCACCGTAGTCCCAGGCACTTTTCGCAGCACGAAAGAAGCAGCCTGCATCAAGCACAGCATTAGGCGTGCCACATTGGCCCAGATTATTTGCGCGGAATTGATCAAAATTCCAGACGACTTGCACGTTGCGCTCAGAGAGTGAATCGCTGGCGCCCATGCGGTAGTTGCCTTGCAGTATCCACATAGGGATGCGGATATCCTCAAACTCATCATAAATGCTGTTACGCGAGAAATCCAGCGGATTAACCACGTCCAGCACGCGGAACAAATCGCTGCGACCCCAGACTACCTGCTGCTTACCGACCTTGATATTGAATTGCTTGCCATCCGCCAGATCCCATGTTTTTTGGGCATAGAACTCACGAATAAAGTCCATGCGGCCATTGAACTCAGGCGCTTTGAGCGCATTGCTGGTGAGATCGCCATAGCCGCCGAAGTCAGCACAACCACGCCGATCAACATCACACGGACGAACCGGCACGGGAAGATCAAGATTACCAAACCCCGGGTTACCAAAATCCGTACCCGAATAGGATGTATTCCAGCGCTGACCTAGATGATGTAGGCCTTGATTAGGATTACTTGCCAGATTAAAGTTTTGCTGACCCGAAAATGCGCCCGTTGGTGGCCCACCTAAAAAAGCGATTTGATCAATATTCGCTACGAAACCAATTCCGGGACCAACGAAGCTACTACCGTAGGGAACCGAAGTCGGTGTCGCCCCAGGCACACCCATTCCAAAACTCAGACCTGACATTTCTGTCACATTGATTGGGCCACCGGCATTCTTGCCATACTCATCATCATTGAGATCATACACGCCATCGTACGTGCCACGGAAGATGCCCTTAAATGCCCAGCCATTACCTAAATCACGCTTGTGCTCAGCTTTGAGGGTGTTACGGAACTTGGACAGGCCAACACGATTGCCTGTGGCATCTTTGCCACGCATGCGCGTGTCGTTTTCATAATAGACCTTAGTTTCGCCGTTACTTTGCGAAACGCTCGGTGAAATGCTTGGCAGCTCATCTTCGGCATGCAGCACTGGGCTGGCAAAACCAGTCAGCAACAATGGAACAAGGCTGGCACGTAGCCACCGTGTCGCCAGCGCCGACTTTTCGTGACGTTTCTGAGTCATTAACTTCCCCTCCTGAGGTTAAAAATTAGTCGCACCGAACGGCGTGCAAACCTGGGTACAACGGCATTGCCATGTAAATTGAATATCAAAAACTAGACCAGCAACAAAGCAAAAACTTCAAGATTTTCTTGGCTCTTCTTGCTTTTCTCCCGCTTTTTTTAAAGCTTATTTTTTGTATTGCCATTCCTGTATTTCCGTAACGAATAGACCGTTACGTTGCGAAAAATACATCAAAAAAGTCAGCAAAACAATCTTTTCAAACCATGTTGCTTATTTACAACACGCTACAAAATAAAATTCAGGTTTTTACCGCGCATAAATCGTTCATCCACCTCGCTCAGCCGTTTAACCAAACGCAACTGCCCCTTGGCGTCTCTGCGCCAAACATCTTTACGTGAATAGCTGTAGGTCATTTCTTCATAGATGCGGCGGTTGCGTACAACCAGGCAGTTGGTGAACACGCGATACTCGCCTGGCTTTTCACCTTCATAGACTTCCAGGTTGTTGATGAAGTGCCGCACAATTTCACGCGGGTCAGCTGTCCATTGCATGGGGGATTCGCTTTGTGTCACGCGCATGGCAAGATAGTGATAATTCTCGTTAAAGATATTCACATGATCTTTAGCAGCATAGCGGGTGTCTTTGCGTACCCGTAGCTGGCGAGAGACGGCTTGATACAGAATCTCTTGATCAACCATAGTGTCCAGCCAGTCACGCAGGCGCTCATCGCAAATCAAGCGTGCTTCACGGTATAGCGTTTGTTCGATTTCATGATAAACATCATGTGCTACTGCTTTTAATCCGTCCATAAAAACTCCTTCACTTTGGGTGATGCCTTGGGCTGGGGCTTTCCCAACCCAAGGTGATTGATGGCTAATCCTGACTAATCCGCGCGTTATTTATCAAAAATCACTTACCAAGAAACTCACGCTTCCAGGCATCGGGATCCGCTTTCAACAAGTCATCCCAGCTCTCGGCCATGAGGAATTCACGATAGGCACGGTAGTAACCCCGGTAGGATGTTTCACCCACGGCGGATGCGCCTATGATTGCGCCGCTCTCTTCATCTACTTTATCGCCGCCCATGCCCATTTGTGAGTTCAGGCGACCTTTACGAATCTGCCGACCGCGATTGAGCTGGGTCATTGATTCCATGTTGTCTGCATCATCCCCTTCGAGCATGCCGGCTGTACCAAAAGTGCGCGTTGCCATGTCGTACACAGCCTCTTTAACTTCGTCAGGCATGTTTTTCTCAACGATGCCCCAGGTAAATACCTCAATACTGCGCGGCCCCCGCGGCGCCCACACTTTGAATGTGTTGGTACCCCACAGATAAGAGTTATTCGGGAACACGTTTGAGTTAAAGTGGCTACCGTAGTAACCACCACGTGTTTTGCCCAGTTTTTCAGCCACTTTAGGGCGGTTTTCGGCATACCATTTACGCGCCAATTCGCCAACCGGGCCGCTCAATAATGCCGGGCCTGCATTGGTCAAAATACCCAAACCATGGCCAAAGCGTGTTGTGATTTGTGTTCCTGCGCCATCTGGTGGCACCATTTTGTTACCCGACATAGCAGTTAACTCACCACCGAGCACACTGAGCGAAGCCGCGTGGGTCCAGCCCACGTGGTAAGCATCACCCACAAAGTTCTCAGCGGGTGTTTTCCAGTTGCAATTGAGCAAGGTACGCGTGGGTGGACCAATGAGTTCGGCACCGCCCGTGGAATCCATCCAGACATCAAGGTAAAAACGATAATCGCCCAGGTAGTCATACAAACTGGGCGCGGTTTTATCAAAGTTGCCATACCAAAAGCCCATGTAGCTCTCAGCACGCACTTCGGTAAGGCCATGGGTCGATTTATCGAGGACACCTTTGTAGAACTCATTTTCAAAGGGGACTGCCTGCAACGAGCCATCTAATCCATAAGACCAGCCATGGTAGGTGCAGGTGAAGGACCGTGTATTACCGGCCTCAACCGAGCACACGCGTGTGCCCCGATGGGCGCACACGTTCAAAAATGCTTTCACACTGCCATTTATTTGGCGAACAATGATGACTTCGTCTTCACCCATGATCGCCGTAGTGAAATCACCCGGATTAGGAATCAAACTGTCATGAGTTAAAAACAGCCAGCAACGATCGAAAATACGCTCTAGCTCAAGTTGATAAATTTGTTCGTCCCAGAATATGCTCTTCGCTTGGGTACCGTTTTTTACATCAACCAAACTCGCTGCATCAATCATGATAAAAACTCCTCATTTTTTTAGCCCTTCACCCATGGACTGATTTGAATAAAACATCTGTGCAATGCCAGGAATAATTAGCTGGATTGCGATGTCAGATACTCTTCAACAAACTGCAATCGATCATTGCCCCACCACATTTCCCCATCAACAAACATGGTCGGCACGCCAAATACGCCTCTTTCATGCGTCTCTTTATTTGCCTCGGCAAAACGCCGGGCAGAATCATCCCCTACCGTATAGGCCAGAAATTCATCACCTGACCAGCCAAGGCCTTCTGCAACACGGCGCAACACCGATTCATCAGTCATGTCTTCGCCTCGCCCCCAAACCGCTTGAAACATTTGGTGTACATAATCACGCTGCTGGCCCTTATCAATGGCATAAAACAATCCACGATTGGCGCGCTCAGAAGCAAAATTTGAGGGAAATACAAGCGGCGGCAAATTGTAGCGTTTGGCCCAGCGTTGCATATCAGCCGTCAGGTAACGCAGCTTGGCTGGCACTTGACGATTGGATGGCCCGTTGTTGCCTGCGGCTAACTTTGCCACTGGTAAATCAAGCGGTACGTACCTTATTTCCACCCCAAAGCGATCGGCTAATGCACTCAGTTGAGTCTCGGCCAAGTAGGCAAACGGGCTCATAAAATCAAAAAAGAATTCAAGCTGTTTTTTCATGAAATCGCTTTCTTTAAAGACTGAACATAAGGGATGCAGGAAGGGCTGCTCTGATTAGCCGGCTTGCTGACTGAGCTTTTTATGCAGCTCTGCCCAACGCTCGCCGGATAGTCGCGCACCGGCGAGATAGGCTTCGGGCACGGTATCAAAGCGATAAGGAGGCCGTGCAGGCCCTGCATTCATCCAGCCACCGGCATTGAAACGTGCTTTTTCAAGTTGCACGTTGTACAGGGAAAACTCTTTAAATGACCCATTCGGAAACAAGGACTGCGCTGTATGAAGAATGGCATTTTGCAGCTCGGTCGCTTTTGTCCAGTCACCGGTTTTCTTCGCCTTGATTACCTCGTCGCGCAGGTGCAGCGCGGGCAGCGGGCCGCAGTTAGTGCCACTGGTCCAGAAAGCAGTAATATTTTCTGGATCAATCTTGGCAGCCGGAACGTAGTCCATATCAATCGGCAGGAAGCGAATCTTTCCTTTGGTGAGCATCAGGTCAAGATAAAGGGTTGCAACACCAATGTATTTACAGGTAACTACCTGTGGAATATCGGCAACCTGCGCCCAGAAAGGCCGCGGGAAATCAAATTTAAATGCTTCGGGGTTGGCATACACCGCGATCGACATATCCGGTACGGCTTCTGCAACATCACGGTAGAAATTTACGGCACTTTTGGTATCGCAAATCTGCCACATGGGCAAACCCAGCATGGTGCCATCAGCGCCAATGTCGTAAGCCTCTTTGGTCTGCTGAATCGTGTCACGCGTGTTCAGTGAAGTGGTGCCACAGAAATAAGGCACTCGCCCACGCACGGTTTCAACCATCGTACCAATCACCCGACGCTTTTCTTCCCACGTAAGTGAGGCGCCTTCGCCGAAGGTGCCCAACGAAAGAATACCATTGACACCTGACTTTACCAGTTCTTCAGCAACACGCGCCACCTCATCCAGATCAACCGTATCCGTCATGCGCCAATCATCGGCACCAGCCTTGGCGGGTGTGGGCATAATGGCCCAGGCACCATTGATGTCGTTAACAGACAACACACGAGAAGTGTTACTCATTTGTAAATCTCCTTAAAAATTTTAGTAGAACCGGTCGAAATGCAGCTGCTGCGCAGGGACGCGCTTGTCCAGCAGCAATAATTTCTGGAGTGCTTCTGTCATGGGCGGGGGGCCGCAGCAGTAAAACTCGTAATTCTCAAAACCCGTAGCCAGCTTTTGCTGCATGACTTCATGAATAAAGCCTTGCTCGCCCTGCCAGCCTTCGGTAGGTGTGGATATGGCTGGAACGATGGTTGCGCGCTCAGCCATGAGCGGATCACGAGCCAACAGCTCTTTGATGCACAAATCATCTGGGGTACGTGCACCATAGAAAAAGGTAATTTTTCTACCCGCTAACCGGGGATCACGCACAGCGGCACGCACGATCGACACCATCGGCGAAAGACCCGAGCCGCCACCAATGCAAACAATGTCGCGCGGACTTTCAGGCCGCAGGTAGGCCAAGCCGTACGGACCATCAATGTCGATTTGATCTCCTGTCTTAAGCTGAGTAAACAATACTGCGGTGCCCCTACCTTTAGGCACGTGCCGGATAATGAAATTCCAGGTGCCCCCATCAGTAGGCAAATTGGACATGGAGTACGCGCGCGCGCCCTCAACACCCGGCAGATGCAGCAAAGCAAACTGCCCTGGCAGAAAAGCTGCCGGCTCAGGTGTCTTAAAACAAAACTCGGTTAAATCATGCGTGAGTTTGCGTACCTCAACCAGAGTAGCGGCTACCCTTGTCGGACGGTGCAATGGCACATAGTTATTCTTGAGGCGTACTTTAATGACACAGTCACTGGCTGGCTCACATTGACAAGCCAACCGCCGACCGCGTTCACGCGCTTTGGCAGATAACCCCGGCGCCTCGGGCCATAGTTCTTTAACTTCACCGGAAACCACTTCAAACATGCAACTGCCGCATCCGCCTGAATTGCATTCATAAGGAAAACCCAGGCCTTGGCGCAAGGCTGCACCAAGAAGGGTGTCCGCAGTGTTATTGGCAACAGAAAACTCTTCGCCAGTGCCATCAACCTTGATCGAAAAACTATTCTCCATAAATCAAGGTCTAGCTCGCAATAAATGCCTTGACCAAGGCTAGTGTTTTATCCAACTGCTCCATCTGCGGAATATGACCTGACTGATCGATGATCTCAACGCGAGAATTCGCAATACGCTTTTGAAATTCCTCAGCGTAAGCCACAGGAATGAGCTTATCTTGCTTGCCCCAGATAATTAGCGCAGGCACGCTGATACGGTGAATTCGCTTCGCCAAACCCTGATCTGGGAAGGGCCAGATGAACTTGGCTACGCAGCCGAGTGACCAAACCATATGCGCAATATGCTTGACCATCATTTCAGGATCAGCAGGCGGGGTGAACATGGCCTGCGCGGCAGGAATGGAGGGATCAAGAAACAAATAGCCTGGCAGATTTTCTGGTTTATCAATGTACAGTTTATTGGTCAACACCGGAACATCATCACGCCACAGCCCTGCAGGGTCGAGCGGGATGATCTTGCTGAAAATATCTGGAAAATGGGCTGCTAGATCACACATCAGCATACCGCCAAAAGACTGGCCGATCGCTACGGGACGATTGAGGCCCAACTTGCGCAGAACCTCTTCGTAGATCAAAACGAGATCAAGAAAGGTATCTACCTTATGAATAGCGTACGGGTCGCCAAAGCTTGTCCCGGGCATTTCCGGTGCGTACACCGTATGAGTTTCAGCCAGCTTGTCGAGAAACTGGTCCCAGTACAACCCAGCGGCAGGGTGAAGGTAAACCAATGCGGGGCCGCTTCCAGCAACTTTTACTTGAACATCGATCTGATCATTCCACGCCTTGACAACTTCTGTGCGCTCCGGGCCTTTGATAACAACTTGTGCAGACATAAATTTTCTCCTGGTCTTTTGTGTGCGCTGCATGCATTACGTCATCAGCGCGTCGGGACTCTTTAAACCTATCAATAAAACAAACTTAGAAAAGTTATAAAAAATCCTAATATAGGTTAGCGTGCGCCACTTGGCCACCAGCGATTTTCCCAATTTTCATCTTCCCACGTACCCTTCAATTTGGGCAGCACATGCTTGCTAAGCATGTCGATATTCTTCATGACCAGTTCATGGGGCATAGAGCCAATTTGAACCATGATGACCAGATGACCGATACGGAAATTTTTGACCATTTCAAGCAGCTGCTGAGTCACAGTCTCCGGGCTACCAACAATAGCGCACTGCTGATCGACCAGCTCTTTGTATTCGATAGTGCGCATTTTCGGAACAATGCCAAAATCGCCGGGGTCTTTGATAAGGAATTCCACCCCCTTAATGTCAATATACCCAGGCAGCCCCAATGACTGCATAGGAATACTGCCAAGACCTGTACGGTAGCCTTGCTCGATATGCGGACCATATTCGCGATGAGCTTCTGCATCGGTTTCACCCACAAATACCGCTTGAACAAATGCCAACCGGTAGGGGTTACGATCCTTGCCTCGCTCTTCAGCCAGATCCCAGTACCGGTCAAAAACCCGCTGCCCGGTAAGCTTAGGACCAAACCAGCTAAGATATAGGAAAGCGTCATCGTTATCGATAATGCCCGCCAGGGTGACTGGATTCCCCACTGCCGGCGTCCATACTGGTGGCTTGTCCTGGTATGGACGCGGCCATGTATTAACCTCCGGAAATTTATTGTATTTACCATTCCATGCGAAAACTTCCTTCGCGGCCCAGGCTTTTTTAATCAATTCAAGATTTTCATAGAACCGCGCACGGGTCTCAATCGGCGGAATACCATTATTACGGTTAACGTCATAACTCAAACCAATCGGGAACCCCGCAACTAAACGGCCAGCACTAATCTGATCCAAAACCGCATATTCAGCAGCAATCCTGAGCGGCTCTCGTGACTTAGCTAGTGAGCGCCCAACGCAAGCAAGACCTACGTCCAAGCCTTCACTCTGTGTTGCATAAGCCAGTGCCGACATTTGGAGGTTTGGATTCGGCAGAATGTCATAGCTTGCCTGCTCATGCTCTGTGGTGGCCAGCCCATCAAAACCTGAACGCGCCGCATGCAGCATTTCATCCAGAAAATGCATGTGGTCTTGATGCATGAGCTTGCGATCAACCAATTTGTGATACGGCATAGTGGTTATCGAGTCGTAATTGCTTGCATAATCCGACGCGAAATGGCGATAAGCCAACTGCTCAAATGCGAGTACCTTCATAAATAATCTCCAGAAATGGGGCAAAACCAAAAAATCACGTTTTTTGCTTTTTTATATCGTGATTAAAAAAACACTAAAAACACAACAACAGCAGACTACGCTTCCGTTTCCGCTTCGATATAAATCTCATCACCTTCAACAATAACAGGATAGGTTTGTAGCGCAATTTCGCAAGGGAAAGACAGTGGCTCACCCGTCTTTATATTGAAGCTTCCGCCATGCAACGGACACTCAACTACTTCACCTTCAAAATAACCATCGGTCATCATGGCAATATTGTGCGTACAGATATTACTGGTTGCATAGTGCGTTCCATCAAGATTAAAGATGGCAATGGGCTTTAAACCACTCACATCAACAGGCTTCATTTCGCCGGGGGCAATATCTCCAAGCTTGCAAATTTTCACACGAGTATTCATACATCAATTCCTGATGGTTTAACTACACATTGACACCCCAGACCGATTAAACCATGCTCAAACAGACTGGGAACGAAGCATACAATATTAAAGGTATCCAAAAAACTTGTCTATATAATAGTTTCCATTCAGATAACAAATACATGGCAGCCAGCGGCACCGCCCTAAAGAATATGAAGCTTCGTTCGATCGACCTTAACCTTTTGGTAGCCTTCCACCGCCTGTATATCGACAGGAATGTCTCGCGGGCAGCGGATAATCTAGGGCTCTCGCAACCCGCAATGAGTAACACCCTTAAACGCTTACGACAACTGACGGGCGACGAGCTTTTTGTCCGCACATCCGCAGGGATGGCCCCCACGCTCTGTGCAGAAGAGTTAGCCGCGCCGTTGGCACAAGCATTAGCGACTATTCAAGAAACACTCAGCCACCTGACGAGCTTTAATCCGGCCAAAAGCTCACGGAAGTTTGCGATTTCAGCCTTCGATATTGGTGAAAGTTATTTGATGCCGAGGTTAATGGATCGACTCGCTAAGGAAGCCCCCGGGGTTACGCTGCAGACAACCCGCGCCGGCGCCGGTGATTCACTGAAGCTCGCTTTAGAGTCCGGCGAAGTTGACTTTGCCCTCGGCCATCTGCCACACCTGCAGGCTGGATTTTTTCAACGTCGACTTTTTCTGCAACATTATGTTTGCGCTTTCCGACGTGGACACCCCATGGCAGGCAGCACTTTCGGGATAAATGAATTTCAGGAGGCTGATCACTTAACTATTGTCACCGAAGGTAGTGACTACGAGTTGCTCGACAAGATCATGGCAGATCAAGCCCCGCAGCGGAAAATAAGGCTGCGCGTATCGCATTTTTTAAGCACTGGTTATTTGCTGCGGGACACCAACCTTATCGCGACGATACCAAACAAATTGGCAGAAATTCTTTGTGAACCATTTGGATTGGTGTACGTGCCCCATCCAATCACGCTTCCCCCAACAGATATCAACCTGCTATGGCATGCCCGATCACACCGCGATCCAGCATGCCAATGGCTGCGCAAAATATTGTTTGAGCTATTCACTGAGTAACGCCTCTGATCTCTGCCTCTGACTGGACTAGGCTTTGCAAATAAACAATTTTTATTGACGCAGACTAAGCACCTTGCTATATTAGTTCCTGTTAGAACTAATTATCTACTTAACTCTTGTGTATGCCACAGGCCGCCTTCCGCTCCACCTTAAGGGAGCTCGTCCACTGTTATCAAGCATTTGAAGGATATGCTAGTGCACACATCTGCCAGCAAGGACTGACGATTTCTCAGTTTGACATTCTTGTTACATTGGGAAATGGTCAGGGCATGACCCCCAAAGAACTGGTCGAGAAAACTTTAATTACCAAAGGCACACTGACTGGTGTCATTGATCGTTTGCAGCTCAAAGGGCTAGTTAACAGAACGCCCAGCACCCTCGACGGACGTAGCCAGATCATCACGCTGACCAAAAAAGGGCAAAAACTATTTGAGAAAGTATTTCCTGAACACTTGACCTACATGGGCCAAGCGTTCGCCCATCTCCAAGCGACAGAAATCAGCCATATCAGGGAAGTTCTGAGCAACTTACGCTATACCTTTGAAAACCAAAAAACCAAAGGAGAAACACTATGAGTCGTTCCAATTCGAAAGCCTACACAGGGACTGCTATTGCCTTCCACTGGCTTATAGCATTGCTGATCCTGGCCGTCTTTCCCCTCGGTGTATATATGCATGAGCTCCCTTTATCACCCACTAAACTTCAGTTGTACAGCTACCATAAGTGGCTTGGTATTACCGTGTTAATGCTCGCCATCTTGCGCATACTATGGCGTGCCACGCACCGCCCACCGGCACTACCTGCTTCTTTGCCTCGCTGGCAGCAGATCACCACACATGCTGTGCATTACTCCTTGTATTTACTCCTACTGCTCATCCCCCTTTCAGGCTGGCTCATGAGTTCTGCCAAGGGATTTCAAACAGTCTGGTTCGGCGTTTTTCCGCTACCTGACCTAATTGCCAAAGACAAAGCACTGGGAGATTTGTTTCAGGAAATTCATGAGGTGTTGAACTTCACACTACTCGGCCTAGTCTCTTTACATATTTTGGCCGCGCTAAAACATCACTTTATTAACCGCGATGGAATTTTCATGCGCATGCTATCAACGCGCCCCAGATAGTCTATTTTCTCAACCCACTCAGAAGAATTCTCATGATTAAGAAAATTTCTTTTTTCACACTATTTACTTGCTTTGCTTCCTCTTTGCTCGCAGCACCAGAAACTTATGTCATTGAAAGCTCACATACCTTTCCTCGCTTTGAATACAGCCATCTGGGCTATTCAACTCAAGTACAGCGTTTTAATAAAACCACGGGGAAAATCACCCTGGATCGCACCGCAGGAACCGGCAGTGTTGATGTGATTATCGATGCTAAATCAGTCGATACCGGCTTCGCACTGTTCGATACCCATATTCAAAGTACGGATTTCTTCGACACAGCCACCTTCCCAACCATCACCTTCAAATCCGATCAGCTTGCCTTTGCAAGCGACAAGCTAGTCTCAGTCGTGGGAAACCTCACAATCAAAGGGATTACCCAGAAGGTAAAACTGGATGTCACCTCATTTCACTGCATGCCGCATCCCATGCTGAAAAAAGATGCCTGCGGCGCCAATGCCACGACAAAAATCAAACGCTCTGATTTTGCCATGGGAAAACACGCACCCTTTGTTGGCGATGAAGTCACGCTAACGATCCCTGTAGAAGCCGTTAAAGAATAACCACGTTTAGTCGCTAACCGTATTGCTATTAGCTCAGCATCCAAAGGTAAGTCGTCATGAAAATTTCTCACATTTCCGCCACCACTATGCTGCTGATTGGTTTAATCAGCAGCGGACTTACTGGCTGTGGCCAGAAACCTGGCAATGGCGCCCCTCCATCCGCAGGCGGGCCAGGTGGTGGCATGCCACCGGCAGAGGTTGAATTCATCACGACGGCTACTGGATCTGCCACCTTGACCCAAGATTTGCCTGCCCGCATCGAAGCCTGGCGCACAGCCCAGGTACGGGCCCGCGTTGAAGGCATTGTTGAAAAGCGTTTATTTACTGAAGGCTCGGATGTTAAAGCCGGAGCAACATTGTTCAGCATTGACCCCCGCACGTATGCAGCCGCTTATCAAGCAGCAAAAGCCGATGTCGAAGCAGCTCGTTTGGTGGTTTCTCGCTACAAACCCTTGCTGGAGATAAAAGCAGTGAGCCAGCAAGAATATGACACAGCAGATGCGCGTTATAAGCAAACCCAAGCAACTCTGGCACGCGCCTCCCTTGACATGGAAAACACGCGCGTACCAGCACCTATTTCAGGTCGCATTGGCCGCGCTTCTGTCACAGAGGGCGCATTAGTCGGCCGTGGCGAGACGGCGCCATTAGCCACTATCGAACAGATTGATCCTATTTATGTCAATTTCACACAACCCGGTAGCGAATTGCTTCGCTTGCAAGCCGCGCTGAAAGCCGGTACGTTAAAACACGCTGTATCCACAAAAGTAGAGCTCCTCTTGGAGGATGGTAGCAAATACCCTTTGCCGGGCAAGATTCTTTTCTCAGACTTAGCCGTTAATCCAAGCACTGGCGCAGTCTCGGTCAGAGCACAATTCCCTAATCCTGATCGCATGCTCCTTCCAGGCATGTTTGCCCGCGTTCGCTTCCCTTCGGCCATTGCCGAGAATGTTGTTCGCATCCCACAATCTGCGGTGCAAACAGGACCGCAGGGGCAATTTGTTCTGCTTGTCGTTGGCGAGAATAAAACGAAGCCACAACCCATTAAAACCGGCAGCATGGCCGATGGTGATTTCATTGTCACAGAGGGTCTCAAGGGCGGTGAAAGAATTATCGTCAGCGGGTTTCAAAAAATGCGTCCCGGTGCGCCTTTTAAAGTGATCCCGTGGCAAGCACCGGGTACAGTCAAACCAGCAGCCGCCTCTAAGATGCTCAACGACAAGAAAGCAGGCTGACTCATGCTACCTAATTTCTTCATCGATCGCCCTATATTTGCCTGGGTAATCGCCATCATCATCTGCTTGGGTGGCGCGCTCGCCCTGCGAAACTTACCTGTCGCGCAATATCCTGCTGTAGCCCCTCCAGGCTTGACCATCTCACTCAATTATCCCGGTGCATCTGCGCAAATTGTCGAAGAAGCTGCTGTAGCACTAATTGAGCAGGAAATGAACGGCATTGAAAACCTGCTGTATATGGAATCCTCCTCAGAGGTTGGCTCAGGCTCTGTCACGTTAGCCTTCTCACCTGGAACTGATCTCAACTATGCCTCCGTAGAAGCACAAAATCGCATCAAGCGGGTAGAGGCGCGACTACCTGATGATGTGCGTCGTCTAGGCGTAACCGTGACTAAATCAGCGCGTAACTTTGTCATGTTTTTGGCATTATTTTCACCTGACAGCAGCCTTGATTCGACCGACTTAGGCAATTACGTGGCCGCCAATTTGCTCGAGCCCCTGCGACGCGTACCTGGTGTAGGGGAAGCCTTGCTATTTGGTAGCGAGTATTCCATGCGGATTTGGCTGAACCCCGACAAGCTTTTTTCTTATCGTCTAACCCCTAGCGACATTACAAATGCAGTTCGCGCACAAAACATACAAGTGGCTACAGGTGAATTAGGTCAATTACCAGCAGCACCAGGACAAGAAATAAATGCTGTGATCACGGTCAGGGGGCGCCTGACTTCGCCCGGGGAATTTGAAAAAATCATTATCCGAACCAACCCTGATGGCTCAACGCTCCGTTTGGCAGATGTCGCACGAGTTGAGCTAGCCGCACAAACCTATACGCG
>JAUSMB010000062.1 GCA_030645365.1 Rugosibacter sp.
CCGGAGCGGCGGGATGTGACGAGACTTGCTGCCACCGACAACAACAAGATCAATCCGACGATCCCCAGGGCGATCCCAGTAGGAATTTTGTAGACGTCGAGCAGCAGCATTTTCGCCCCGATGAACATCAGGATTATCGCCAGCCCATACTTGAGAAGATGAAACCGCTCCGCCATATCGGCGAGCAGAAAATACATCGCCCGTAGCCCCAGAATGGCGAAGATGTTGGAGGTAAAGACAATGAATGGGTCGCCGGTCACGGCGAAGATCGCGGGGATTGAATCCACCGCGAAGATAAGGTCGGTTGCCTCCACCAGCACCAGCACCACGAACATCGGCGTGGCGTAACGCACTCCCTCCTTGAACACGAAGAAGCTCTCCCCGTGGTACTCGTTGGTGATCTTCATGTGACCGCGCATCCAGCGGAGAATCGGGTTTTTCTCCAGATCGGGCTCGTGCGCAGAGAATACCAGCATCTTGACGCCCGTCAGCAAAAGAAAAAGGCCAAAGACGTAGAGAATCCAGTGAAACTGGGCGAGCAGCAGCGCGCCGATGTAGATGAGTCCGGCGCGCATAACGATGGCGCCGAGCACGCCATAGAGCAGCACTCGCTTTTGGAATGCGGCGGGCACGGCGAAGAAGCTGAACAGGGTGATCCACACGAAGACGTTGTCCACCGCGAGCGACTTTTCGATCAGGTACCCGGTGAGGTATTCCAACGCCTTTTCGTTGGCTACCTCCCGCCCAAAAAGCCCGTCGAGGTACCACCAGAACCAAGCGCAGAAAGTGAGCGAGATCGCGATCCACACCACCGACCAAGCGGCCGCTTCCTTCACACTCACCCGGGGGCTACCTTGGGTCTTGAGTATGACAAAGTCGACCGCCAGCAAGACGATGACGAGCAGCGTGAAGCCGAGATAGAGCACCGGGGTGCCAATGGATTCGATCATCATTTCTTGCGCTCCGAATTTGAACCGCGTTTTTCCCAGCGGCTGCGCCGTACCAAGTAGTAGCCCAAAGTGAGCGCAAGCACCACGCCCGCCATCATGATGAGCAGGACGCGGGTGATGATTTGCTCAAATTTTCCTAGGTACACTAACAAGGGCTGCTTCTCCTATATTGCTGCAACATTGGAGGCGAGGTCGCAGTGTAGGGGCCGGTTGAGCGAATAGTCAGGCCTATTTTATTCGAGCTCCGTGGAGATTGCGCGCTTCTTTGTATTTGCAGTCGCGGTCTTTTCTTCACGGGCCTTCTTGATTGCGTCGAGCTGGGCTCGTAGTTCCGGTGGAACGACAGTCGGGTAGTTCGGTACTGGGTCGCGCGCGAATGTCCAAGGCTGGCCCCGCTAGAATACGCGCCGTATATGGCTGCCGTCGTGGGGACACGCTACAACCCACACGTCAAAGCCGTTTATGAGCGCTTGCTTGCCGGAGCAAGTCCAAGATGTCCGCCCTCGGTGCCGCAAGGCGCAAGCTGGCGCATTTATGCTGTGGCGTACTCAAAACTCAACAGCCGTAACAACACGATTACTTGAAAAGTGCTTGACGTTAAAGACGGTATCTACCGGGCTCGTCCACTTATATCCAGAGACCCAATATTTGACTACAGCTTAAAATAATTTACGTACTTGATTCAGTACCCACTGAGTCTCGGGATCGCTTTCATATAAAGGATGCCAAATGAGATTTAACCGAAAACCTGGGAACCCTTTAGGCGGTTCAAGGAGGCAGAGGGGGAAATAGTTCATTAACTTTGTCGCAACGCGGAATGGAACACTCAGTAGGTAGTCGCTTCCGCTCACAACTTGTGCAGCTACCCAATAATTTCGCGTCGTCACAGCGATAGATCTTTGTAACCCCTGCTCGGCAAGCCAGGTTTCCACAATATTTGTACGCAAGCCTAAGGGCGAGGGATAAACATGACGTAATTCCTCGAATTGTTTGAGGTTTACATGCTGACGGGCTGCCAACGGGTGGTTCTGGCTGACCAGACAAACTAGCCGATCACTGATCCAATTTTCAGAGCGCAATCGCTTGGAAACCTTGCTGTACGTCTCCACGCCAATAATGAACCTGAGCTGACCGGTTTCCAGTAAAGGCTCGGGGTCCTCCGCTGTTAGCATATGGACAACAAGCTCAACATTTGGCGCTGACTGGCGTAGGCACGCAGCTAATGCGGGTAGATCGTCATTCTCACTGTAGTCATTCATACCAATAATGAATCGCGCCCGCGAGGTGTCTGGCTCGAAGGGCTGTGCGGGCTGTAT
>JAUSMB010000063.1 GCA_030645365.1 Rugosibacter sp.
TCGCTGATGCCAACGATCACTGCCGTTCGCTGATAGCCATGCAGCGAGAGGATTCGTGGCACCAGGCGCCGGGCCATCTCATTCGCGGCGACTAACACCGTCGGTGTGACCAGGAACCAGGCGAGCATCACCTGGTGCGAAAACTGATTGAGATAGCCGCTGGCATAGCCGAAGAAAAACAGGATGGCTGCCAGCAGGCACCAGCTGATGACGATATCGCGAAATAGCTTGCGAAAGCGGTCGTTTAGCCGCGAGGTTCCCGGAAAGCTGAGCGAAAATACGATCAGCGCCAGGATGACATACGGTGCATCAATTGTTTCTTCATGAAAAAAGGCGACACCAAACAGGCTGGCGATAATGATCAGCGGGTCGAGAAAAATTCCGAGCAGCGAGTGGATGCTGAGCTGCGAACGAAGCAGGCTTTGCTGATGACCCAGAGCGGAGAGCATGTGAGATGAATGGTTGATAATATGAAAGTACTTGAGCTAGCCAATCTACAGCGTGAACATGAGAGATTTATGACGGTTTGCTTTTGATCAAGACTTCTCGCGAAATAAACTGCCTGTGTAAGGAAACGGTCACATCCGGTGCTTAGAATTCCGGATCCATGCAAAGCATTAATAACTACCGTCGCTGGTTGCCCTTGCTCGTCGCTACATGCAGCACTGCGTGGGTTGGTAGTGTGCGTGCCGACGAGGCAGATGTCTTTAATTTCAACCTTAACCAGAGCGTCATGCGCGATAGCAATGTGTTCCGGTTACCTGACGATGTGAGTTTGCCGCCGCAGATCAGTACGGGTCAGCGTGCGGATACTATTACTATCACTTCCGTGGGTGTTGTTATGGATAAGCTGTTAGGCAGGCAGCGTTTGCACGCTGATTTGAATGCCAGTCGCGTGCGCTATGCACAGTTCAATTTTCTTGATTACGACGGGTCGGATATCAAAGGTGTTTGGGATTGGGTGCTAGGCAACCGATGGCACGGCGAAGTTGCCTTTTCGCAGAATAAAAGCTTGACAGGTTTTAGTGATTTTCGCAGCCCGGTGAAGAGTCTCAATACCTACCAACGACTGTCTTACGGCGCTAATTACTGGTTGCATCCAGACTGGTCAGTGGGGGTGAGTATGTTCCAGGCGAAGAGTGATAACAGCTCGGACTTACGTGAAACGGGAAAATTCGAGGCCAATGGTGCTGAAGCGGTCGCCAAATTTATGCCACGTAACGGAAACTCTCTTGCCTTGCGCTTACGCCGTACCGAAGGTGACTACCCGAATCGCGAGCCGACACCGAATGGCCTTGTTGATAATAGTTACTCACAAGATGAAATCGAAGGCAACGTGGGGTATCGGCTGACGGGGGCAAGCCGAGTCGATGCCCTTGTTGCTGGTGTGAGGCGTAATCACAAGCAGGTGAAGGTGCGTGATTTTTCAGGTGTGACAGGACGTCTCTCGTGGTCTTGGCTGATGTCTGGATCGACGCAGTTCAACATCACCACACGGCGGGAAATCGGGGCGCAGGATGACATCTTGTCAAGCTTTGTAGTAACACGAGGTATCGCTCTGGGCGCAACCTGGATGCCGACAGCCAAGACATCCATGCAGGCGTCAGTCGAACGGCGAGTGCGTGATTTCTTGGGGGATCCCGTCGCAATACTGAGTAGCATCGAGAAGCGTAAAGACAGACTTAACGTTGCCTCTTTGTCAGTTAGTTATGCCCCAATGACAAGCCTGAAACTTAGCATGACGTTGTCCAATGAGGAGCGTGAATCAAACTATTCGGGATTCCCTTATCGGGACAAAGTTGTAGTGGCTAACGCGCAATTCAGTTTTTAGATTTTTTAGTACTTTTGTCAAAGCGACGATAGCGTTGCAACATAGCAGCTCTTTGCGACACTTATGCGCCGTCTCATCAGCGCCGACTTTTTATTAGCCCACACCGTGCGGGGGTATGCACCCGTGTTGATTTGAGTGCTAGTTTCAGACTGAATTTTGAGGCTAAATTTTGCCAATGCGTCAGATGACTTTCAATCCAGGCAACGCAAAAAAATCTCGCCTGCAGTCTGCAGACGAGATCTAAGCAAGCGCGAATCAGGTGTTTGCTGGATTGCTGTTTTTGCGACGCGTCATGAAGCCAAGCAAGCCCAAACCGGCGAACATCATCGCGTAGGTTTCGGGCTCAGGCACTGGTGCCGTCAATACAATGAGCTGTGATGCCGGGTTTAATCCCTGGGTGCCATCTTGTATCTGCTCAGCAACCAGATAGATCGTGCCGTGCTCATCCACAGTGACGCCTTCGATTGCATTGTGGGGCAAAATATTGCTGAGATCAAAGCTGCTCAAGACCTGCCCGAGACGGTTCACTTCAATTAAGCTTTTCGAACCCAGGCTTAGCACCAGTAGATTATCAGCTGCGGCAGTGCCCAACAGTGCATTTACGGGAGACAGCGTTTGCACATCTGACAAAGTCGATATACTCATCAGCGTCGGGTCGAACAACTGCATCATCGTTGACGTGCCGCCGCCGAGAGGGGAAGACCCGTCACCACTGAGTGAAGGGGGGCTACCGGTGGCGGCGGCGAAGGTCAGCGTCCCGGCAAGGATATTCTGCGGACTCTGCTGCTTGATCGTTATGAAACTACCGTCACGTGGATCGTAGCTGATGCCTTCCATACCGTTGTTGCCCACGGCTACATTGCTGGTGGACACAAAACTGTTGACCAGAGTAGCGGTGCCGCCAGCGGTGTAGGTGAAGCGATAAGCATCTTGCAACCGCTCTTCTCCGACAACCAGCACTCCGCCACCCAGATAGGTCAAACCTTCGGTATCGTGTTTGGTGCTACCGGTGCCAGTCCAGTCGAAGTTCATACGGCTTATCGTCTGGCCGGTGAGCGAAGTTTCAATCACGCCCGTGCCTTCATCGCCAACGAAGAACAGCGTACCGCGATCCCGGGCATAAGTTACTGCCGATGCTTCGAGGCCTGAAATGCCTCCGCCAGTGCCGTTCAGGATGTCAAGTGCATAGACGCTGGATACAGCGTAGTTACCCAGGTTGATAGAGTTCGCCGCGTGTGCGGGAATACTGCATACCGCTGCGACCGCGAGAATCAGATGTTTGATTTTCATAAAATTTCCTGTCAAACCTGACGCTTACGGGCAATGAAGCCAAGCAGACTCAGCCCGGCCAGCATCAGCGCGTAGCTTTCGGGTTCTGGCACCGCAGCGATAGTGCCCGGCGAACCAATCTCGATAGCGCTGTTCGCCGCAATAAAGGCACCGTTGGTACCAACGACACTCAGTTGCGAGATCGCAGTGTTGTTCAGTCCTGCAGCATTGTCGAACGTTTGATAGGGAGACATACTGTCCGATGCACCGAAGCTGACGTTAGCTTGCAGAACGCCACTGCCATTATAGATATTGACCGCATCAGCAGTAGCGCTCAAGCCAATGCCGGAGCCGCTGTAGTAGCCAATGGCAAAATTTGCCGGAGCGCTAGCACCAAACCAATTGGTGATAAAGCTGGCAGCAGTAGTAGTAGCGTTACCTTCAATGAAAATCACTGATTGACCAGCAGCAATACTGCTAACACCATTTAAAGCCACCGCCGAGGCGAACGAATTGGAGCTATCGTCCACCTTCCAGCCGGTGATGTTCAGCGCTGAAGCGCCGGTGTTGGTGAGTTCGAACCAATCCGCACCGACAGGCGAGTTGCCGCTGCTCCACGGAGCGACTTCGGTGATTCTGACATCGGCGTGCGCCATCGTGGCACCAGCTGTCAAGAGAGCGGCAATAACACCCAGTAAGGGCTTTCTTAAATTTGTTTTCATATGCTTCTCCGATACGGATAAAGGTTAATAATAAAGAAGTAGCGAGGTGATATTTTTGGATATCCAATCCGCTGGTCTGCGTAACGAATTTTTTAGCGCAGCATTTGTCAATATAGGGTTTTTGTGTGCAAGTCCGGTGAAGCTGCATGGCTTGCGCACTAGCCTGATTAGACTAGCTCGCGTTTTAATCCAATTTAGAGTTTGTTTGTATCAGTGTTGCACCTGTAACAGAGCTAACTGCTATCTGGCGGAGGTAGTTGCCGAACCTCTGAATGCCACAATGCTCACCAGACAGAGGCCAGTTAGCATGAGTGCATACGGTGCTGGTTCGGGTACCGGTGTGACGACGCTACTGATCCACTGGGCGTAGGTGGAAACAAGCATCCCACCACCGCCCGTGCCGAAGGTGGAGGCGGTTTGCCCCGGCATACTTGTGAAGGTGAAAGTGTTTACGCCGGCCAGCCGCCAAGTGCCATCACTGCTGCGAATGAAGGCCGGGCTGCCTGAGTCGCCTCCGCCAACGGTTGTTTCCAAAGCATTTCCAAGCGTGCTTCCTCCCATCAGGTTGCTTGTACCCCTGGGTCCGTCAAAGTCGAAATAATAGATCTCTGCTTTGCCGTTACCTTCGTCATCAAGAGCGAATTGATCAGCATTGTTTTGCCCTGTGCGTTTGATTGCAGGGTTGGCAGGTATTGTTGCACCTGTATTGCCCGTACCGCTGGCTCCATAGCCAATAAACGTTAACGTTGTACCCGGTGCAAATGCATCGTGTTGCAATCCATAGATTGGCACGCCAGCTGGCACTGGATTGGCGAGGCGGATGATGGCAAGATCATCGTTCAAGTTAGGCGAATTGAAGCCGTGATAATCAGGATGAATAAAGACTTCTGCTGCGCCGATTCGTTGCGTCAGGTCGCCGCCGAAGTTCAAGTTAAAGGTGACGCTATCAAGCGTTGCACCAGCAACGACATGGGCGGCGGTCAAAATGTAGTTTGGCGCAATTAATGTTGCGCTGTAAGTGCCTGTCCCTACTGACAGGCTAGCAACGCCTGCCCAGGGTGAAGTCGTCGTGTTCGGATCAATGCGGGCCGCAGGGGAATCAGGGCCCACGCCTGACATAAGTGCATGTGCCTGGTTGATGGATAGGACGAGCAGGGCTGAAACAATCAGAGAACGGAGTGTCATTTGGCAATGCTAGCGGTATTACATTGCATGACAACCAGTCGATGTGCAATGGCATATAGTCCTTTTGGACTATTTTTGTAAGCCGCATCCGATCATCGCTGTCAGGATTTACTGTCCCTGCGGTTTGATGGGCTTTTCAGACTATATCTAAGAACTTAAACACCATAATAATTGCAATACATTCAGTGCAGAATGAGCAGAGCACTACGGGTTGATTTTTTTTTATTGATTCTTTAGTACTAAAGAAATCGTATTAAATTTTCACATTGCTGTAATGATGGTTGGTGCAGTTTTTCTCGATAAGTCTCACAGTAAATATGCCATCGAATTTTATACCTCATTGATTGTTGTCTAGCCTGACTTACTTACTTTAAAGGAGCTATCCCATGAAAACGCAAAAAACCCGTTCTATCTTTGCTAAAACACTCGTTATGGCCACGCTTGCCATTGGACTCTACGCAGCACCGGCCTCTGCGACGATCTACAACATTGGTACGGTATCCAGTACCCCGTACATAAATTCGGTCGTGTTGCCAGCCGGAAATTTTCTTGATAACTATAATTTCAGCGTCTCAGCCTTGGCGAATGATGTGGCCGCAAGTGCCGTATCACTTGATTTACTGCTGGGTAACATGAGCTTCTTACACATCAACAATCTTGCCTTCTCTCTTTACGATAGTTCCAATACGCTGATTGCCTCCTCAACTGGAAGCCCGCCGGCTTTTGATTCTGTACTGGGTGTTGGCAACTATCATTTTGAATTAGCTGGTCAAGCCAATGGTTTGTCGGGTGGTGCTTACCTGTTCTCGGTTGTCGCAGTTCCAGAGCCTGAGCAATGGGCGCTATTCGCCATAGGAATGGGTCTTCTTGGTGTAATGAGTCGGCGTCGCGCGAATCGCTCCTGAACTAGGGTAGTTCATCAGCAGGAACCATGGGTAGCCATCCCCATGGTTTTTTCGCTCGATCGATATGGTCTGTTCATACCATGTGCTGCACGTCGACTGCTGAAATTCCTGTAACTTGCTTCCTTCATGATGCAATCCATGCGGAAAGGCATGTCGCCATTCCCTTGTTGCTTGGCACTTCCAGGTGCGCATTGAAAAAGGAGAGCACGCGTCATGAATACGAAATTTCTCAAGTCACTGGTCGGCGCCGTCTGCTGCATCGGCCTGCTGTCGGCGGCTCCTGCATATGCCGCGCCGGCAGTCCTGAATTTTTATGGCATCACCAGCAACGATCCGACTGGCAATGCGGTCGCTGACGGCGTAGCGAATTTGCGGGCGGAAGTAAGTGATATCGGTGGGGACTCGGTGCGGTTTAAGTTCATCAACAACTCCAATTATTCGAGTCTGACCGACGTCTATTTCGCTGATGGGGCACTGCTCGGGATCAGCGGAATCAGCTCCAGCAGTGGAGTAAGCTATACGGGAGGAAGCGCAGCGCCACCTGATCTGCCCGGTGGGAATAGCGTTTCTCCTGCTTTCAAGACTACCGTCGGCTTTTTGGCAGATGCCGATAGTCCACCAACCAAAAATGGTGTCCAGGACAGCGATGCGACTGGCGAGTGGTTGGTGATCGATTTTTCGCTCAAGAGCGGCAAGACTTTTGCCGACGTGCTGGCCGCGCTTGCCCTGCCAGGTAGCATTCCAACCGACGCCACCCCCTGGTTGCGTGTTGGCCTCCATGTGCAAAGCTTCACAGGGGGCTTCAGCGAAAGCTTCATAAATTCACCCATACCCGAACCTGAAGCCTACGCCATGCTGCTGGCAGGCCTCGGCCTGGTCGGCTTTGCCGCCCGCCGCCGGAAGCAGGGCAAGACGGCCTGATCGTTCGCAGATTTCCTTCCGGCCATACAGGCTGGGGGGATGGCCCCTAGCGGTGATGGCATGGCTCTGCCATCACCGCTTTTTTATTGCAGTCCGTAGACCGAATTACCTATGTCCGCGCTGGCTTCCCACCAATCGGTTGTCACAACTCTGGCGGAGAATTCAAAACATCCAAACTGCCTGTTTCACACACAACTGAGGAATTTATTTTATGCGTACCCTATTCAAACCCCTCGCTCTGGCTACGATGATCGCTTGCGGTACCGCTCAGGTCCAGGCCGCTTGTCTGGATAACCGCACCAATGTTTTTGTCGGCGCTGTGGATTCGGGTGTCATCAACAAGGACATCGGCGGCATCTGCATCAATGACCGCATCATTGACACTGCTGTTGAGGGTGCCAACTGGGGCAACCATGGTGAATTTGTCAGCGCGGTTTCCGCACTTACCCTGGAATGGCAGGAAACGAAAAAAATTACCGTCCAGGAGCGCTCCGGGCTGATGCGAGTCGCCGCCCAGACCGCCGTGGGTAAGACCCTGTCGGTGAAAATCGCCGCCATCAATGATTTTCACGGCCAGTTATTAAGCCCGGGCAATTTTTCCGGCAAGCCGGTGGGCGGCATCGACATGCTGGCGGCGTATGTCAACAGCATACGTGCCAAATCGCCCAACAGTGTGGTGGTTTCCGCCGGCGACCTGATTGGCGCCACGCCGCTCATCTCCGCCCTGTTCCATGACGAACCGACCATTGAAGGCATGAATATTCTTGGTCTGGATGTTAACGCCGTGGGCAACCATGAGTTTGACGAGGGCAAGGACGAGTTGTTGCGCATGCAAAACGGTGGCTGCCATCCCACCGACGCTAATTCCTGCCAGGGCAACCAGGTGGGCACGCCCTATCCGTTCGAGGGCGCCAAGTTCAAGTTCCTGGCCGCCAACGTGGTGGAAAAAGCCGATGGCAAGACCCTGTTCCCGGCCTACGCCATCAAGAATTTCAAAGGCAACAAGGTGGCCTTCATCGGCATGACCCTGAAAGCCACGCCCAGCATCGTCACCCCCAGTGGCATCAGCACGCTGGACTTCAAGGACGAGGCCGAGACCGTCAACGCGCTTATTCCCGTATTAAAGGCGCAGGGCGCAAAGGCAGTAGTAGTCGTGGTGCACGAGGGCGCAGTGGATACCACTTCCAGTGTCATCAACGACTGCAGCGGCATCTCAGGTGCTCTTCTGGATATCGTCAAGCGTATGGATGACGAGGTAGATCTGGTGATTAGCGGCCATACCCACCAGGCCTATCTGTGCAGCCTGCCCAACAGCGTCGACCGCAATATCCCGGTCACCAGCACCAATGCCATTGGCCGCATGGTCACCGAGATCGACCTGACCCTCAACACTGCCACGCGCGAGGTGGAAAGTATTGCCGTTGACAACGTCTTGGTGGATCGCAGCAACCCAGCCATGACTGCGGTGCCTGCGTTAACTACACTGGTAAGCAACTACAACGCGCTGGCCGCGCCTCTGGCCAATCAGGCCATTGGCCAGATTACCGCTGCCATCACCCGCAGCAGCAATAGTGCAGGGGAGTCTGCTCTCGGTGACGTGATCGCTGATGTGCAACTGGAGGCTACCGCCCCGGCAGCCCTGGGTAGCGCAATCATCGCCTTCATGAATCCAGGCGGTATCCGCGCCGACTTCACCTACGCCTCCAGCGCCGCTGGCGAAGGCGATGGCGTGGTGACCTACGGCGAAGCCTTCATCGTGCAGCCGTTCGGCAACTCCCTGGTGACCAAGACGTTGAGCGGCCAGCAGCTCTATGATTTGCTCGAGCAGCAGTGGGGTGTCCTTCAGCCTTTCGCCCGCATCCTGCAGGTGTCGAAGGGCTTCGCTTATCAGCATACCTTCGACACTACGCCCGCCAACTTCGCGGCTCAAAAAGGCGGCAAGTTCGTCTGTGACGGCAGCGTGCAACTCAATGGCGTGCCCATCGACAAACTTGCCAGCTACCGCGTGACCATGAACTCCTTCCTGGCCACCGGCGGCGACAACTTTACGGTGTTCAATGCAGGCACCGCCCCGCTGGGCGGCGCTCTTGATCTGGATGCCATGAAGGACTACTTCGCGGCCCATACCCCTGCAGCCCCGGGTACTCAAGACCGTATTGTCAAAGTTGCTACCTGTCCGGTTGCTCCCTGATTTTTAAATAATCGGTGGGCAATCCCCGGTCGTTTGTTGACAATCGACTTGTTGCCCTGGCGAAAGAAGTTACCCCCGGATCTTGCCCGTTACGCTAGCGAGATCCGGGATCCAGGGTTGCATTGTTTCATTCTGGATTTCAGCTTTTGCTGGAATCACAAGACTCGATTTTCACCCCTTCCTTAGGCGATAGCGCTTGATTCTGTCGCCGTTTTTTTGCGTACCTGCAAGCTGCTTCGCTGAAAACAGAATGTGCTGGTTGCGTAATCGCGTTGTAATAATGGGCTGGTAACTTAGCCCGCTGTTAGAGCAGGTGCGGAGATGTTAGGCACCCTTTTTATCTCATGATGCATACCAAGGAATTTTCAATGCCTGCTTCTTTTTCGTCTTCGTCTTCGTTTATGTGCCGCAGTAACCTGATTCTTCTTCTGATTACCGCTGCTCTTGTTGGTTGCAGTAGCGACGATGGGAAAAAACCCGCTACCCAGGTTGCCGCCAAGGTTAATAAAGAGGAAGTTACTGTTCATCAGATCAACAGTGTTCTTGAGCGTGCGGGCAATATCCCGCCAGAGCAGGCTAAAGTGGCAGGCAAGCAGATTCTTGACAAGCTGGTTGATCAGGAATTGCTGGTGCAGCAAGCGAAGGAAAAAAAGCTCGAACGTGATCCCAGGGTTGTGCAGGCGTTGGAAGCTGCCCGGCGAGAGATTCTTTCACGTGCTTATATCGAAACTGTTTTATCACGCGTGGCAAAGCCTACGCCTGATGAAACCAGGGACTTCTATAGCAAACATCCCGAGCTTTTCAGCGAGCGTCGTATTTACCAGTTTCAACAGCTGGTGATCCAGACCGCTCAACCTGATTTTTCAGCGAAGTTGCAGCAGCAGATGAGCAGCGCCAAATCGTTGGTAGATGTTGCTGCCTGGCTGAAAGCAGAAAAAATTCCTTTTACAGCTAACACAAGCACCAAGGCTGCTGAGGAGTTGCCACTGGGGTTGCTGCCGAAATTCTCCCAGATGAAAGATGGTCAGATTGGTGTCATCGGTGGGCGTGACGGCGTGATGGTAGTGCAACTGGCTGCGTCGCGCAGTATGCCGATGGACGAAAAATCATCCACTGCATTTATTCAGCAGTATCTGGGTAACCAAAAACGTACGGAAGCTGCTGAAAAGGAAATGAAGCAATTGCGTGAAAAAGCCAAAATCGAGTACTTGGGCGATTTTGCAGCGGCTAAGGCCGACGAAAAAACAAAGGCTGCAACTCCTGATACAAAACCGGTATCAGTGCCAACCAAGGCCGAAGATGCTCACATGGATAAGGGAATTTCAGGGCTCAAGTAATCGTAATGTGCCATCCCCTCGTTCTTTTTTATCGGCATGACCAATACTTCGAAAATGAAAACATGAGTTCATTCTTTACGCGAACCTGCACCTTTTGCCTGTTTCTTTTTACATTCTTCGGTGCCGAGGCTGCTGAGGTTGCACGGGTTGTTAACCCTGCCGCTGACAGTCAGCGCGAGTACGTGCTGGGTGCTGGCGACATTATTCGGGTCAGCGTGTTCCAGAATCCGGATCTCAGCGTTGAGACGCGCATCTCCGAAGCGGGCACGATTACCTTTCCTCTAGTCGGTACAGTGCCGGTGGGCGGGCTTTCGATTCAGTCTGCCGAACAGACTATAGCCCGCATGCTGCGGGAGGGTGGTTTTGTCGTCCAGCCGCAAGTGAATGCCATCGTGATGCAATACCGTAGCACACAGGTTTCGGTGCTGGGGTTGGTCAATCGTCCCGGTAAATATCCGCTGGAGCTGGCTAGTAACCGCATTACCGATGTCTTGGCGCTAGCGGGTGGCATCATGCCGGGCGCTGCCGACATTGCAGTTATCACTGGCATGCGTGAAGGCAAGTCTTTCCATGTTGAGGTAGATATCCC
>JAUSMB010000011.1 GCA_030645365.1 Rugosibacter sp.
TAGCCTCCTGGCCTAAAAAGCGCACCACAGATTGCCACGTGGCAGCAGAATTTGCAGGGCGTACATGTTCATTGACTGCGTTCATTTTCCACTCCTCTCAAGTTCGTTTTTCACAATATCCTGCATGCGACGAGCCCACTCTTCAAGAATGCTGACGTAAATACCTTCATCGGCGACATTCGTGCTACTCAGCCTTGCCTGTACGCCGATAGACTGGCCTACTTCGCTGACGCCTTTGATCCAGCGCGACTTGCCGCGTGAAATATCACTAAAAGGTGCATCCTTGGCTTGAAAACCAATCTGACAGTTGCGAAACTCGGCCAGATCGTCCGGTGTCGCCATGCCGCTCGCGTTGAAAAAATCTTCGTATTGCCGCAACCGCTTCTCGCGCGCTACGGCACTTTCACCCTTCGGGGCAATGCAGTAGGTGATGACTTCGGTGCGATCTACAGCCAGCGGACGGAAGATGCGAATCTGGGTGCTCATCTGATCCATCAGGAACACATTGGGCAACAACATCAGGTTGCGCAAACGCTCGGTCATCCAGACAGTCCTGGCTTCGCCGTACTTTTTAAAATAGCCGTCGCGAAATTCAAAGTTCGGCCGGTCTTTATGATTCGGGTAAGGAGCGTAGAGCACGGCATGGCCCTGATCAAAGGCAAAGAAGCCACTCACACCCGTATCAATTTTTTCCACCGCCAGCGTTTTAGTTTCGGTGGTGGATTGCCCTTTGGCGCGCCGGCCAACCGTCATTACATAGTTACCATGCGTCGCTTTGACGTGATAACCATCCAAGCCATTTTCAGCTTGCAGCTTCCAGTTGCCTTGATAGATATAGGTTGATTCGCCTGGCAGCACTTCTAACTCACCCGTTGGCGATTGATCGGCCATCAAGTCGATAAATGTCGTTGCGCCGTTGAGATACTCTTTTAGCGGAAGCACATCCGCATTCAGGCTGACCCAGATAAAGCCACGATAGCTTTCCAACTTGGCCACTGGCGTCAAGCCCAGGTTTTTGCGATCAAAGCCTGCCGGATACGCACCTGTGTCCTCATCAGTCACATTGATGAGTTCGCCCTTAGGGTTAAAACACCAACCGTGGAAAGTGCACATATGCACTTTCTGATTGCCCTTGGTATGGCGTACCACTTTAGCACCCCGGTGGGCGCAGGCATTCAGAAAACCATGGATCTGACCCTCCGCATCCCTTGTAAGCAGAACAGGCTGCCGGCCAACATAAAGAGTGAAGTAATCATTTGCCTTGGGCAACTGGCTCTCATGCGCCGCATACACCCAGCCGCCTTCGATCATGTGTTCTAGTTCCAGATCAAAAATTGCCGGATCAGTATAGATATTGCGGGCACCCAGGACGACATCACCGGGGCCACTGACAACGACCTTATTTTCCAGATCATCCAGCAACGCTTTTAACTTATCCTGCTGAAGTGCTTCGCGTGATAATGGTGCATTCATGATATATCTCTCTTTCGATTGAAAAATAACGTGCCTGTTAATGTTCTTAAAGAGAAAGTTGATGAATCAAGCAATACGTCAGCAAACATCAGCACGATCTCCTCTCCTTCTTTTATCAGCTGTATGTTTCTTGCTATCAGCTTTTTGATTTCTCTTAAGAAGTTGAGATCATTCTAGGAATCAAGAGATTTGCTCATATTGACTTAAGTCAACTGAACGCAAGACGATCAAGCGCTTTAAGAATCACCTTCTGCATTACCATTCAGTCATGAATGACGCAGGCTTGGCCTCAAAATGAAAAACGGCGCAGCAAAGGATTCGCCTTTACTGCGCCGTAACATTAAAACGCCATCTACCAAAAGAACTTTTCTGAGGCGACTCTGCTGAGATGACTCTACTGATGTGACTCTTCCCAGCAGCGGGTTCAAACATTCTCTGCACTCGGCTTCAAAGCTTTGCGGCGTATCATCAACGCCGACTTTTTCTGCGTCGTTTCGATGTCGTCTCTTGCAAATCTGACTACACTATTTTTTCAACTCATCCCCTAGCTTCAAATAGCGCGCATAGTTTTCCCAAAACCCAATAATCGGGCCTTCGGTAATCATGTGATCAACACTCCCCGCATGCACACCACCCATAGCCAATACCGAGGTTTTCTTGCCATCGCGGATGACAGCGTCCTGCACGATTTCTATCGCCTCGCCATCTTCCATCGAAATCAAACCCGCTGGCCCCACCAGATTGGATTGCTTCATGCGAATCATCTGCATTTC
Organism: Rugosibacter sp.; assembly: GCA_030645365.1. GTDB lineage: Bacteria > Pseudomonadota > Gammaproteobacteria > Burkholderiales > Rhodocyclaceae > Rugosibacter. The sequence goes on from JAUSMB010000011.1 coordinate 2,247, forward strand.
TTCATCATCATCTGCGTAGCCAAAGAGCGTCCAGACAATCTCAAAGGCATTGGGTGCATGGGTAACTGATTGACGCACGGCCAGACAATTGGCAATTTGCTGTATCAGCAGATTAGGAAAAATCGCGTTGATGACCAGCGAAGCGCGATCTTCAAACTCCGGCCTGCCAGCCAAAACGCTGGCATCCTGCAAATGAAACTCGGTGTTGTAAGAGCGGACATTCTTGTAAACCTCTTGATCTTCACTCGCAGAAGTCGGCGCTGCGGATGCGGTGGCTTTCAACAGGCTATGCCGATTAGATGGATCCATGTAGGTGAATCCCTTTTGTGTCGCACGGTAAAGCCCAAATGTGCTGTGAAACAAATGCAGCAAACTGCCGTGATAGGGATCACGAGTGTTTTCAGCATAGAGCTTCCAGTTGCCGTGAATATATTGGCGGTAGTCACCCATGATGCGAATCGGGCGGTTAAAAATGCGCTGAATATTGGCCACGATCCCCTCGCCCAGATAGTCAGCCAAGGGTTCAACGGATTTTGAAAAACTGGCGAAAATCAAACCATTCATGACTTCAACTCGCAAGGCATCCAGCCCGAAGTTCGCCATGTCAAACGCGGGTGACATGCCGCCTTCCCCGCGCACACCTCGCCGCATGGGCACGCCGCGTAATGCACCGGTCAAATCAAACGACCATTGGTGATAAACACAATCAAAAGACTTGACGTTTCCCCGAGATTCACGCACCAACAAGGCACCACGGTGCATGCATAAATTCTTGAAGACATGCAATTGACCCGTTTGGTCTCGCGTCACAATCACGGGCGTGTCGCCAATCGCGGTGGATTTAAAGTCGCCCTTATTGGGCAACTCAGCATCCAATCCAACGAACGACCAAGTCTCGTCACGAAAAATATGCTCCTGCTCCTGATCGTAATAAGCCTGATCGGTAAATACCTCATACGGCACACGGTAGCCGTCGGGATTCGCCACCCAAGGTTTAGCAAATGGGGCCATTGGTGCATTCACAGTGTTTTCTCCTTAGACAGAAATGATCAGATAGGTGATACGAGCAGCGTATCAATGCTGTGCGTATCACCTACCACGCGCTTTTCAGCAAACTTTAGTTCACCATTCTGAAAAACAATGCGATCTTTATATTTGCCTGCGCTAAAAATACTGGTCTGACCATTGCGACGTGTCTGCAACACCACATAATGACTGTGCACTTCCAGATGATCTTCCGCCACCGCCTGAATCAGCACATTCGAGACAATGTGCCGATACCAGCGCTGCGGGTAAATGTTCGCTTCACGCAGTGAAACAATTCGATCAACCAGCATGCCTTGGCTATTGCAAAACACCAGCGCCAATGGCATACCCCGCTCTACGTTTTCACGGGTAATAATTTCATAACGACAGCCTTCAGCCACAAAAAATTCCGGCCAGTGCTCCAAAGCATCATCGTCAATACATGCAACATATCGACTGAGCAGACGTTCAACGCGCCACTGTGTTTCCAGGGCCGAATAACCATGCCATGTGAAATTATCTGGTGCCAGGGCCGCTACCTTGTCTTTGTGGGATATAGCCGATTGCGACGACAGTAGTGAAGAGCTACTCATGCTTTTTTCTCCCTGCAGTGAAAAGGAAAAATTAAAACGGAAACACGATATAGCGTGGCAGAACATCTGCGTCATACACAGCACGTCGTTCACAGAAGACTGCATGGTCACCTTGAATCTCGATCAAATCACGGTATTCGCCACTGGTGAGCACTGCGGTGGTGCCACCTTCAGCACTCATCATGATGGTAAACCCCGAAGTCACGCGGTATCGGTTATTTCCTGCCGCTTCGCAACTCAGACGCTGGATGAAATGCCTCGTGCGGTAGGGTTGATAGGTGCCGACCCAGACTTTAGTCACGAACGAGACGCGGTCGTCTATGCGTCCGCGACAGTCGTCATACATCAAAGCCAACGGCAAACCACGGCGGTCGTTTTCTGTGGAGATACAAAAGTAGCTCGCCTCAGGTGCCAAAGAAAAAGTCGCCGCCCACGCCACCATGTCACCTTTATCCAATGCCGCCAGATACGCGACGTGTAATGAATCAATGGCCGCACTGTGTGCGGCAGTTATCGTCTGACTCATTTTTCTCCCTCCCGTTTGAAGCCCATCACTTTGCGGTAGTGTTCCCAGCGCGGTAAATTACCGGTCTCATCGTTTTGTTTAACATCCATAGGTATTTCGGACAAGCTCGTTACGCCCTTCTGAAACTCGGCAAAACCTGGCGTTTGGTTACCGATATGAATGCGCTGGAAGATGGCCGCATCTTCCATGCTGATCATGCCGCAGGGGCCCAGCAGATTGGATGACTGACGAATGCGGTGCTGAATCATTGCCTCATCGTCATCTTCATGCGCGAAATAAGCGTAGTGCACTTCAGTAACGTCATGGCTACGTGCCATCGCAAAGCGCAGGTTAATGATGTCAAGGTGTTTGACCATCACTGTTGCAGGAAAAAACTGCACAATGCGCGATCCTTTGGCAGGATCACTGCCCTTGAATTCAACCAATGACGGATCATTCACAAATCCGTTGTTCTGAATCGCTTTCAATTCCGCTTCGAACACCACATGACCATTCTTGGTCATGCGCTGAAATCCCGTCGTACCTCCTTGCCAGTTCAACAAACGGAAAGCCGTATGCAGCATGGGGGCATGGTAGCCATCGTTGTCGTTGTAGCCTTTCCAGTTGGAGTCATAGCGCACTTTTTGATAACCCAACAGTTTGAGACGGCCATCACCCCCGAGCAACGTGCTCAAGGTGGGTGGGACAATCTCGCCGAGCCACTCGGTCAAGGGTGGCGTGTTCTTGCCCATGGTGACAAAAATTATGCCCATGAATTGCGCACTCTTAACTTCCATCAAGCCAAAATTTTCTTGCTTGAAATCCGGGGCGAATTCTTTCGACCCCGGGCAGGCGGTCAGCGCACCTTCCAGCGAAAACAGCCAACGATGATAGGGGCATTCAAACTCCTTGCGGTTGCCGCTGGTGGCGACTTCCAGTTGATTTCCACGATGGGTGCAGCTATTAAAAAACACCCGGACCTGGTTATCTTTACCACGCGATATCAAAAGCGGCACTCGACCCAGATCAAAGGTCTTGAAATCACCCGCGTTGGGAATTTCAGCAAAATGCCCGACAACATGCCAGCAGTCGCCGTAAAAAATCTTCTTGAGTTCTTCTTCAAACAGCGCCTCATCGCCAAATACCTCTTTGGGAATCTGGTTCACTTTCGCCGGCCAAACGGCTGGGGCTTTACCTGTGTAATTGTCTGAACATTGTGATGACATGAAATGCCTCCTCGTTAAAATAAAGTGTTCATGTTGCTATCTAAAACTACGTCGTTGTCGAGCTTCAGCTCACGCAATGCGAGTCGCCAGCCTTGTGCTGTTTCGCGCCAAATATCACGCCGCCCCGCCACAAAGCGTTTTTCTTCACCATCAATCCGACTGCGGTGAATGGTCACGATCGAATACACCTCTGCTTCATTCGCTTCTGCGCCTTGCCAGATTTCCACATTGCTGATGATGCGACGTACGTTGTTGCGCGGGTCTTCGGCCCACACCAAGCCCGACTGCAGGCGATCAACACGCATCGTCAACCGCCCCTTGTTTTCGTCAAAGATGTAGCCGCCACCAAACGCCAGGGGAGCACTACGATCTTTACGGAAGCGCCGTTCGGTCATTGGCATGCGGTAACGAATGTCTTCATCAATCAAACCTAACCAATCGTTATAGCGCTCATCATCCAAGAGCCGTGCCTCAAAAAACACTTGCTGCTGCAGTGCGAGGTGTTTATCAATAGCCAGCATCACCGGCACTTCAAGCGGCTTGGACAGTGCGCTGTTCATCTTTCGCCTCCAGTGGGTTCAAGTTGTATTGGGGTACTTCAGACCAATCCTTGGCCTGCATGTGTTCTTGCCAGCGGCGATAAAAATAGCGCTGGTTGTGCTCGCTCACTACACCCGAAGCAATATCGCCTGGCAAGCCAACGCGCTTGCCTGAGCGACCCAAAGCCATATTGGTGAAAACCGGCATTTGCCGCGTGCGCCAGCCACGTGACTGCACCGTGCAGGCACTTAAATTGTCGCCATCGTCGTTATCAAAGAGACCAGCAGGGCCAAAGGTGAGCAACTCGTTATCAAGAATTTGCTGTTTTAATTCGTCTGGCATGGCCTTTTCAGCAATTGCCCAAGTCCACATCTCAATCTTGCCCGGGCCTTTGGGGTGATACACACGGAACCAGTTAAGCCCTGGCAAAAACTGCAAGCTGGGGAATACGGTCAGATTCAATTGCGAACCCCAGAGCTTTTCACCGCGCAGTTTTCCCAGTCGTTCCACCGCTTTGGCGCGGTTCTCCGAGAGATACTTCAACGCCAATGTAGGGTTGGGATAAAAGGCATAACCTGAAACGCCATCCAGTGTTGCCAAGACGGAATTGCCATTGAGCCCGGCAACGGACATGCCGCCTTCAAGATTCACGTTGGAGTTACCCACTGTAAAGCCGGAAAAATCACCGCTTTGCGTCGCTTTCAACGCACCGCCATGCGACCAGCCCAAGTGGTAGCCATCGCCGCAAACGTTTTCAACAGACAGTTTCCAGTTGCTGTGGATGATGACTTTTTGAGTCGCACCTAATAACTCAGTCCCCCCGGGCATGGCATCCAGCGCAACGTCCAGATACCAGCGCATGTCACCCAGATAATCCGCCAAGGAAGGCGCATCCTTGTCAAAGCAGCCGAAGATCAACCCGTGATATGAATCAACCTGCTCAACCGGCACTAGCCGAAACTGGTCTTTGTCGATTTCATTGAAATAAACTTCGCTCTCCAGCGGCACAGTCGCCAGGTTGCCATCAATGCCAAACGCCCAGCCGTGATAGTTGCAGGAAAAAGCCCGCGTATTGCCGCGATCAGCACGCGTCAGGCGATTGCCACGATGCGTACAGGTATTTAGAAAAACCTTGATCGAACGATCATCCTGACGCACCACCACGACTTCATCCTCGCCCATATAGGTGCGGAAAAAATCACCCGGGTTCGGGACCTGCGATTCGTGAGCCAGAAACAGCCAGCACCGGCCAAAGATCCGCTCCAGCTCCTGCTCATAAATCGCTTGATCAGCGTAAATCACCCGCCGCTGCGCGCCGGTTGTCTGATCAATCAGATCATCCACATTTATCATCTCAACTCCCGATTAATTGACCGTGATCGGTCTTTTTTGCTTCTTCCTGAAAAGAAGTTCGGCTGATTCTAGGAGGGGCGTAATCAAACCGACTTGACTTAAGTCAACCAAATACCGTTTTGTGGTGATACCCCGTGTCACCGCCAACGCTATCCACGCCGACGGGAATCAGCACAAAAAAGAGCGGGAAATTATTAAATTTCGCGCCCTGTTTTTCCCGTCTTTCCCCGATACATCACCTACCCCTTCAGCTTTGCCGTATCGCCAGCGCCGAGTTTCTGGCGAGTGACCTCTGACTAAAGCACCCTACTCCTCAACGCATCAGCGAGCGCCGAAAATCGCGTGTTGCGCTCTTGGCCTCTGCTGCGGCATTAGGCACTTCAGGCATGGGCGCACAAAAGGCATGGATTGCCTTGCCAGCCAAGGGTTTGCACTGTGGTTAGCTTGATCCAGGTCAACAAAAACCGAAAAGCCGTACTTGCCTTGATGCACTCGTCACCTGAAAGTGTTACTTTTCTCGCCGCGTCAATTCAACCTTGGAGGAAAAAAATGTTGCCTTTGAATTCCCTAGTCTTGGCCTGCGGCCTGTTTATCGGCTTGCACTGGCTGGTTGCCGGTAGCCCTTTGCGTCACGTGATCGTTGCCATCACCGGAGAAAAAATATTCCGCATCCTCTTTTCGCTGGCTATTTTCGCAAGCCTGATCTGGATGGGATGGGCCTACGCCCATGCGCCTTATATTGAAACTTGGGGCAAAGCGGTAGCTTTAAAACCAGTGGCCAATGTCTTGATGGTTTTTGCCTTCGTATTTTTGATTGTTGGTACTTTTTCTAAAAACATCAGCGTTCTCAATCAGAACCAACCCCAAGATATCAGCGCACGAGGGTTGCTACGCATCACCCGCAACCCCGGACTGGTCGGGTTTGGACTGTGGGGACTGGCGCATTTCATGGTGAATGGTGATTGGGCAGGCCATCTGCTGTTTGGCAGTTTTATCTTTCAGGGATTTATCGGCCCCTTGAACATGGAACGAAAATACCGAGAAAAATTCGGCGCAGCATGGGATACGTTTGCTGCTCAAACCTCGCACGTGCCCTTTCTCGCCATTCTGAGGGGACGCAACCGCATAGTCTTTAGCGAAATCAGCAAACCCATGCTCTTGGTGAGCATTGCAGCCTATTTTATAGTGCTGTACTACCATGCCACGTGGTTCGGAGTTTCGCCACTATCCTGATCTGCCGTGATCCGCCGTGATATTTTGCCTCTGGATATCTGCGCATCCTTTCTTCCTGAGGCGTTTAGCACCGTCCTGTCAGCGCCGACTTTTATCCATAACCTTAAAACGCAAAAGCCGCTCCTGCTGAAGCGGCTTTTGCGTTTGTTTAACAGCGACAACGTACCTTTATAACTTCACAGCGTCACTTTTTTGACCAGTCATAGCGCAAGCGGAGATCCAGCCCATAACCCGGCTCTTCATTGTCATGACCCCACATGTCGTACTCATAGTATTCCGACTGGTGAGTAGCTTTACGGCCCACACCGCCCACCTCAACCAGCCAGCCAGAAGGATTGACGTGATAAAAAGTGAGCATGTGGTCATTGCTGTGCTTGCCCAGACCCAAATGAACAGGCAACTTCCTGTCTCTGACTATATCGTGCGTTAAGCCAACATCATCAATGTTGTCCACTTCAAACTTCAGGTGATTGATGCGCTTGGGTGCAGGGCCGCCCACAAAAGCCACCGTGTGATCGCGGCCATTGCAGTGCATGAATACCGGCTTGGCAATGACTCCCGGTGCCTGCGGCACTTGCAGGTGATATTCAATCGAGCCGCGCATGCCAAACACATCGGTATAAAACCGGTAGGCTTTTTGCACATCCGTTTGCCGCAGGATGAGGTGCCCCAAGCCCTCTTCTCCCGTCACAAACCGGCCATGCATCCCGCGCCCAGGATGAAACGGCTTGTGATAATCAATCAACGGGCCGTGATAAATCTCCGTAGGATTGCCACCCGGATCTAAAAACTTGATGAGATCAAGCACGCGACGCTCCTGGCATTCTGCCGCATCGCACTGGCGAAACTCAACGCCTGCCGCTTCTAGCTGACGCTTCATTTCATCGAACTCTTCAGGCCCGGCAACACGCCAGCCCAGATAATCCAGATCATCTGTGCCACTGTTATGCACAATGTAACGGTGATGCTGATAATCCATGCGCATGTAAAAGCGATCCGTCTCGCCCTCATCGAACACCTGCAGCCCCAATACCTGCGCAGCATATTCGCGCCATGCTGCCATGTTGGACACACCTAAACCCAAGTACCCTAATTCAGTCACAACTGCCATGATTCGATCTCCTTGTGTAGTTTAAAAACCAAATTCAGACCAGCGGATATGCGCTTAACCCATACTGCGCAGGCATGAATAGCGTGGCCCAAGCCAAACCCGCCGTATTTTTCGGCCGCAGCAAACGATGCATTTGTGTTTCATGAATGGCGCGCTTGATGGCTTCTTCGTGTGTTATCGCTGTTTGATTCAAAATTTTCTCCTCAGAGCTGGTAACAAAAAAATAATTTTTTGTGTTGGTCAGCCTATCAATCGACACCATGTTTCTGGTTGATCTATATCAACACAACAAACATTTCTGAAAATTTCATCATTTCCCAGAAAAGTCATGCCTTGTTGACCTTGATCAAAGCCTCCTTTGCCACACCATGAAAGAATTCTTATCGGCATAGGGTGTGTTTGTTTTTTAGCCTCTGAAACCAAATCAAATAATTCAAGGAGAGTGTTATGGGCGTCATGAGAATCGGTCACGTCAATATTCGCGTTATGGATATGGATGCAGCGTTGAAACATTATGAAAAAGTAGTCGGCATGAAGACGACACACAAAGATGCAGAGGGCAATGTCTATCTAAAATGCTGGGATGAGTGGGATAGATATTCCCTTATCCTCTCCCCTGCAGATAAGGCTGGCATAAACCACGTGGCATACAAAGTGGAACGTGATGCCGACCTGGATGCGTTTAAAACTCGCATTGAAGCCTATGGCATCAAAACAGAATTTCAACCCGCCAACACTTTGCCTTTCGTTGGCCGCATGTTGAAGTTCAATCTGCCCAGTGGGCACGACATGCGCCTGTATGCAAAAAAAGAGTTTGTGAATACGGACGTGGGCTCTACCAACCCAGACCCATGGCCGGATGACATCAAAGGTACAGGCGCACACTGGCTGGATCATTGCCTGTTGATGTGCGAGATGAATCCTGAAAAAGGCATCAACATGGTGGAAGAAAACACCAAGTTCTGCATGGAAGTGCTGGACTTTTATCTCTCCGAACAGATTCTGGTCGGCCCGGAAAATGCAAAAGCGGCAACGTGGCTTTTCCGCACGTCGACACCGCATGACCTGGCTTTTGTCGGCGGCCCGATTAACGGCTTGCACCACATCGCTTTCTTTTTGGATAACTGGAACGATATTCTCAAAGCAGCCGACATCATGTCGAAAAACAAAACTACCGTCGATGTCACCCCCACGCGTCACGGCATTACCCGTGGCGAAACGATTTACTTCTTCGACCCATCGGGAAACCGCAATGAGACATTTGCCGGACTGGGTTATCTTGCGCAACCCGACCGCCCGGTCACCACATGGGACGAGTCACACCTGGGTCAGGGGATTTTCTATCACACCCGAGAGCTCACGCCATCTTTCACCACGGTCTATACCTGAAGCGAATTTCAGCACACCCACCCGCCCTCGGATTTATCGCTTGAGGGCGCTTTTTAAACCGTGATCGCAATTTCAGAGGAGAAATCATGGATTACTTGCGTTATTACCTAAATACACTGCTCGTGGCAGTCGCTATTCTTGGCTTCTATCTTGGCGGACAATGGGTGTGGCTTGGTGCCTCAACCTATCTGTTTCTGTTGGTGCTGGATTTGATGTTGCCCAACGACTATAAAAACCGCCAGATCCATCATCCGTTCTTTGTTGATTTACCGTTGTATCTACACGTAGCGCTCATGTTGATCATGTATGGCACATTTGCCTGGCGCATTAAGACAGGCTTTGATATCACGACCAATATCAACCTTGCACTCCTTGGCTGCTTTGCCAGTCTGGTCTGGATTAGCGCCGTACCCAACCTGCCCGTCGCACACGAGCTAATGCACAGACGAGGTGCATTCGAGCGTTTTCTGGCCAACATTGCTGCTACTTTCTTTTTTGACCCGCATCGCGCCATAGGCCATGTGCATACCCATCATCTGCACTTTGATACTGAAAATGACAGCGATACGCCACAGCGTGGTGAAAAGTTTTATCAATTCATCTGGCGTGCAACCAAAGGCGCTTATATGGATACCTTTGAGCTGGAAAAGCGCCGCCTGTCGGTAAAAAACAAAAGTGTGTGGGGGCCTGGCAGCCTGGTGTTCTGGGGACTGGTTGCCGTGTTTGGCACACCCTTGGGTATTGGTTTATATGCAGGCGCGCTTGCAGGCAGCTTGACGCTAGCGGTGATGGTGACCACCAAGTTTGTCTTAGAAGCCCTCAATTATCTGCAACATTACGGGTTGCAACGCGTCACCAGCCAACCGATTGAAGACCGTCACACCTGGCATCATTTTTCCACCATGTCACGTATCGCAGGTGTGGAGATTACCAACCATATTGATCACCACCGTGATGGCTTTTTGCCTTTCTATAACCTGCAAGTGCATAAAGGTGCGCCTGAAATGCCCAGCGTGTTCATCTGCGCCCCCGCAGCGCTCATTCCCTGGGTATGGGACAACCTGATTGTTAAGCCCCGTCTGAAAAAATGGGATTTGGAATATGCCTCGTCGGCAGAAAGAAAATTAGCCAGAGAAGCCAATCGCCGCGCAGGATGGCCTGATTGGATAGGCGAAGCAGAGGCTGGTTTGACGCAAAAAGTAGCCGCTTGAGCCAAGACTGAGCTACTGGGTAATCAATAAAAAAAGCGGTGCAACCTACCTCTGGGCTGCACCGCTTTTTTACTTTTAACGGCTGGTAGTTAAAAAGAAAGCAAGTGGACTGCCATCCGGCGCCAGAATCGTTTCTGTCAGATTAAAGTCCAGCGCCTCAATCAAGAATTTGACGGTTTTATCGCAATCATTGCCCACCAACAAGGCATGATCCAAATACGTCAGCGGCGTAACACCTTCAACCTGGGCTAGAACAATGTCCGGATTGTTCATCCCGGAGCTATAACCCAACCTGTCGGAATGATAAAAAAGATTTAACACGTGACCCGACGACAAGGTGATCATCACCCCCTGGCCTTGCAAAAAGCATCTGCGCGCCGACTTACCAGCGCCGACTTTTTACACGTGACAAACAATGCCCTGCCACAGCTTGCCGCCGAGCGTTGTCGCATTGATAAGACCCCACACACCAAACAGCAGCACTAAAGAACCACTCAGCAAACGCAAAGTACGCCCCTGTGTCAGACGACGAAAACGCACAAGCAACAGCCCTGCCAGCATGAGATTGGGCAGGGTACCAAGACCAAAGGCGAGCATGATCAAGGCACCGCGCACCGGGCTTCCGGAAAGCAGCGCCAGCGCCAGCACGCTATATACCAGCCCGCAGGGCAGCCAGCCCCACAGCATGCCCAGCGGCAGTGCTTGTGCCATGCCATGCACAGGCAAAAAGTGACGTGTCAATGGCTGCACGCGTCGCCACAACCATTGTCCGGCAAGCTCGACAAAAGCCAGCGTCTGCGTCATGCCGGTAAGATAAAGGCCAAGGCCAATCAGCATCAGATTGGCGGCTACATAAAGTGTCATCTGCACTGGCAGCCAATGATCAAGCAGCAGCCCGAAGCTGCCTATTGCACCCATCAAGGCGCCCGCGCTCATGTAGCTGCCGATACGGCCAAGGTTATAGGCCAGATGGATTGACCACGGCGTTTTTTGACGAGGAAGCTGAACCGTCAGCGCGGAAACAATGCCACCGCACATGCCCACACAGTGCACCCCACCGAGCAGCCCCACGAGGAATACCGCAAAAAAACCAGTGTCATACATTGAGTATCTGGTGCCGTCCTGTCTTGTGTATGCTCAAATCACTTTCGAGTAGCGAATCCGTTCCTGGTCAAAACGCAGATAGCGATCAAACACCATGGCAATGGCCCGCACCAGTAGACGGCCTGAAGGGTTAACAGTGATCCACTGATCAGTCACCGTGACCAGGCCCTTTTCTTCCATCGCCGCCAGCTCAGCTAATTCTGTCGCGAAATAGGATTTGAAATGGATCAAATGGGCAATCTCAAAAGACTCAATGGGCAAGACGAAATGACACATCAGTGCCTGAATGATACTGCGTCGCAACAAATCATCGGGGGTTAACTGAATTCCGCGCAGCACAGGTAGTATCCCTTGATCAAGGCGATCATAGTAATCATTCAAGGCGCGCACGTTTTGCACATAGCTAGGGCCTATTTTTCCGATAGCAGACACTCCGAAGGCGATTAAGTCTGCTTCAGCATGTGTCGAATACCCCTGAAAATTCCGATGCAAGCGCCCTTGACGCTGAGCGATGGCCAACTCATCTGTGGGTTTGGCAAAATGGTCCATGCCAATGAACACATACCCGGCATCTGTCAGGCGACGAATCGCCAGCTGCAGAATCTGCAAACGCCCGTCCGCAGTAGGCAAGTCGGCCTCATGGATACGACGCTGCGGCCTGGCCAAATTCGGCACATGGGCATAGCTGTAGATCGAGAGACGATCCGGGCCAAGCTTGATCACCTCATCCAGTGTGCGGTTAAAGCCAATCACATTCTGTTTAGGCAGGCCATAGATCAGATCCACTGCAAGAGACTTAAAACCGCAGTCACGTGCGGCATCCATGACGCGCTTTGTTTCCTCGAGACTCTGAATACGATTAACCGCTTGTTGCACTTCTGGCGCAAAATCTTGTACACCGATGCTCATGCGATTAAAGCCAAGTTCAGCCAGTAGCGAGACCGTCGTCTCTTTGACTTTGCGCGGATCAATCTCAATAGAATACTCGCCCTCAGGCAACAGCTGAAAACGGCTATGGATCATATCCATCAAATGGCGCATTTCATCATCTGCAAGAAAGCTCGGCGAACCACCGCCCCAATGCATCTGTGCAACCTCGCGCGTGCCACCGAGGGCCGCCAGCGCTAGATCCATCTCCTTGCCTAGATAAGTAAGATATTTTTCTGAGCGACCATGATCTTTCGTGATAATTTTGTTGCAGGCGCAGTAATAGCAGATTGTCGGACAAAACGGAATGTGAACATATAGCGAGAGGGGGCGGCTGGGAGCCACCACGCCTCTCTGTCCTAACCAATGCATGTAATGATCAGGCGTAAAAGCCTCAATAAAACGATCAGCAGTCGGGTAAGATGTATATCTCGGGCCGTTTACATCGAAACGGCGAATCAGTTGACTGTCGAAAATGATTTCCTGATCATTCATGGAATTTGAGGAATGCCTAAGGAGGAACGCTTTTCATGTTGCCGCAATCCTGTAGATGCCAAGTTGATCAAGGTCAACAACCTAGTGGATTAGGGTATTACTTTGATGAATTAATTTAACTATGACCGAAATTACCAAACTTCAATCTGCCTGTTCGCAATGCAATTTACAGGAACTCTGTTTGCCTATCGGACTTTCAGAAGCTGAACTTTCCTTGGTAGATAGCCTGGTGGATGAGCGAAGAAAAATTGCACGTGGCGAGGCGATTTTTCGTTCTGGCGACCGTTTCACGGCAATTTATGCAGTGAAACTCGGCTTTTTCAAAACCGAAGTCTTGTCTGAAGATGGCCGTCACCAGGTCACCAGCTTTTACATGCCGGGCGAAGTATTGGGCATGGATGGCATTAGTGCAGAAACTCATCATTGTGATGCCATTGCACTCGAAGATAGTGAAGTTTGTCTAATCCCATTTCATGAACTGGAAACGATTTCAGTCAAGATCCCCACAATGCAACGTCACTTGCATCGCGTCATGAGTCGCGAGATTGTTCGCGATCAGGGAATGATGATGATGTTGGGCGCGATGCGTGCGGAAGAGCGCGTGATTGCCTTTTTGCTTAACTTGTCTCAGCGATATGCGGCTCGGGGTTATGCTGCTGCAGATTTCAACTTGCGTATGACTCGAGAAGAAATTGGTTCTTATCTTGGCTTAAAGCTGGAAACAGTCAGTCGTACGTTTTCTCATCTCCAGGAAGAGGGATTGCTCCAGGTAGAGAAAAAACATATTCGACTCATGGATGCTGCCAAACTTAAAAAAATGCTATCGCAGGAAGGCATTGGTCGCTAATACAGTCCGTACTCTGCAATTCCCTTTGACATTACGTTTCTTGATCAGCACCCTTGAATTCTTGTGCAGTACGTAGAAGATAGCAAGTTGCCATGCTGGAAGCCGCACAAATCGCCCAGAAACAAAAAAAACCAATGGAATAAGTTGCAAGGCTGGAAAAGTGAACGGGCTCGCCAAACAAATAAAGCTCCCTCGGGTCAATCAGTGTAAAAAAGATCCCCTCAGCAATGCCGGCAACCAAAAAAGATGGCCACAGCACGGATAAGATATTTTGCATCGCGTCTCCCCTGTTTGAAATCAAACATTGTTTTGATAATTATCGCGTGACCGGTTGAGAATGGTTTTTTATTATTAGAGAGTTGTTTTAGTAGCTCCGATGATGGTTTCACCATTATCTGGCAAGACGATATTACCTAATAAACGCCAGGTTTTCTTGTCATCCTCAAGCAAAATGAGCCAGTGACCAGCGAGCGGTAAATGAATCCTATCGCTTCGATAGCTGTCGCCAGTCCGCACCAACTGAAATGACTGGTCCAGCCCGGCTCGCGTAGGATGCAAAATATTGACCCGCAATAAAGAGGGCAGCACAAAAGCAGGATCAGTTGCCTGCAGACGAATAAAAAGCCCATGATCTGCAAGGCGAATACCTGCTGTCAATCCAGACTTTCTTGCTTGCTCGCTACTAACCAACGTTTGATTGATAGCCAGGCCTTTTTTATAGTAATCCGCCGTCACCAAACCATCGTCAGTTTTGACTGCAATCCATGCAGTGGTCAGCGCTGCAATCACCACGATGAATGGGCCACCCATCAGTATCCAGGGCCAAGGTTCCTTGTGCCAGGGCCGACTGTGCGAAACGCTTGGCAGTCTCTTCATGGCTGAATAAACGCCGCTTTTTCGCGTATGACAGTTGTCTCATCTGCCATCGCTTTCACTTCGAAATAAATCACGTTGGAGCCTCTCTTGCCGCTGTCGGGTGGCACGCGTACCTGAACCATAAAAGTCCGATCGCCAGCAGGTGGTAGCTCGATGATGCGCTCGCCTATCATATTAATCTCGGGCAAGCCGCTCACTGTAATGGCATAGCGGTGCGCGGCTTCCGATGCATTCATCACATGCAGTCGATAAACATTCTCAATCAGCCCACCTTCAACTTCACGCGCCAGCACTGCACGATCTCGAATGACATCCACTCGCAGTGCCGATTTAGTGGCAATTCCCCAGATAAAGGCAGCAATTATGGTCCATAGAATGGCGGTATAAACCAGCACGCGCGGCCGAACAATATGCCTAATAATTTCTTTCCAGCCCCATTGAGCCGCAATCGCATGTTCGGTCGAGTAGCGAATCAGGCCCTTGGGGGTACCCATTTTCTCCATCACCTGATCACACGCATCAATGCAAGCAGCGCAGCCTATACACTCGTACTGCAATCCCTTGCGTATATCAATGCCTGTCGGACACACCTGGACACAAATACTGCAATCAACACAATCTCCCTTGCCTTGCGCTTTGTAAGCCTCACCCTTTTTATGGGATCCTCTTGGCTCTCCTCGGGTGGCATCATAGGTAATTGTGAGTGTATCCGGGTCAAACATGACCCCTTGAAATCGGGCATACGGACACATGTATTTACAAACCTGTTCTCGCAAGTGTCCAGCAAATAGATAGGTGAAAGCGCCGTAAAAAATGATCCAGAAAATCTCCCACGGGCCAAGCGAGAAACTCCAAACAGAAACCCACAACATTTTAATGGGTGTGAAATAACCAACAAAAGTAAACCCTGTCCATAAGGCCAAAAGGCCCCAAGCACTATATTTTGCAACACGCAGCAACAGCTTTCTTGGCGACATTGCATTCGCATCCAGTTTGATGCGGGCTGCACGATTTCCTTCTATCTTGCGCTCAATCCAAAGAAATATTTCGGTATATACCGTCTGCGGACAAGCATAGCCGCACCATAAACGCCCCCCGACGGCAGTAAATAAAAAGAGTGAATAGGCTGAAATAATGAGCAGAACAGCCAGATAAATAATGTCCTGCGGCCAGAAAGCCAGCCCGAAAATATAGAATTTCCTGGCTGTCAGATCAAAAAGGACGGCTTGTCTGCCATTCCATGGAAGCCAGCACAAACCATAGAACAGCGTCTGTGTCAGCCATACCATCAGCCAACGCCAAGTGGCATAAACCCCGGTAACTGAGCGCGGATAGACCTTTTCATGTACTTCGTAAAGGCCCTGTTCAACAAAAGTTACCGGCTTGGACGTAACTGCCAATGGCGTGAGCATGCTTAATATCTGTAGTTGATCAATGCTAACTATCTGTGCACATGAAAAAATTGAAGATTAAATACTCTTTAATGGCCTGAATTCGGAGCATCCGCTATTAGTGGATTTTCGCTGGTGCCGATGTGGAGGCCCTACTGACCGTCCCCTAATCCATAAACATAGGCTGTAAGTAAATGCACCTTGGCTTCGCCCAGAAAATCTCCAAAAGCAGGCATTTGATTGACTCTTCCATTGCTGCTGGTTTCAATTATGCTGTCTTCTGAGCTGCCATAAAGCCATACTTTATCTGCAAGATTAGGGGCTAATCCAACATTTCCCTTGCCTTCCGGCCCGTGACAGACGGCACAAGCAACGCTGAACAATTGCCGACCTCGATGAATTCGGATAGGGTCTGCAGCAAGACCAGAAAGGGAGCGCACATAGTGAGCAATACTCTTGATCTCATCGCCACTTAAATCAGGTTTAACTCCCTTGGCGGGCATCAGTGCACTTCGTCCATCTTTGATTGTTTCTTTAATCTGCTCTGGGGAGCCACCAAACAGCCAGTCTTTGTCCGTAAGATTAGGGAAACCCTTTGCACCCTGCGCATCTGACCCATGACACTGCGAACAGTAAGTCAAAAACAGCCGCTGCCCTATCTCCCGGGCTTCCGGATTAGTTGCCACCACACGAATATCCTGTTTCAAGTATTTTTGAAAAATCGGCCCGTATTGATCATCCGCTTTTTTCATTTCATTATCGTATTGTCCAGTGGAAGTCCATTGGTATTGCCCTTTGAAACTGCCTAAACCGGGATACATGGCCAGGTAGAACAGCGCGAATATCACTGTTAAATAAAATAACCAACGCCACCAATTCGGGAGCGGGTTGCTCAGCTCCTCCAGATTTTCGTCCCAGACATGCCCCGTTGTTTTTCCTTCAACGTGCTTGGCTGAGCTTTGCATCCAAAGCAAAACAGCGCAGCCAAGAATGCTGACAATGGTAATAACTGCAATATAGATATTCCAGAAGCTGCTAACAAAATCGCTCATGATGTTTTCTCTTCCTGTTTTTCGTTTCCTTGCCTAGCTGATATGGCTTCTGATGCCAAAGGGCTATCATCATCAAGGGGGATCCTCGCTGCTTGGTCATAGGCCGGTTTACGACGATCCGAATAAGCCCACCAGACAATGCCAATGAAGATCAGAAACAACAGCACCGTGATTACAGAACGCAAATTATTGATATCCATTTTTGTGCCTCTGCTTAGCGAATCTGTTTGATTGCCGTCCCCATACCCTGCAAGTAGGCAATCAAGGCATCAAGCTCGGACTTTCCTTCAATTGCTTTTTTGGCACCGGCAATTTCATCATCGGTATAAGGCACGCCCACTTTACGCAACGCCCTCATCTTGGCCTCGATGTCAGCAGTATTGAGTGGTCGATCCAGCCAGAAATAAGCCGGCATGTTTGATTCAGGAACAACATCGCGCGGATTGAGCAGGTGTGTCCTGTGCCATAGATCGGAATATCGACCTCCGACACGCGCCAAATCCGGACCGGTACGCTTCGAACCCCATTGAAAGGGGTGGTCGTAGATAAATTCACCCGCCACAGAATAGTGACCATAACGCTCGGTTTCGGCACGAAATGGACGAATCATCTGCGAATGGCAGTTATAGCAGCCCTCGCGGATGTAAATATCTCGCCCGGAGAGCCGTAGGGGATCGTATGGCTTGACAAGTTCATTTGCAGGTGAAGTCGTAGACTTCTGAAAAAACAATGGCACGATTTCCAACAACCCCGCCACACTGATGGTGAGAATGGTCAGCACAATCAACAAACCCACATTTCTTTCAATCTTGTCATGCGTCAACATAGGGTCGAGCTCCAGTTTTATTCTGCGGTATGACTCAGTTTGCCTGATGGGCTATCGCTGCCTTAAGAACTGGCGCCTCGATCGCTTGCCCACCCGCCATTGTCTTGAACATATTCCATGCCATGATCAGCATGCCCGTCAGGAACAGTACGCCACCGAGCAAACGGATGGTCCAGAAGGGATAAGTCGCCTTGACCGACTCAACGAACGAGTAAGTCAACGTGCCATCAGGGTTGGTTGCACGCCACATCAAACCTTGCATAACCCCTGCAATCCACATCGAAGCGATGTACAGCACAATGCCAATGGTCGCGATCCAGAAGTGGGTTTCGACAGCTTTCATGCTGTGCATCTGCGCTTTGCCATACAAGCGCGGCAGCAGGTAGTAGATCGAGCCAATCGAAATCATGGCCACCCAGCCTAACGCACCGGAATGCACATGGCCAATGGTCCAATCGGTATAGTGTGAAAGCGCATTGACCGTCTTGATTGACATCATCGGACCTTCAAAGGTCGACATGCCATAGAAAGAAAGCGAAGTAATCAAGAACTTCAGAAACGGATCGTCACGCAATTTATGCCACGCGCCCGACAAGGTCATGATGCCGTTGATCATGCCACCCCACGAGGGAGCCAGCAGTATCAGCGAAAACACCATACCGATACTTTGCGTCCAGTCAGGCAACGCGGTGTAATGCAAATGGTGCGGACCCGCCCACATGTAAGTAAAGATCAGCGCCCAGAAGTGCACCACAGAAAGGCGATAGGAATATATTGGCCGATCTGCTTGCTTGGGTACAAAGTAATACATCATGCCAAGAAAACCTGCCGTAAGAAAGAATCCCACGGCATTGTGCCCATACCACCATTGCACCATCGCATCTTGTACGCCTGCGTAAGCAGAGTAAGACTTCATCGGGAACAGGCTGACTGGCATTGCCGCACTATTGACCAGATGCAAAAGTGCGACAGCCAGAATAAAAGAACCATAAAACCAGTTGGCAACGTAAATATGAGAAACAGTACGCTTAGCGATAGTGCCGAAAAAAACCACGGCATAAGATACCCACACCAACGTGATCAGAATGTCGATCGGCCATTCCAGCTCGGCATATTCTTTTGCCTGAGTCATACCCATCGGCAGCGTGACAGCGGCAAGAACAATGACCAATTGCCAGCCCCAGAAAGTAAAAGCCGCCAGCCTTGGCGCAAATAACGGCGCATGACTGGTGCGCTGCACAACGAAATAAGACGTAGCAAACAGGGCGCAGCCACCAAACGCAAAAATGACCGCATTGGTATGCAGCGGCCTCAGGCGGCCATAGCTCAGATACTCATTAACACTAAGTTCAGGCCAAACCAGCTGGGCGGCAATAATGACCCCAACCAGCATGCCGACAATACCCCAGATAACCGTCATCACGGTAAATTGGCGCACAACCTTGTAGTGATAAGTTGTCGGCAACTGCATCATATGTTTACCTCAAAAATAAAAAACAGAACTAATCGCTTTTTTAGTCAATCAAGTGATCTAAAAAAAGAAAGTGGTCTCAGCTTACGTGATAACAGAGTAAAGACATCTTGATTTAGATCAAACAATGCTGCATTGCACTAAAAATTAGCCAAATCAAAAGCCATCAGAGCCTATTTGTGAAAAACACCTTAACGATTTTTATGGCTCTCACCCCTCTTCTGAATTATTTGCATTCTCTTTTGGGTATTGATTGTCTGCCGAGTGGTCATCATCATCCATCAGCAACCGATAACCTGGGCCCTCAAGATCGTCAAACTGACCGCTCTTCAAAGACCACCAGAAAATGGCGGCAATAACAAACACCAGTAATAAAGACAAAGGAATCAGCAGGTAAAGGATGTCCACGGTTATCTCTTGCCTTGTAGACGCAAGGCATTGATAACCACCAGAAAGGAGCTCACTGACATCCCAATCCCGGCCATCCATGGACTCACCCAGCCGATCATGGCGAGCGGAATGGCAACCAAATTGTAGATAAAAGCCCAGATCAGGTTCTGTTTTACGATGCGCACGGTTTGCCGTGCCAGCGCCACCCCAGGGGCCAGCGCTGCCAAATGGTTGCCCAGCAGCACAATATCGGACTGTGCTCGCGCCAGATCAGCACCACCGCCCATGGCAATGGATACCTGGGCTTTTGCCAGCACGGGCGCATCATTGACGCCATCGCCCACCATCGCGACAACAGCCCCGGTTGCTTGCAAAGCAGTCACTGCTGCGTGCTTGTCTTCTGGAGTCATTCCGCCGCGCGCGTCTGCAATGCCCAAGGTGTGAGCAACCCGCTGCACAGCAGCAGAAGCATCGCCGCTAAAGATTGAAAGCGTTACACCAGTTCGCCGCAAGGCAATCATTGACGCAGCGGCGTCCGGGCGCACATCGTCATTTAAGCAAAAAAAAGCCTGCCATCCAGCGGCAGAACCCAGCGCGATCACCGTATCACCAGCGCCGACTTTTTGTTCAACATTCAGCGGCAATGGTTTTTGGTGGAGACACGCCACAAAATCCAGCCGCCCCAGTCGCCATTCGGTGGCATCGATAAAACCTAGCACGCCGGCGCCAGTCACGGCGCTCACATTGCCTACAGGTGCAATAGTGTCTGCGGCCTGCCGCAAAGCACGGCCAATAGGATGCTCCGAACCCTGTTCCAGCCCTGCTGCCAAGGCAAGCGCAGCTTCTGGCGTACCACGGCATGTGATCATTTCGACCAGTGCCAGCTGGCCCAGCGTCAGCGTACCTGTTTTGTCGAATATGAAATGATTCGCTTGCGCCAGTGTTTCAATGGCATGCCCGCGGGTTACCAGCACGCCACGTGCAGCCAAAGCACCGGTGGCTACCGTTAAAGCCACCGGCGTAGCCAACGATAGCGCACAAGGACAGCTCACCACCAGTACAGAAACGAACACCCATAATGCCTGGGCCGGATCAAGCTGCCACCATATCAACGCCGTCGCCGCTGCCAGTAACAATACCGTCACAACGAAACATCCGGCGATACGATCCGCCATATGCACTACTTGCGGCTTTTCTGCTGCGGCCCGTTCCATCAATCGTGTAATTGCGGCCAGCCGTGTATCCTGGCCCAGACGCAGCACGCGCATCGCCAGCGGACTGGTCACATTGACACTGCCACCAATAAGCTCATCGCCCACCACTTTAGGTAATGGCCGACTTTCCCCAGTGAGTAATGACTCGTCAGCCGCACTGCCCCCCTCGATCACCTCACCATCTGCGGGAATGCTTTCACCGGGGGCTATCCGCAGGACATCACCGACACAGAGCTCAGCTGCCGCCACCCGCTCGCAAGCCACTTCTGGCCAGCGCACAAACCGTGTTGCCAGTGTCGGCATGGCGCGCGCCAGTGTCTCGACACTACGTACTGCTTTTTGTCGAGCCATCATTTCAAGATACCGGCCGGAAAGCAGGAAGAAGACAAACATGGTGACCGAATCAAAATATACCTCGCCACTACCCGACAGCGTTGCCCACACGCTCGCAGCAAACGCACTTCCTACCCCCAATGCCACAGGGACATCCATGCCGAGTCGACGCAATGTCACATCGCGCCAGGCATTGGCAAAAAATGGTGCCGCAGAATAAAGTACCACCGGCAAGGTCAGAATGAGGCTGGCCCAGCGCATCAATTGCTCAATGTCTGGCGTCATGTCGCTGCCAGTCTCTGTTTGCGCAAAATAGACCGGGATGACATACATCATCACCTGCATCATGCCAAAACCGGCGACGAACAGCCGCCAAAGCGCCGTCTTGCGTTCTTGCTGCGCCAGACTTTCTGAGCGCGCCACATCGTAAGGATGTGCCCGATAACCAATAGCGGCAATGGCTTCGAGCAATTTGGAGAGCTTCGTTACCCGTGTATCCCAACGCACCCGGGCACGGCGTGTAGCGTAATTGATATCGACTGAAGTTACGCCCGGCTGGCGACGCAAATGCGCTTCGTTAAGCCAAACGCAAGCGGCACAGGTGATGCCTTCAAGTATCAACGCCGCCTCTCGCTCATGCTCTCCAGCGACCTGAACAAAACTTTTCTGCACCTTGGGATGATCAAACAAACCTAGTGCCTCTAAAGCAATGGGTAGCGCTTCGCGAGGACTTTCCGGCAACGCATCGCGGTGACGGTAATACTCGGTGAGCTGGTTATCGACTATCGCCTGCGCCACCGCCTGACACCCAGTACAGCACAGCACGCGCGGTACGGCATCAATGGTGATGAAGATTTTTGTTTCTGGAGGAACAGGCAAGCCGCAGTGATAGCAGAAAGCATCAATAGATTCGATAAAACGCCCCCCCCAAAAATCCATCTCTCGCCGGGCAATGTTGAAATTATGCCGAAAACGCTTCACCGAATCCGGAAAATATCCATACAGAGGTAATAATCATGGGCAGGATGCCACTTCGATGCTTGACCACGGCAACGGTGCCGTGACCCGCAGACACTACATCCATTCGCGGCACAAAAAAATTCAGCCTTTGCGCAGAATATTACGCAATCGCGTTTTTATTACGCAGAGATTAGCAATCTGCTTTCGATAAAAACAAGTTCTGCTGGGGTGGCTGATGGGACTCGAACCCACGACAACCGGAATCACAATCCGGGACTCTACCAACTGAGCTACAGCCACCATCGTTACATTTGCCTGTTAAAAAGACCACAGGGCAAGGCCGCTATTATGCGAGATGGCAATAAAAGAATCAAGTTTAGTTCGTATTTATCACACTTTCTCATGCGCTTTCAGATACGGTGTTCGAGCCCCCACACCTACGCCAGAGGTTGAAACAGCACATCCAGATCATCTGCTGTAATCAGGTGCCCACCGCCTTCTTCATCGCCCTCGGCTGCGGTGTTTTTACGCATTAACTGATCCGCCATGCCGCGCTTACGGTTTTGCAGTGCAAGTATTTTTTCTTCCACCGTTCCCTGCGTCAATAGCTTGTAAACAAATACCGACTTATCTTGGCCGATGCGGTGAGCGCGAGCAGTTGCCTGCTCTTCTACTGCCGGATTCCACCAGGGATCATAATGAATCACCGTATCAGCCGCAGTGAGGTTCAAGCCTGTGCCGCCCGCCTTGAGACTGATGAGAAACAACGGGACGCGACCTTCCTGAAAATGGCGTATGGGTGTTTCACGATCAGTCGTCTGGCCGGTGAGTTTGACATAGGCAATATCCTTGGCCTTCAGCGCCTCTTCGATTAACACAAGCATCGACGTGAATTGCGAAAACAGCAGCACTTTACGGCCTTCATCCAGCAGCTCTTCCAGCATATCCATGAGCGTGTCTAATTTGGCAGAAGGTACTGTGCCTTTTTTGACCAACGCTTCAGTCGTCGGTAACTTGACCAGCCGTGGATCACAGCAGACTTGACGCAATTTTAATAATGCATCGAGAATCATGATCTGACTGCGTCCTGCACCTTGCTGGGCAAGCACTTGGCGCAGTTTTTTGTCGAACACGACGCGCAGGCTTTCATAAATATCCCGCTGGCTTCCTTCAAGCTCAACCCAGCGCACAATTTCTGTGCGCGGTGGCAGATCTTTCAAAACCTGCTCCTTTGTTCTGCGCAACAGAAAAGGTCTGACTCTATCTGCCAAGCGATGCCGGACTTCTTCGTCACCCGCTTTTTCAATCGGCGTGCGATAAAGCTTTGCAAATTGCTGTGCCCGACCCAATAAGCCCGGCATGAGGAAATCGAACTGTGCCCACAACTCGCCCAGATGGTTTTCCAAAGGCGTCCCGGTTAAAGACAGCCGATGCCGCGCCTTTAATTGGCGCGCCACCTGATGTGCCTGTGCTTTGGGATTCTTGATGAATTGTGCCTCGTCCATCACCAGCAGGTGATAGTCTTGCGCTAAAAGTACCTCACGGTCGCGCACGAGCAACGGATAAGTGGTGAGAATAATATCGGCAGTGGCAATTTCATCAAATCGATCGGCCCTATCCTTGCCATGCAGCACCAGCACTTTCATCTCAGGTGTAAATTGAGCGGCCTCATTTTTCCAGTTGACCATCAGGCTGGTCGTGGCCACGACCAGGCTAGGCTTGTCAGCGCGGCCAGAAATTTTTTCCAGATGCAAATGAGCCAGCGTCTGTACGGTCTTGCCCAGGCCCATGTCATCGGCAAGGATGCCGGCCAAACCATATTCGCGCAGAAATTGCAGCCAATTGAGCCCCACTTGCTGATAGGGCCGCAAGGTTGCCATAAAGCCAGCCGCAGGCGGTTGATGCGTCATGCCGGAAAAATCCTGCAACTTTTTGGCTAGCATCCGCAGCTCATCACTACCGATCCACTGCGTAGCATGCTCTTCCAGCCCCACCAAGGCAGAGGCATGATGCCGCGCCAAGCGAGGCCGGTCGTCATCCAGGAACTCCAAAAGCGGCAGCAACCACGCTTTGAGTCGCCCCGCCGGCACAGGCAGGATACGACGCGCATCAATCGCTATCGGAATGCTCGCGTCATCTTCCAGCGCCCGCACTGTGGCTAAAAACTTGGGTTGCTCATGCAACAAACGTAAGAGCGGTGGCACAAGGCTCACCCGCTCATCGCCCACCATTACGCCCAGATCAAGATTAAACCAATCACTGCCGGCTTCCTCGACGCCGACAAACCACTCATCTGCCGCCGTCAAGTGAAAGGGAAAATCTTCTGCCAAAGTGACAGATATGCCCGCTTGCTCTAGTGCACCTATGCCTGTATCAAGAAAGGGCATCCAGCCTTCCGCATCGCTACGACCGGGCATAAGGCAATCATCAAGCTCTGCGACCTGGTACCCCGGCAAACGTTGCCGATAACTCTCAAAACCCAAAGCTTGTAAAGACGCCCAAACCTCGCTTTCAGCATCCAGGTCACGCAACAGGGTTTCCCACTGCCCTTCCGATTTTTGTCGCCGAATCATGGGGGTGGGTCGCTCACTCCCTATCACGTTGACGCCTTCCGGATACCGAAATTGCAAGGTGGCAATCGCATGCGTCTCGAGTGCGCTCTTCGCCGCAAAGCTGCGAAACTGCCTCGCAGTCAGGGTTAAATGTGCTGTGGGCTTTCCCGCAGCGACACTATCAAGCGCATCGGGAAGCGGCAAACTGACGCCTTTTTGCTGAGCAATGCGTAACAGCTGCTGCCGCACTAAAGGCGCATCCGCTTCATTCAACGGTGGCGCAGTCAGGATTTTTTTCAATAACGATTCAGGCAAAGCCGAATACAGCTCGCCAATCTGGAAATTTGTAGGGTCAAAATAAAACAAAGGCCAGGTGGAAATAACTTCCAGGGGTTCAGGCAAATGTACACGCGCCTGCTGCAACCCCGCCAGATTACGTTCCCAGCCGAGTACCAGAGGCTTTGACTGACCCTGCTGTACAGACTGATCCAGTGCGCCATCCAGATACAACCTGCCCGTACGTAAAGCCTGACGTAATAGCAACGCACCTGTCTCACCGGCGAGCTCAACATCATCTTGATAGTGGAATGTGGTTCCCGCCTGTAGCGCGATAAACAGCCGCAACGGAGGCACATCGTCATCGAGAATAAATTCGCGATGGCTGCGCATGCTACCTAAATCATAGGGTTGCGGTTGGTAAATAGCGGGCTTACCCCACCCTCCGGTTTTTGTCTGTCGACTTTTGCCCAATGCCAGACGCATCGACGGCCCTCGCCGCAATAAATACACCACACGTTGTGGCAAGATTTTTTTGCTCGGTGCAGGCAGATCCGCCACCGATGGGGCGTCTTCCAGCTCGTCCAACCATTCCAGGGCAGCGGTGCTCGGTTCTGGAAAAGATTCTGCGCCAAGCAGTAAACCGCCTTGAGGCTGAACCAATCCCGCCTTCTGGTAATACACCCACAGCGCTGCCACAGCATGTTTGCAGTCCATGCCCACCGGGCAAGAGCAATCGTTATCAACACCACGGATAGCGCCGGCTGGCGTCAGTGACAGCCATAAATCCACCTGATAGGGTGGCTGAATACTCCCCTGCACGCTGGCTTCTACATGGATTTCCAGAGGATCTTGTTCAACGGAAAGAAGCGAGACACGTCCCTCTGTTGCATATGCCAACCCACGTTGTACCGTGGCAGAACCATACTCATTATCCAGTTCGGCCAGATAATCAGCGCTTTTCGAGAGTGTGCTTGACATAAGGTAATACGTCTACAAAGGGCTTGGAAGATACCACATAGCGTCCCTCGCCGTCTCACCAACGCCGACTTTTCAAGCGATGCTCAGCACATGTTTATCTTTTTACCGGACAAATATACCGCCCGGCAAAGACATCAGCAGCTATTGATGCATACGGGTTTTCCAATGGAAACCCGTCCAATGGAGATGACAAGAACCGAAAAGCATGGCATTTTTTTGGCTTTTCCATGGCTTTTAATCTTGAAAAAAGCCTACTATATGCAGTATTCGAATCACACCATGACACAAGATAACAACCTAACTCACTGTTTAATATAAAAATTAATTTATTGCTTTGCTGTTTAAAAAAGCTGCGGTATGCTCTTCGAAAGACAAAAAATAAATTGAGTCGCTGATTTTTCTTTACCCATTTTTTTTACCCCTTTTCAGCCTAGGCTACATCCTCATTTTCATCGGGAGACAACATGACAAATAACACAACAGATCAACAACTTGCACCCGAATCCGCAGCAATTGAACATACCGGGCAAATGGGCCTCCCTTTGCCACAAGAAATATCCGGTGAAGTCCTGATCGAAAAATACGCCAAGGGCAATGAACGTACAGTGCATGATGTTCGCGCCCGTGTCGCCCGCGCACTTGCTGGCGTCGAAACCGAAGATAAGCGCGCCCATTGGGAAGCGCGTTTTCTTGAAGCCCAGGAAAACGGCTTTGTTCCAGCCGGGCGCATCAATTCGGCCGCCGGCACCGATCTTTGCGCCACGTTGATCAACTGCTTCGTGCAGCCGGTGGGTGATTCGATTTCTGAAACCGTCGATGGCCGCCCCGGCATCTACACCGCCCTCTTGCAAGCAGCTGAAACCATGCGTCGCGGTGGTGGCGTGGGTTACGATTTTTCATCCATTCGTCCGATAGGGGCACATGTCAAAGGCACGCAGTCGCGCGCTTCCGGTCCTATTTCTTATATGCGGGTATTCGACCGCTCATGCGAAACCGTTGAATCTGCAGGCAGTCGACGCGGCGCGCAAATGGGTGTGCTGCGTTGTGACCATCCGGATATCGAAGAATTCATTCACGCCAAGGATCAGGGCGATCTGACCAATTTCAACATCTCCGTAGGCGTCACCGATGCATTCATGCTCGCCGTGGAAACCGATGGCGAAATTGAGCTGGCCCACCGTGCCGCACCTACTGCCGACATCAAAGCCGCTGGCGCTTACCCGCGCGAAGACGGCCTATGGGTCTATCGCAAGGTTCGCGCGCGCGACTTGTGGGATCAAATCATGCGCTCGACTTATGACCACGCCGAGCCAGGCATCCTGTTCCTTGACCGGATGAACAAGGACAATAATTTATATTATTGCGAAACCATCGAGGCCACGAATCCATGTGCTGAGCAGCCATTGCCACCTTATGGCTGCTGTTGCCTGGGCTCGATCAACCTGACCAATTTTGTGCACGATGCCTTCTCGGACAAGGCCCGTTTTGATTTTGAAGCTTTCGGCAAAGTGATCGACACTTCTGTGCGCATGCTCGACAACGTGCTCGAAGCCACGCATTGGCCACTTCCGCAACAGCATCAGGAAGCTCAGTCAAAACGCCGCGTAGGCCTGGGCTACACCGGCTTGGGTGATGCGCTCATCATGCTGCGCTTACGTTACGACACCCCCGCCGCACGAGATATGGGCGCAAAAATTTCAGAATACATGCGCGACCGCTCCTACCTGTACTCGGTCGAACTGGCCAAGGAGCGCGGCGCCTTCCCGCTGTTCAACGCCGACATGTATCTGTCGGGCGGCAATTTCGCCTCGCGCCTGCCGCAGGAAATCAAGGATGCCATCCGCAAGCACGGCCTGCGCAATTCGCACCTGCTGTCGATCGCGCCCACCGGCACCATCAGCCTGGCCTTCGCCGACAACGCATCGAACGGCATCGAGCCGCCCTTCTCCTGGGTCTACACGCGCAAGAAGCGCAAGGCCGACGGCACGCACAAGGAATACGCGGTCGAGGACTACGCCTGGCGCCTCTACAAGCACCAGGGCGGCGATGTTTCCAAGTTGCCGGACTACTTCGTCACCGCGCTGGAAATTTCGGCCCAGGCCCACCAAGAGATGGTGGCCGCCGTAGCTCCGTATGTCGACACCTCGATCTCGA
>JAUSMB010000070.1 GCA_030645365.1 Rugosibacter sp.
TATCCAGACGACACCGCACGCCGCGCAACTTGTCGAGTGTGATGGGCAAAAACGCCTGCCCGCCAAAGCCGGGATTCACACTCATCAAGAGCACGATGTCGAGTTTATCCATGACGTAATCCATGTATTGCAAAGGTGTGGCGGGATTGAACACCAGTCCGGCCTGACAACCGCAGTCGCGGATGAGCGCGAGGGTGCGGTCGATATGGTCGGATGCTTCCGGATGAAAAGTGATCACGTTCGCCCCGGCTTTGGCAAAGTCAGGAATGAGGCGATCCACCGGCTTGACCATCAGATGTACGTCAATCACCGCATCAGTAACCGGACGAATTGCCTCGCATACCAGCGGGCCAATGGTGAGATTCGGCACGTAATGGTTGTCCATCACATCAAAGTGGATCCAGTCCGCGCCAGAGGCAATGACGTTGGAAACCTCTTCACCGAGCTTGGCAAAGTTGGCGGAAAGAATACTGGGAGCAATTTTGAAATCGCTTGACATGGGAGTTTCCAGAAAAAGGAAAATGGATGAATTCTAACGGCAGGAGGCGAGTGAAATCGGTCGCCGTGTTGTCAGCGCCGACTTTTTAAGGGAGCTGGCCCGCACTTACCATGCGGTTAAAGAGAATGTTTTTTGATAACCAGATCATCTGATCATCGAAGGTGGTGCCGGGTTGGGCGCTAACGAAGGCGCGGTCTGCCACGAGGGTAGATTGCGGATTCGGGTTATGGTTTTCGTCGGTGCCATTGCCTCCTGTGCCCGCATTCTTGCCCAGCGAATAAATGACAGCGACGGCATCCGTGGCAAGTGATGAGGCTGCTGTACAGTCAGCGGTAGCAAGGTTTCCTGGGTTCACTACACCACTGCCCGCATTGCATACCTTAAGATCAGGCATTAATGCCGTCATGGTGACGGTTTTCATCCCATTGGCTGTGGTGAATGCGCTGGCGTTGAAGGTAGTGACGGCATAGCGGATGCGGTTAATCGTGTTACCTCCCCAGCCATCGACGGCAAAGCCTTGCGCGTCGATGGGGGCAAGCCCCAAAGTTGCCGCAGGTAGATAGCCATCAAATGGCGCTGTGCACGGGCCGCCACCACCAGGGGCTTCAATGCCATTACTGGCTGCTGTGGCCGGACAAGGCAGGCGGCCATTGGCAATAGCAAATCCAAGCAGCGCTTCGCGCGCTTCGGCGAGTTGTTTTTGAGTGTCACCTTGATTGCGCATATCTTGCTGTGCTGCCAGCGGCAATAACATGCCACCCAGCAGTAGCGAAACGATGAACAGCACAATCGCAATTTCAATCAGGCTGAAGCCGCGTTGCAAGAAAGTTATGCGCAGCGGTATCCCCTGGGACGGCGGTGGCGGGACGGCGGTTTTCATGGCAGCCATGTCGTGAAGAAGTTGGAAATAGTGATGATCTGGTCGCTGCTGTCCTGGCTGTTGGTAAAGCCCAAGCGCAAGGTACGCAAAGCTGGTTTATAGCAGAGATTGTCGATGCCGCAGAATTGTCCCCCGGAACATGCCGCGCCAACGCTGCACGCGCTGCCTTGCTCGTTGTAGAGCTTCTGGCGGTCATGCAGGTTGGGTTGCTGGCCCGTGTAGCAATAGCGCAATCCATCGGTTTCAATGCCGCCGCAATACTGGCCTGCGGGGTTGGATGCCGGACACGAGCCGGTGCATTGGCCGTAGCGGACGACGGGATCAAGCTGGGTCATCGCGCGCGTGGTCGTCTTCATGCGCGCAATCTGGTTGGCGCTGGTTACGCTGTCCGGCAGCATCCAGACCTGCGTTTGTACGGTGGCGGAATAAAGATCGTTGGGGGTGGCCCGGGCGATGCTGATGGGGTTGCTGGCGCCCGGCGTAGCGTCGCCATTCAGTCGCCAGTATTGACCTGCATAGCTGCCAGCGCTGATAAACCACATCGATCCGTCCTTCATGCCTGCGGCAACATTTTCTGGTGTGGCCCGGGTCCATGCGCCGCTGCTGGCAAGATACACGCCATTTTGTGAAGATGTTGTCTGCGCTGTAACCAGCACGCGATCTCCTGCGGCCAGCGCCACGCCGTTGACCGTTTGCAATGCGGACAAAGTAATTGGTGCGGTGGCGATAGTCCGTACCGGCAGGCGCACGCGCTGGATACTGAGTGCATCGTTGTTGATCACTGGTACATCAATATTTTGCAAGCGCCACAGGCTGCCTGTATGGTCAGAGCCTGCTTTGATGAACCAGGTAGTACCCGGTGGCAGGTCGATGCCTTCGTCGGCGCTGGCATCGCGCGTCCAGGCGCCTGCGGATGCGAGATACACGCCGTTCGTTTTGGCATCGGTTTGTGCAGTGACCAGCACCGTGTCACCGGCCAGTACGGCGACTGCATCGATGGTTTGCAAGCCGGAGAGGGTGATCGGCGATGAGGCGACGAGCTTGACCAGCCGGCTTTTGTCGTCGCGTCCGGCATACATGCGCTCGATCTCGACACGGACATGGATGTCCTGATTGGTGGGCGTGCTGCTCAGGTTGGGGTCGAGCTTGCTTACACCCGGAGGCGGATAAGGTGGCGGGTTGGCAACAGTTGCAGGCGCAGAGGGATTACCCGGTGGCGGACGCAGGGCGGGCGGTACGGGCAACTGGCCATGTACGTTGTCATCCTCTTCCGCCGGGAGTTTGCAAATGTTATCGGTGGTATCGCAGACACTGGGAGAACGGCATCCTGTTCCGCAGGCATAGCCCGTGCTGATCGGCGCATCACTTCCCCAATATGTCAGGCCGATATGTCCGCCGGTGTAGCTGGGGTCGGCACGGCCGTTGTCGAGCGTGCGCATGGCCGTGGTACTGCTGATGCGTGAAGGGTCGAAACCGTTCGGCACAAAAGGTGCCACGCTTTGATAGTTGCGTCGCGTGTCAAATTCCACACCGATTTTTGGTGGAGCGATGAAAGGTGTGCTGCTGTTGTTGCCGGAGAACCCCAAGTGCTGGCTGGCCGCACCGCAGACGCCGGAGGTATTGCGGTCACCGTCAATGGCGGCAAAGGTAAACCCCGGCCCGGGTGATCCGGTATTGGAGATATTGAATTTGAAATAGCTGCGTATGCCGCCACCGGTAGCACGGGCCTCAGGCGTCCAACTGCATCCGAAGAGCGCCGTGGCATTGGCTGCGCCCACGGTGCCTCTCGTGACATTCAAGCTGCCCAGCGTCAGGGTGCTCGTTGTCGCGTTATA
>JAUSMB010000075.1 GCA_030645365.1 Rugosibacter sp.
CCGCGATCTGGCTGCGTGTGAAGGTGGAGGCGAACAGGCCAAAGCCGGTGGAGAAACTGACATAGATCAGTGTCGCCAGCAGCAGGGTAATGAAGCTGCCCTTGACTGGCACGTCAAACAAGGTCGTGGCAAACAAGCTCATCAGCAGAAAGTTGAGCATGGCCAGCGCGATATAGGGCAACTGCTTGCCGATCAGGAATTCGCTGCGGGTGACGGGCGTGACATAGAGGTTGATGATCGAGCCCAGTTCCTTTTCGCGCACCACCGAGAGCGCGGTCAACATGGCGGGAATCATCAGCAGTAACAGGGGGATGACCGCGGGCACCATGGCGGGCAGGCTGAGCACATCCGGGTTGTAGCGAAAACGGATCTCGATGGCCGCGGCACCTGCTGATAAATCCTGGCCGAACTGGGTTTTGGCTATGTTCAGCAACCAGCTTTGATGCATGCCCTGCACATAACCCTGCACGGTTTCTGCCCGTTGCGGCATGGCGCCGTCGATCCAGGCAGCGATCTGCACCGGGTTACCGCGCTGTACATCGCGCGCAAAGCCCGGCGGTATTTCAATGGCCAGCGACAGTTCGCCGCTGCGCATGCGCCGGTCGAGGTCGGCATAGTCGGTAATCGGCGGGTGCTCGCGGAAATAACGTGAGCCCGAAAGGTTCAAGGCGTAGTTCTGGCTCAGCGTGGTTTGGTCCCGGTCAAGGATGGCGTAGCTCAGGTCATTCACATCCTGGGTTATGCCAAAACCAAGAATGAGCATCAGGATCAGGCTACCAAATAACGCCATCACCAGGCGTACCGGATCATGGCGCAATTCCAGCGCCTCGCGCAGCATGTATGCGGTGGCACGCGCGACGCTGAAATAGCGGCGGCGCGCATGCTGTTGCGATGATCTGCCTGCCGGGAGGTTTTGCGGCGAATTGGACGCCGTATCGCCAGCGCCGACTTTTATGCCATCCGGGTCGGCTTCCTTCAAGTAGGCGATGAAGGCTTCTTCCAGATTTTTTGCGCCACGCTGCTTGACGATTTCCGCCGGCGTATCGCTGGCCAAGACCTTGCCGTCATTCATCAGCGAAATGCGGTCGCAGCGCTCGGCCTCGTTCATGAAATGGGTCGAGATGAAGATCGTCACCTTGTCATTGCGCGACAGGTCGATCAGGAACTGCCAGAAGGCATCGCGTGCGACCGGATCGACGCCCGAGGTCGGCTCATCCAGAATCAGCAGTTCCGGCGCATGCACCAGCGCCACGGCCAGCGACAAGCGCTGGCGCATGCCCAGCGGCAATTGGTCGGGCATGGCATTGGGCGCGCCATCCAGCCCGAAGCGCGTCATCAGTTCCTTGACCCGGGCTGGAATGTCCGCTTCCGGCACGCTGAACAGGCGCGCGTGCAGCACCAGGTTTTGCTCGACACTGAGTTCGGAATACAGCGAGAACGCCTGCGACATATAGCCCACCCGTCGCCGCGTGGCGATGTCGCGGGCATCCACCTTTTGCCCGAACAGCAAGGCCTCGCCTGCGCTTGGCGGCAGCAGGCCGGTGAGCATTTTCATGGTGGTGGTCTTGCCACTGCCGTTGGAGCCAAGAAAGCCGAAAATCTCGCCGCGGTGGATGCGAAAACTCACATGATCGACGGCCGTGAAGTCGCCGAAACGCATGGTCAGGTCGTGCGCTTCGATGGCAGAATCCTCGCCATCAGTAAACGGGGGCACCACGATCGCTTTGTGCCCGCGCTTTTTTTCTTCCGGCAGCAAGGCGATGAAAGCCGCTTCCAGTGAAGCGGTGCCGGTGCGCTCGTGCAGTTCCGCAGGCGAGCCGGTGGCCAGAATTTTGCCCGCATCCATCGCCACCAGGCAGTCGAAGCGCTCGGCTTCTTCCATATAGGCGGTGGCGACCAGCACGCTCATGCCCGGGCGATCCTGCCGGATGTGGTCGATCAACGCCCAGAATTGTGTGCGCGCGAGCGGATCAACTCCCGTGGTGGGTTCATCCAGAATCAATAAATCCGGGTCGTGGATCAGCGCGCAGCACAAGCCGAGTTTTTGTTTCATGCCGCCGGATAGCTTGCCTGCCGGGCGGGAGAGGAAGGCATATAGCCCCGTCGCCCGCGTTAACTCATCGATGCGGCGGCGGCGTTCTGCGGTATCGTGGCCAAAGAGGCGGCCGAAGAATTGCAGGTTGTCTTCGACCGACAAGACCGGATAGAGATTCTTGCCCAGCCCTTGCGGCATGTAGGCAATGGCCGGACAAACCCGGCTGCGGTGGCGTCTTGACCGCATGTCACCGCCGAGCACTTCCACCGCACCCTGCTGCACGATGCGCGCGCCGGAAATCAGCGCCAGCAGGCTGGACTTGCCGACGCCATCAGGACCCAGCAGGCCGACCATGCAACCGGCGGGCACCTCCAGGTTGATGGCATCGAGCGCTACCGTTTTTCCATAGTGCAAACTGACGTCGGCAAGGCGCGCAACGGGCGCACCACCGGGCAGTGCAGAGCTCACTTAGCCACCTTCACCGCCAGTGAGGGTGGCCATTCGGCCTGCCGGTCGAGCTTGATCCAGGCCATGCCGGGCAGGCCGGTCTTGACTTGTTTCAGGTGTTTTTTGAGTAGTTCCGGGTCGATGCGGGCTTTGACGCGGAACATGAGCTTTTGCCGTTCGACAGCGGTTTCCACCGTCTTCGGCGTGAATTGCGCGACACTCGCCACAAAAGACACTTGGGCGGGAACCACGTAGCCGGGCGCGGCGTCGAGCACGAGGCGCACCTCAGTGCCCAGCGCGACCTTGCCGGCCACGGTTTCGGGCAGGAAGAAGGTCATGTAAACATCCGCAAGATCCACCATGTTGAGCACCTTGCCGCCCCCACTGAGGACTTCGCCGGGTTGCGCCACACGGTATTGCACGCGGCCATCGCGCGGCGCCTTGAGCTGGCTGTCCTGGATGTCCGCCTCGATGCGCGCAATCGTCGCGGTGGCCGCTTCGACGGTGGCGCGTGCGCCGGTGACTTGCGACTTGGCCGCAACAATGGCCGACTGGGCGGCGGCCACTTGCGCCCTGGTCGCGGCCAATGCCGCTGCGGCACTGCGCACGGCGGCCTGGTCATCGTCGAGTTGCTGGATGGATGTCGCGCCTTCACGCGACAGCGTTTGTGAACGGGTCAAGCGACGTTTGGCGTTATCCAGTTCGCTCTCGCGCTGCACCACGACGGCTTGCGCCGCCGCCAGGTCACTCTCGCGCATCTTGACCTGGGCTTCGGCACTCGCCACGCCGGTGATCGCCTGCTGTTGCTGGGCGCGCGCCTCATCGCGCTGGGCGGTGAGCACATCGATCTGCATTTGCGCCAGCACTTGGCCTGCCTGTACAAAGTCGCCTTCGCGGGCAAAGATATCGACCACGCGCCCCGCATATTTGGTGGCGATATCGATCTCGGTGGCTTCGATACGGCCATTACCGCTGACAAAACCCTCGCCCAGGCCTTTCGGCCGGGTCATCGTCCACACGCCCCAGGCGATCAGCCCGATGACGATGGCGGCACCGGCCAGGAGCAGATTTTTCTTGAGTGCAGGGCTTAATGGATTCATGGTGAGTTCTCTGTGTGCCGTCGTTTTAATTTGCCGGGCGGGTTGCCGTATTCACTGGGGCGGCAAATTCCTGGCTGCCGCCGCCCAGCGCTGCGTACAGGCTGACGCGGCTGGAGAGCAGGGCGCGGCGGGTTTGCACCAGTTGCTGCTCGGCCGTGAGCAGCTCGCGCTCGGCATCCAGGACTTCAAAATAAGGGGCGCTGCCATTGTCATAACGCAACTGGGATAGCCGCGCACGTTCGGTTTGCGCCGCCAGCGTCGCCTGTGCGATGCGCACCTGCTCGGTCAGCCAGTGGCGGGCGGACAAGGCATCGGATACATCACGGAAGGCCGCCTGCACGGTTTTTTCATAATTCGTCACCGCCAGGTTACGGCGGACTTCGGCCAAATCAAGGTTGGCGCGGTTGCGCCCGGCATCGAAAATCGGCAGGGAAAGGCTGGGCATAAAACTCCAGGCGCGGCTGCCGGAATCGAACAGGCCATCAAGCCCGGCGCTGGCGGTGCCTGCCGAACCGGTCAGGGTAATGCGCGGGAAAAAGGCCGCGCGCGCCGCGCCGATGTTGGCCTGGGCGGCACGCAGTTGGTGCTCGGCCGCGACGATATCGGGGCGTTGCAACAGCAGGTCGGAGGGCAGGCCGACGCGCAGTTCACGCGCCACGGCATCGTCGCTGAGGCCGGTATTTTCCGGCAGGGGCGGTAGCGGCGAGCCGACCAGCAAAGTCAGCGCATGCGCCTGGACGTCTCGCCCCTGTTCGAGTTGCGCGGCCAGGGTTTGCGCCTGTTGCAGCAGAACTTCTACTTGCACCAAGTCCATTTTTGCGATCGCACCGACTTCAAAGCGTCGCTTGAAAATGCGCAAGGATTCCTCGCGGCTGGTGATAGTCTGCCGTGCCAGCGCGATGCGCTCGTCCAGTTCGCGCAGCGCCAGATAACTGTCCGCCACCTGGGCAATCAGGCTGAGCGTGATGGCGCGGCGCGCCTCATCGGTGGCCAGATAGTTTTCCAGCGCGGCATCTTTCAGGTTGCGCACGCGGCCCCAGAAGTCCAGCTCCCAGGTGGCCAGTCCCGCGCCCACCTGATACTGGCTGCTGACAATGGATTGTCCGCTCATGTTGACGTCGCCCGGCACCCGTGCCCGGCTGCCATTGACTGTAGCCGCAATGGTCGGCAACTGGTCGGCGCGCTGGATGCCATAAATGGCGCGCGCTTCTTCGACACGCAGCATCGCCGTGCGCAGGTCGCGGTTGTTGGCGAGCGCCTGCTGGATTAACGCCCGCAAATGCGGGGCGACGAAATAGTCATGCCAGGCCGTAGCTGAAGCTGCAGTCATGCGGTCTTCTTCTGCCACATTCGCAGACTGCAGTTTGGCGGTGGGATAGGCTGCTGCCACCGGCAGGGCTGGCTGTTCAAAACCGGGCGCGAGGGAACAGGCGGAAAGCGCCAGTACGCTGGCCAGGGCGCATAAAGCAGCCAGAGGCGCATGCGAGAATGGACTTTTTCCTGTGGAATTCATATTCCGATTCTTCATCTTTTCCGTTCTCGTTAGCTGGCAACTGTAGGGTAGCGAGAACCCTACCCTAGCCCGCAAATCCCGGCTCAGGACGCAGTATCGATGATGCCGGATGCTTGAAACAAGTATAGGCTATCAGCCAGCAGGGGGAATTGTGCATTGTAAAAGTCGGCGATGGTAATACGGCGCGGAGTATTTGTACGTTATCTGGCGCACATACGCAGGCGGTGGCAAAATGCCGCCTGCCACACTTGTGTCCCGTGCAGTTGAAACCGCGGGTCAGGTGGCTGCGTTTGTCGGCCGTCATGCCGATGCCCAGCATCTGATACCCTGTGATGTGTCCTATCTACAATCCGGCCCCATGCCGACTATGACGGCTTTTTTTACGCACTGCTACAAAAAAATTAACGCTCGCTCAAATAAAGCGCAGCGCAGCGGGCCTTGCTAGTCACTTGGTTAAGCCCGCGTGTGGCTTTCATGCGTCAGCTTTCGCTGATTTTTTTGCTCATGCTGTTAACGAGTTGTGCCTCGGTAGCATTCGCCGGCAGCATTGAAGCACAGCGTGCAAGCATTGCGCTGAACGAAGAAAATTACGCGCTCAATGCTGAATTCACCATTGATCTCGGACGCCGTCTGGACGACGTGGTGACTCATGGCATCCCGCTGTATTTTGATTTTGAAGCCGTACTTGAACGGCCACGAAAATATTGGAGCAACGAGCACATCGCCACGCTCAATTTGACCTATCGCCTGAGTTATCACGGGCTTACACGTCAATATCGCGTATCCCGAGTGGCGCAAGGTGCCCAGGCAGGCAGTAGCAGTTTGTATCAAAGTTTTAACACGCTGAACGAAGCCTTACGTGTTTTGTCGCGCTTCCATGCGTTGCCCCTCGTCACCCGACAAACCATCATCCCGGGCGAAACATATATTGCCCGCGTGCGCTTGTCGCTGGACCACAGCCAATTGCCCAAGCCATTTCAGATCGATGCCATCACCGACAGCGATTGGCGTATCAACGCCAAAACCATCGAGTGGCAATTTATTGCACCTACCGCCGGGGCGGGAACTGGGGCCGTGCCATGAAGCTGGCGCTCATTCTGGCCGCCGCCTTAGCTGCGGTGCTGCTTTTTCTACTCGCATTTACCTCGGGCAACACCGCCTTCTTTGCGCAGTATTACCCTTGGCTATTGGCGTTGAATGGGCTCGCTGCGCTGGGCATGCTGGTGATGATCTCGGTCCAACTTATTTACTTGCGGCGTGATTTTAAAGCAGGTGTTTTTGGCGCACGGCTCAAATCCCGCCTGCTGGTGATGCTGGCTTTGATGGCCGTGCTGCCAGGTGCGCTGGTGTATGCCGTCTCCATGCAGTTTGCGGTCAACAGCATCGACTCCTGGTTTGATGTGCGGGTTGATCGTGCATTGGAAGGCGGGCTGGAGCTTGGTCGTAGCGTGCTCGATAATTTGCAAGGTGATTTACTGGAAAAAACCCGTAAAGCCGCCCTCGAGCTTGGTGATAGTCAGATGTCACAGAGCGTTGAATCCGCATCAAGCCAACTTAATCGTCTGCGTGAACAAATGGGCGCAGGCACGGCCACATTGCTGACGCTCTCCGGCCAAACTATCGCCAGCAGTGTGGGGGACTTGAACAACCTCTTGCCACAGGTGCCCAGCACCAACCAGTTGCGCAGTGCACGCAGCGGACGCGGCCTCGCGCTGGTGAGTGAAGATACCGAAGGCCTGACGATCCGCACGCTCGTACCCGTGTTTGCCAACACGACACATCTGCTTGAATTTGAGCCACGCATTCTGCAATTTACCCAGCGGGTTCCTGCGGCGATTGCTAAAAATGCCAGCAATGCTGAAGCGGGTTACCGTAATTATCAAGAGCTGCAATTAGGCCGCAGCGGCCTTAAGCGCATTTACACGCTGACTTTAACGCTTACCTTGATGCTGGCCTTGTTCGCGGCTGTCGCGCTGGCCTTTCTTCTTGCCGAACGCCTGGCGCAACCGCTGCTGATACTCGCGGAAGGCACACGTGCGGTGTCAGCGGGCGATTTCACCCCGCGCACGATCATCGAAACCTCTGATGAGCTGGGGCTTTTGACGCGATCGTTCAACAACATGACTCGCCAATTAAGCGAAGCCCGCGCAGAAGCTGATCTTCAGCGCGAAAAAACCGAAGCGGCACAAGCCTACCTGGAAAGTGTGCTGGGCAATTTATCTGCCGGCGTGCTCGCGTTCAGCACGGATTTTCATTTGCGTGCAGCGAACCGTGGCGCGCTCACCATTTTGCATGATGATCTGGCGGCATTTGAAAAAATACCGCTCTCTGATTGGCCGCGTCATCACACACTGGCGACGACAATCATTGAGGCCTTTACCCGGCATGGCGACGAATGGCAGCAGCAACTTGACCTGACGCATGACGATCATGCACCGCAAACGCTGCTTATCCGCGGCACCGCGCTGCCGGCGACGGGTGGTGGTGGGTTTGTCGTGGTGTTTGACGACATCACTCGTCTCATCTCGGCACAACGCTCTGCCGCTTGGGCGGAAGTTGCACAGCGCCTGGCGCATGAAATCAAAAATCCGCTCACGCCCATTCAATTATCAGCCGAACGCTTGCAAATGAAGCTCAGCACGATGCTGGATGAGCCTTCCCGCGCATTACTTGACCGTGCCACTCACACCATCATTACCCAAGTGGAAGCGCTCAAAAGCATGGTGAATACTTTCCGCGATTACGCACGCACGCCTCCCCCGCAGCTCGCCGAAGTGGATTTATACGCGCTGGTTATCGACGTACTGGCGCTGTACGAAAATACATCGACCCAATTCACCGTCTCACCAGCGCCGACTTTCTCGCATGTTCTGGCAGACATCAATCAAATGCGTCAGGTGCTGCATAATCTGTTCGCCAATGCGCAAGATGCACTGGCAAACGTCGCGCAACCGCGCATCGATATTCGCATCGAGCAAGACAAACATCGCCTGCGCCTCACCTTGCACGATAACGGCGCAGGCTTTTCACCCCAAATGCTGGCACGCGCATTTGAACCGTATGTCACCACCAAAACCAAGGGCACCGGTTTGGGTTTGGCCATTGTGAAAAAAATCATTGATGACCATGGCGGAGAAATTCGCCTGGCTAACCACGATGGCGGCGAAGTCAGCTTGTGGCTGCTCGTCGCCAGTGGCAAGAAAACAACCTCGGAATAAATATGTCAAAAATACTTATAGTCGATGATGAAGTGGGCATTCGCGAGCTGCTCTCGGAAATTTTGCGTGATGAAGGCCATGACGTTGTACTCGCAGAAAATGCCGTCAGCGCTAAAGTCGTACGCGCCGAGGCACAACCCGATTTGATTCTGCTTGATATCTGGATGCCCGAAGTTGACGGCATCAGCCTGCTCAAGGAATGGGCAGCACATGGCCAGCTCAATGTGCCCGTCGTGATGATGTCCGGCCATGCCACCATTGATACGGCGGTCGAAGCCACGCGCATTGGCGCGCTGGATTTTCTGGAAAAACCCATCGGCATGCAAAAACTGTTGCAGACCGTCAAAAAAGCGCTTGAGCGAGGTACCCGCAAGCAGCGCAGCGGGTTATCGCTCGCCGCCTTTACCCGCCCAGGCGTGTTGCGTGATTTAAAACAGCGCTTCGAGCAATTGCTTGCCAGCAACCCTTTGCTCCTGCTGCGCTCGGCCCCAGGTGGCATCGTCGAACTTGTTGCACTCACCGCGCAAACGACGAACAAACCCGTGCTGGATCTGGCGAATGAAGCCGAGCCACTCGAAGTGGAAAAGCTGGAATCGCTCAAAGAGGGCTTGTTGTGGTGTGAAGAACTGTCACGGCTTAACCGGTTGCAGCAAAAAAATCTGTGTTTTGCTATCGAACGATTAACCAAATATCAGTTGCGCCTAGTGGTTGGCACCATACACGACCCAACCAGCCTGATCGCGCAAGGATGGGAAGAGGAAATCGTCAAAACACTGTTCGAGTCAGTGCTGGGAGTGCCTGCCCTGACAGAACTCAAAGAGGAAGTGCCGGATATTGCCACGCACTTGTTGAGCTTTTTGACTGAAGAAGAAGCCGTACCCTTGCGGCGCTTTACCACCGGCGCTTTAAATGCCTTGCGCCATCGTGCCTGGGTCGAGGGTTATCCAGCACTTCGTGCGGCCGTGAAATCACTCGCCGTGGCAGCGCTGGATGAAGAGATTTCCGCCGAAGAAGTGCGTCAGCTACTCACCCCTGCGGGTGAGCCTGACCAAGTAAACCAACAACTCAATCCGGAAATTATCCAGCAGCCCTTGCGCGAAGCACGCGAAGCTTTCGAGCGCATTTACTTCTTGCATCATCTCGCAGAAGTTGATGGCAACATGGTACGTCTTGCAGAAAAAACCGGCCTTGAGCGCACACATCTTTATCGCAAATTAAAAGACTTGGGCTTGCGCTAAGTTCAACGTCACGTGTTTCTCTTGTTATTGACATAGCCCTGGCTTGTATTTGGGTTGTCTTTGGCATGTGGTGCGATAATTCCATTTTTCCCTTGCCAAAATTTTTCCATGACCCGCCCCAAAAACGATACTTTTTTACGCGCATTGCTGCGCGAACCTGTGCCCCACACACCTGTCTGGCTCATGCGCCAAGCGGGGCGCTATCTGCCGGAATACAACGAAACACGCCGCCGGGCGGGCAGCTTTCTTAATTTATGCAAAAATCCTCAGCTTGCCTGCGAAGTCACGCTGCAGCCACTGGCACGCTTTGATCTGGATGCCGCCATTTTGTTCTCGGACATTCTGACCGTACCAGATGCCATGGGTTTGGGGTTGTATTTTGCTGACGGCGAAGGGCCAAAGTTCGAGCGCCCGCTACGTAGCGAGTGGGAAATTCGCGATCTCACCGCACCCGACCCCAATGTTCATTTGCGCTATGTCATGGATGCGGTTGCAGAAATTCGTCGCGCCTTGGGTAACAGCGTGCCCCTGATTGGTTTTTCAGGCAGCCCTTGGACGCTGGCTTGCTATATGGTGGAAGGTGGTGCCTCGGCTGATTACCGCACCATCAAAACCATGTTGTACGACCGGCCCGATTTACTCCATCGCATTCTTGAAATTAACGCCATAGCGGTCGTTAATTATCTGAATGCGCAAATTGAATCCGGCGCCCAGGCAGTCATGATTTTTGATTCGTGGGGCGGCGTGTTATCCCATGCAGCCTATCGCGAATTTTCCCTCGCTTACATGCAGCGCATTCTGGCTGATCTTAAACGGTCGCATGATGGTCAGCGCGTGCCGTGTATCGTGTTCACCAAAGGTGGCGGCCAATGGCTGGAAGCCATTGCCGATATAGGGTGTGACGCCATTGGATTGGATTGGACCACCCATTTAGGCGAAGCGCGCGCTCGGGTAGGGGGTCGCGTAGCCTTACAGGGCAATTTAGATCCTATGGCATTATTTGCCTCACCCGAGAAAGTGGCTGCTGAAGCACACCGCGTCATGGATCAGTTTGGGGAAGGCACGGGGCACGTGTTTAATTTGGGTCACGGTATCTCGCAATTTACCCCGCCTGAAAATGTCAATGTCTTAATTCATGCGGTGCACAACTATCCGCAACAAGGGTCTTCAGCCGATTGAATTTGTAACCCCTTGCGAGACAATCAAATCGACTGGGAGCCTGCGTGAAAACCCCACCAGACAAGCCACTGAGCGGGCTAATAAACCATCAAAATTTAGCGCGGCATGGTTGACTTATGCACAAAAATGGCAATTGGGTGATATTAACCACGGCTGGACAAGGTTTTTCAAAAAAATTATTTAACTTATTGTTTTAAAAGAATTTTATTTTGATCAAATTTTGCACAAATAAGTCAATAGCCTTACAGAACCGTGACTTGACTGTTTTTCAGGGGGTTTGCTCACAAAGTTATCCACAGTTTTTGTGGGTAAGAACTTTTCTCTATTACTACAGCCAGTTGCAACGCTTTGACAATATTTTTTCGAGCTATCGCAAACAACTGATTGATGCATTATGAGCATCGTCCGTGTTGCCCTTGATCTACCCCTGCCTCGGCTGTTTGATTATCTGGCGCCTGAAGCCAGCACCCGCGATATTGGCTACCGCGTTAGCGTGCCTTTTGGTCGCAATTTACGCATTGGCGTCATTGTCGACTGGATAGCCAGTAGTGAACAACCAATAGATAAATTAAAGCCCGTTACCGCAATTTTGCGCGACATGCCGCCTTTGCCAACCGATTGGCTAACGCTGTGTGAGTTTTGTGCACGCTATTACCAAGCACCGCTGGGCGAAGTGATGGCGTTTGCATTGCCGCCCATGCTAAGGCGCGGGAAAATACCTCGCCTGAAAAAGATTAAGCTAGCTGCCACATCAACCTCTCAGGAATCTGAATCAGCGCCGACTCTTCTTTTGCCTTCGTTGTTAGCTGCCCAACAAACGGCTGTCGAACAGATTGTTAGCGCAACAGCCTTTCAAACTTTTTTATTACATGGGGTTACCGGTAGCGGCAAGACCGAAGTGTATTTACGCGCCATCGAAGCCACCTTGGCGCAAGGAGGCCAAGCGTTGATGCTGGTGCCTGAAATTGCACTTACACCACAACTTGAAGGCCGTGTGCGGGCGCGCTTTCCACACACGCATTTGGTTGTTGCCAATAGCAGCGTGGCCGATGCGGCGCGCGCTCGGGGGTTTCTCGATGCACTCGCTGGAGACGCCCAGATTGTGCTCGGTACGCGGCTGGCAATCTTTACGCCACTGCCTCGCCTGCGGCTGATTATTGTGGATGAGGAGCACGACGCCTCATTCAAGCAGCAAGACGGCGTGCGCTATTCGGCGCGTGACCTGGCCATTTGGCGAGCGCATCAACAAAACTGCCCGATTGTTCTAGGCTCGGCCACCCCATCACTGGAGAGCTTTCATCATGCCCTGGCCGGACGCTATCGCATGCTGACCTTGCCGTTGCGCGCCGTTGCTGAAGCCCCGCCTATTGTGCGCACCATCGATACGCGCCGCGAAAAATTGCAGGAAGGCTTAAGTGCTGCGCTCATTGACGCGCTTGAACTACGGCTAGAGCGCGGCGAACAAAGCCTGGTGTTTCTGAATCGACGGGGCTACGCCCCCGTGCTTGCATGCCCCGCCTGCGGATGGATTTCCCGTTGTCAGCATTGCGCTGCCAATTTGGTGGTGCATCTGGCAGATAAACATTTGCGCTGTCATCATTGTGGAT
Organism: Rugosibacter sp.; assembly: GCA_030645365.1. Lineage (GTDB taxonomy): Bacteria > Pseudomonadota > Gammaproteobacteria > Burkholderiales > Rhodocyclaceae > Rugosibacter. The sequence continues at coordinate 12,338 of JAUSMB010000075.1, forward strand.
TTGAGACCGCGATTCCTCACGCCTGTCCGGATTGTGGCAATGTCGATTTGCAGCCTTTTGGACGCGGAACCCAACGGCTTGAAGCAGCGTTGATTAAACGCTTTCCGCAGGCGCGCGTTTTGCGCGTTGACCGTGATTCTGCGAATAGCGCTAAAAAATGGCAGGCGCTTTTGGCGAGCATTCACGCAGGCGAGGTGGATATTCTGATTGGTACCCAAATGCTGGCCAAAGGGCATGACTTTCCCAAGCTCACTTTAGTCGGTGCGGTTAGTGCAGATGCAGCACTCTTCGCCGCTGATTTTCGTGCGCCGGAACGACTCTTTGCGCAGCTCATGCAGGTAGGGGGCCGTAGCGGTCGCGCCGACTTGCCCGGTGAGGTGCTGATACAAACAGAATACCCAACCCATCCGCTGTATCAGGCGCTGATCGATCACGACTACAGCCGGTTTGCACAGTCTCAACTCGACGACCGTAAAACAGCGGGCTTTCCCCCGTTCGCATTCCAGGCCATGCTGCGCGCCGAAAGCCCGGCCATGGGTGAGTCAGTCGGCTTTTTAACCCAAGCCCGCAGCGTTGCTGAGTCACTTGCTGATAGCCATATCACGCTGTATGACCCCGTACCGATGCGTTTGCATCGCTTGATGGCATTAGAACGTGCCCAGTTGCTGGTCGAATCTGACAACCGTCCCGCGTTACAGCACTTTCTGGCTCAATGGCACACTGCGCTTTACACCTTAAAACACTCGCGCACGCTGCGTTGGCATGTGGATGTCGATCCGCTTGAGTTCTAACCCGCCATCCCGTGCTGTTGCCACACAGCTGACTGCGCTATCATAGCGATTCATTT
>JAUSMB010000076.1 GCA_030645365.1 Rugosibacter sp.
TGGAGCATTTCAAGGCGCAAGGCCGTGGCTGGCAAACGCGCATCAACGATGCGTTAAAACAGGTGATTACAAAACACCCCTAATTGCGCCATCTGAAAAATCGAGTGGCATAGCAATAGCCGTCGCCACCGTCCAGATAGTCGTCGCTGCGGTACTGCGGCAGGATGTAAAACTACGGATTGAAGGATTGCGCGCCAAGGAGACCGCAAAAGTCTTGTCCAGAGACGGATTCAAAAGTCCGTTGCTGGACCGCGCTGGTGGGACGGCAAGGAAACACAAAAAGAATGCTTACCCTGACCCCGAAGATTATGTTGGAACCCTTTATTCCCTTTGCGAAATCTCGTGCTACTAAGGTTTCAAATTTAGTCAGCCATGAAAACCTATGCTGCTATCTTCAAGGACTCAATCTTTGCCTCATCGGTGATATTCGAAAAGTCGGCGCTGACGAGACGGCGGCTTGTCCATCTGGCGCTACACGTTGAACAAGAAGTTCATCACATCCCCATCTTTCACCACATACTCCTTGCCTTCGGCGCGCATCTTGCCTGCTTCTTTAGCGCCGGCTTCGCCCTTGTAGGTGATGAAATCATCAAAACCTATGGTCTGTGCGCGAATGAAGCCTTTTTCAAAGTCGGTATGGATCACGCCGGCGGCTTGCGGTGCGGTGTCACCGGCGTGGATGGTCCAGGCGCGCACTTCCTTGACGCCTGCGGTGAAATAAGTTTGCAGGCCGAGGAGTTTGTAGGCGGCGCGGATCAGCCGGTTCAGGCCCGGCTCATCGAGGCCAAGGTCGGCGAGGAACATCTGCTTTTCGTCATCTTCCAGTTCAGCGATTTCGGCTTCGATGGCGGCGCAGATGGCTACCACTTCGGCTTTTTCACTGATGGCATGTGCACGCACCACATCCAGATAGGGATTGTTGTCGAAACCGCCTTCCTTGACGTTGGCCACATACAGCACCGGCTTGGCGGTGATGAGGCAAAAGGGTTTCAGCGCTGCCCGCTCTTCCGCCGACAAATCCAGCGCGCGCACGGCCTTGGCCTGATCCAGTTGCGCGAGGCATTTTTCCAGCACGGCACACAACAGCTTGGCGTCCTTGTCACCCGAATTGGCCAGCTTTTTGTTGCGCGTGAGCGCCTTGTCGACCACGCTCATGTCGGCCAGCGCCAGCTCGGTATCAATCACTTCAATGTCGGATAATGGATCAACCTTGCCGGCGACGTGCACCACGTTATCGTCGGCAAAACAGCGCACGACGTGTACGATGGCATCTGTCTCGCGGATGTTG
>JAUSMB010000077.1 GCA_030645365.1 Rugosibacter sp.
GATCATAAGCCGGGCCCGAAACATCCGGGCCCGAAACCGCAAACAAAGATACCGTGGGCGTGTCGATGGCAACGGCCACATGCAGTGTGCCGGTGTCGCCTGTTACCAACACGGCGCAGCGTTGCACCAGCGCGGGCAGCATTTCAATCGGTAACGCACCTGCGGCAATGATAGCCGCAGCACCAATACCCTTGGCAATTTCTTCGCAGCGCAACCGCTCGTGCGGCGCACCGGTGATCACAAAGCGATACGCAGGATGCACCGCCAGCAGCTGGCGAGCCAGCGCAACGAAATGCGCCACCGGCCACATGCGCCCACGGCTTGATGCGCCGGCCTGAAAACCAATCACGATGTCTGTCGCTGTCACACCCTGCTCTGCTAACCAACGCGCCACCATCTCACGCGTGAGATTCGGAATAGGCAAGCGCATACGCGCCCCTTCGATCTGCACACCTGCAAGCTGGGCAGTTTTCAAGCGTTGCATCATGCCATGCCCCATGTCCGCCCAGGTCAGGCGCGGCACTGGGTTGCTCAGCAAAAACGCAAATCGGCTAGTGTTGGGCAGCTTGAAAATAAAACGCGCCCCGGCAAGATAGGCCAAAGGCGTGGCTTGTGGTTCGTTGCCATGCAGAATCAGCGCGATATCCGGACGCGTGCGCCGCAGAGCCAGGAGCGTCGAAAAAAAGTGGCTGTAACCGCCGTAGTAGGCAATGAGGTCATCGAGGAAATCTGCTGGCTGAAACAGTGACAGATAGTCGCGATGAATCAAGGCGGTAATACGCGCTGCCGGAAAATGCTCGCGCACCGCAACCATCGCCGCCGTGGATAACACCGTATCGCCCAGTGCCGTCGAAGACACCAGCAGGATGCGCTGCACGTTTTCCGGCTGATAGTCCGCCATTGTCCGCGCTCGGCGATCACCGCGAGCGAGCAACCGTGTGACCAGATAAAGCAGGGATTCGCGTAGATTAAGGCGCAATTATTTTCACGCAGAGTAAGAATTTGAACATTAAAACAAAACATTCGCTGATAGTAGAATCCACACCCTTTATCAATCACGATTGCTGGCAGATTCGCTGCCTGAAGCCATTATAGCGGTGCACCTTGCTTGACCCCAATATCCGGTCGAACAGGTTAACCCGTTTGGTGTGATTTTTTTACCAGCAATACAAATTATGGAAACATTACTTACCGGATTAATGCGTCTGCCGCTGCTAGGCAAGTTTTTTCGCTCAGGCTTGCTCGCCCTGCAACGCAAAACAGCCAACGCCATGAAGCGCGTTGCCCGCAATGAGATCAGGCCGCGCGACTGGTCGAATGCCGAGCTGCGCAAATTTGCACCCCTGTTTGACGGCGCTGTGATCAATGTCAGCGGTTGGCGAGATGAGGATAAAACCGGCGGTCATTACCGGGATTATTTTTCTACGGCGAAATCCTATGGCGTATCCAACTACAAGGGCGAAAGCGGCATCACCGGCGCAGATGGCGAGGTATTCATTGATCTTGAGGATGAACTACCGCCGGAACTTGCGGGCCAGTACCAGGTTGCCTTCAACCACACGGTGTTGGAGCATGTCTTCGATATCAAAAAGGCCGTTGCCAATATCTGCGCCCTGAGTCACGACACGGTTATTCTGGTCACACCGTTCCTGCAGCAAGTGCATTACATCGAAGGCTCGTTTGGCGACTGGTGGCGACCCACACCAATGTGCATTGAGCGGTTGCTGGAAGAACAGGGGTTTCATGTGGTCTATCAAAGCAGCAACGATAATCCCTGGTACATCGTGTATATCGTCACTATTGCCTGTCGAAATCCGGAAAAATATCGCCAGCGACTGACGTTCTCGAAAACCGCAAAAGATACCGGCATTATCCATTTCGGCCTTGCTGAATCAGACACACTGAATTAAGCCACCGTCTCATCAACACCGACTTTTCAGCTGTTCAGCGCAGACGTTTCAAGCAATTTGGCGCACCAAAATGGCGCTGTCATGGCTTGTGACTGATGATGATCAATTCGGTCACGAATCACGAACGCCTGATTCACCAAGCCGGTTTTTTCATCCAGGGTTTCTTGCGTAATATCGAGATAATCCAGCCCGGCATCTTTAGCTAACGCCTGGAGTTGCTGGTTAAACGCTAAAACCAGCGCTGTTCTTTGTCGCTGATCAGTACTCACGTTGCGTCGCAAGGGCTCGAATTGAAACGGTTGTTGCTCATCACTGACCGTGGGCAAAATGCTGCCGAATAAAACAATCCTTGATTTTCCGTTGGACTGCAAATAATCAATCAGCCGCTGATACCCGCGCATCGCTTGCGGAATCAGCTCAGCTGCAGCGACACCCCGTTTCTGGGCAACAGCACATAAAGTCACACTGCAATCTACCTCACCCAGCATGATGCCTATTACATCAAAAGTCGGGTAGCGTTTGATGGCTTGCGAAAATTTAAGAAATGATCGAGTCGATGATTGATCATTATTCAACCCATAGGCCGTTGCACCGCCCACCACTTCGCAATTGATATAGTGCGGCGAGAGCAACTCATTATCGTGAATGTATTCAAACACTCCGCCGTGAGAATCACATAGGATGAGCATCTTTTTCCCGCCATGTAGTCGGCATTTAAGCCTGGCCAGCCGTTTTCGTGCCGACTTAAGGAATTTGTTCAAAATCGTACCTTTTTCAATGAATGGGTTGTTGTTCTCTGGATGCAACCAATCTCAAAGCCTGTGCAGTGCCCGGCACGCCGTCTAGCCATCGCCGACTTTATATAAACATGGCTTGCCAGAATTTTAGCGGTATCTCATACAGGCGAAGCGACTTAATAACTGCTAAACCGCAACCCACTCCGCATGAATTAAGACCATGTCATGCGGTGTACAATGGGTTATGAATAGCGAGCTATCACTCCTTGCCTTATGGGGCTACGGGCTGGCCACTCTGGGCTACATTGCCTTGACGATGCACCTGGTGCGCCTGCGCCGTACCACAGCGCCAAACCGCACTAACTATGCCCTGATATCGGCTGTTGCACTTTCCGCCCTATGGGCAGCCACAGGCGCCAGCGTTCATCTGCTCAATTCCCCCGCGCTGCCGCCCCTCCATGAAGCATTGGATGCCCTGCGATACGGCGCCTGGTTCATGCTGCTCACCTTGCTCTTGTTGCCTTCTTCGACTGATCGCAGCCCGCCGCCACAATGGCGTCCAACCCGCTTGATTTTTGTCGGCGGCACGCTCGTTTTTATCAGCCTGTTTAGCCAAATCTTCCGGCTCATTGATCCACTGTCTCTCGTTGCTGAACACGCGGCACATTACGCCGGGCTTGCACTGGTCATATTTGGCATTGTGCTGGTTGAGCAGCTCTACAGAAATACAACAGAAGATTCGCGCTGGAACATCAAACCGCTAGCCATCGGGCTGGTCGCTATTTTCTTGTTCGACCTCTATTACTATTCGACAGCCGTCATGTTCAAGGAGATAGACGAAGACGCTTTTGCCATTCGCGGCTTTGCCTATGTGTTCATCATTCCGTTGGTGATTTTGACGGTTTACCGCACCCGCTCTCGCCCGCTTAACGTAACGCTATCCAAAACAGCGGTATTTCAAACCACCACGCTCGCCTTGGTCGGGCTCTACCTTCTGGCTACCTCTGCGGCGGGTTATTACGTGCGCTATCTCGGCGGCAGCTGGGGCGGTGCTTTACAGATGGCCGTTTTGTTTGCGGGATTGCTTTTGTTAATGCTGCTCGGGCTTTCCGGGTCAATCCGCTCACGCATCAAAGTGGTGATCGGGAAGAATTTCTTTCGTTATCGATACGACTATCGGGAAGAATGGCTGAAATTTACCAATGCCCTGTGTTCGGAGAACAGCGTACTGCAGTTGGGGCAGCAGGTGATTCGCGGCCTGGGCGAGATGGTTGAAAGTCCATCGGGCTCGCTGTGGACTAAAGACGCCTCGGGAAACCAGTTTGTTCAAACCGCACGCTGGAATTTTCCGCCATCGGACGTTATCGAACCCAGCAACAGCTCAATGATTAGCTCACTGGATGTCACGGGATGGGTGCTAAGCCTGGAAGAATTTCGCTCACGTCCGGGACGTTATGGCGACTTAAAACTGCCCTTGTGGCTGCTTGAAATGCCCAATGCCTGGCTGATCATTCCTCTGCGTACATCCGCCGGCATGGTGGGATTTGTTCTCCTGACCACGTCACGCACACCGATAGACTTTAACTGGGAAGTGAATGATCTGCTCAAAACCGCCGGCCGCCAGGCCGCGACTTTTCTCGCTCAGATGCAGGCCACTGAAGCTTTGCTCGAATCCCGTAAATTCGATTCATTCAATCGCATGTCCGCTTTTGTTGTACATGACCTGAAAAACATCCTGACACAGCTATCGCTCATGGTGCGCAATGCCGAACGGCATGCCGGCAATGCTGAATTTCAAAAAGATATGCTGCTAACAGTTAATCACGCAGTCGATCGCATGCGCCAGTTGATGCTCCAGTTACGCGAAGGTGCAACACCTGCCGACAGTTTTAGTGGCGTGAGTCTCGACGAGATTGCCCGCCGGGTGCAAAAATCGAAAGCAGATGCCTTGCCTGCGGTTGACCTCACAATTCACGATGCCGTCTCTATTCGCGGGCATGAAGAACGAATTGAGCGAGTGATCGGCCATCTGGTGCAAAATGCACTTGATGCGACTCCCGCCAGCGGGCAAGTCTGGATGGCTGTTCGGCGTGAGGCAGGCATGGCGCAAATTGAAGTAGGCGATACGGGACAAGGCATGTCGGCTGATTTCATTCGCGAACGCCTCTTCAAACCTTTTCAAACAACCAAACAGGCCGGCATGGGTATAGGCGCCTACGAGAGCCGTCAATACATACAAGAATTAGGTGGGGAAATTCATGTTGAAAGTGAAGAAAACGTCGGCACTTGTTTCCGCGTCAGGTTACCCTTGCTTGAAATCCAAACAATGTCTGATTTGCAGCAACCGGAGATGAAATGAGTACTGAAAAAAAATTGGAAAAATTGCGCCAGTTACTTGTTGTAGAAGACGACCCTGCACTGCAAAAACAAATACGCTGGTCGTTTGATCAGTACGAGGTGTTACTCGCGGGCGACCGCGAAAGTGCTCTGTCACAAATTCGCCGTTACACGCCTGCGGTAGTCACCATGGATCTGGGCTTGCCCCCCGATGCGGATTCGGTCTCGGAAGGCTTCAAGCTGCTGGAACAAATCCTGGCTATCACCCCGGATACAAAAATTATTGTCGTCACAGGACAAAATGAACAGGCCAATGCTTTGCGCGCCATTGCGCTGGGTGCCTATGATTTTTTCGTTAAACCGTTTGAGCCGGAAACACTTAACTTGACCGTTGAGCGGGCTTTCCGGTTTTACGATTTGCAACAAGAAAATCGCCGTCTGCAAGCGATGCGGCAACCCGATGCTTTAGGTACGCTGATTACACGCGACCCCGAAATGCTGCGCATTTGCCGCACGATAGAAAAAGTGGCGCCCACCAACGCCACGGTCTTGCTGCTGGGAGAAAGCGGCACAGGCAAAGAAGTTCTAGCACGTGGCTTACACAATGCGTCCCCCCGGAGTGACGCCCGATTTGTTGCAATCAATTGTGCAGCGATCCCAGAAAACCTGCTGGAAAGCGAGTTGTTCGGCTATGAAAAAGGCGCTTTCTCTGGCGCGGCAAAAACCACCCCGGGGAAAATCGAATTAGCACACAAAGGCACGCTGATGCTGGATGAAATTGGTGACTTGCCTTTTCCCTTGCAATCCAAACTCCTGCGCTTTTTGCAAGAGCGCGTCATCGAGCGGGTTGGGGGACGACAAGAAATTCCCATTGATGTGCGAGTCGTTTGCGCCACGCATCAAAATTTAAAAACATTGATCAGCGAAAATCGCTTCAGGGAAGATCTTTACTATCGGTTAGCTGAAATCGTCATCATGATCCCTCCGCTCAGGAGTCGCATCGGCGACGCTGCATTACTTGCGCATGCACTCGTCCGTCGGTTTGCCGTTGAGCAGAATCGCGGCTCGCTTGCTTTAAGCGAAGAAGCAGTACGCGCAATATCTACCTACTCCTGGCCTGGTAATGTGCGTGAACTTGAAAACTGTCTCAAACGCGCAACCATCATGGCAGAAGGCAACAGCCTATCAGCCGAGGATGTAGGGCTTGGCGAGGTATCTGCAGAAGACACCATGCCACTTGATCTGCGCACAATACGCGACACCGCCGAGCGACAAGCCATTATCGCGGCTGTCAGCCGAAGTAATGGCAATCTTGCACGGGCGGCCGATCTACTTGGCATCAGTCGCCCGACTCTGTATGATCTAATGCATAAATTCGGCTTAAAGACGTAATCGTCCGATAATCGCTATCGGCACAGATCACACAGATATCAACCGCCAAGCTGCATCAATAAGAGATAAGTATTTTTTCCATTCATAAATCAAAAACTGGCTCCTGACATGCGAAACCAAAATCACTCCTGCTTCGCCCGGATGGCAATCATCGCCGCAACGCTTATCATGATGGGATGTAATAGTAGTTCGCCAGAAAAAATGATGGCATCCGCTAAAGAATATCTGGAGAAAGACGATCCGGCAGCGGCCATCATCCAAATCAAGAATGTCTTAAACAAAGATTCGAATTCTCCTGAAGCACGGCTTTTGCTTGGACGCGCCCTACTTGAGAGCGGAGATCCCGTTGCTGCTGAGCTCGAACTCCGCAAAGCGATTGATCTCAAAATATCCGCAGGACAAGTCACGCCGCCACTAGCCCGCGCCTTGATGGCGCAAGGCAAGGCAAAAAAAGTCATTGATGAACTCGCTAGTACGCCTACGGCCAACGCCGAAGAGCTTGCCGAGTTAAAAACTGTCGTAGCGCAAAGCCACATCATGCTCGCCAATATAGAATCGGCAAAAACGACTTTTAATGAAGCATTGGCTGCAAAACCGCACTATGCCCCCGCTCAGCTTGGGTTAGCACGACTTGAAGCAATAAAAGGAAATCTAGCCGAAGCTAACAAAATAGTGGATGAGGTTTTGATCAAAAATCCCCGCGAAGCAGATGCCTGGCATTTCAAGGGTGACCTTCAGCGTGCCGAGCAAAAACTGCCAGAGGCATTAGCTGCGTACCAGAAAGTGCTTGAAATAAAACCCAGTACGACCTCTGTGCACGTCAATATCATCATGCTTCAAATACAGGATAAAAAACTTGACCTGGCAGCCAAGCAGCTAGCAGAAATGCAAAAAGTCGCCGCGAAACAACCCATAACAGTCTATCTAACAGCATTGATTGCTTTTAGCAAAAAAGATATTGCGACAGCTGGCAGTGCCGTGGAAAACCTGCTGAAAATGCAACCGGATAACCCACAGGGGTTGCAACTTGCCGGTGCGATTGCTTACCAAAAACAATCCGACATTCAGGCACAGAATTTTCTCAGCAAAGCCCTACAAAAAGCGCCAGGGCTTGATTACAGCCGTCGCCTGCTAGTGAGATCCTACTTGCGCAGCAAACAACCGACTAAAGCTTTGTCCACATTACAGCCTGTATTGCAAGGCGCGACCGTTCCCCCTGCATGGCTGACTTTGGCTGGCGAAGTGTATATGCAGAATGGGGATACCGAGCGTGCTGCAGAGTTTTTCAGCCAAGCGGCAAAGCATGACCCTAAAGATAGTAAAGCCAAGACTGCACTGGCGCTATCCCAAATGCGCCTGGGGCATACCGAGCAAGCCTTCGCTGATCTGGAACAGATTGCCGCCAGTGATTCTGGCGTTACAGCGGATATGGCGATCATTGCCTCAGCCATGCGCCAGAAAGAGTTTGACAAGGCACTCCAGGCCATTGCCAACTTAGAGAAAAAACAGCCTAATTCACCGCTCATCCATGACCTGCGTGGCCAGGTGCTGGTTGCCAAAAAAGACACCCCTGCTGCAAAAAAGAGCTTTGAAAAAGCGCTTGCTGCGGATCCCACCTATTTGTCGGCAGCCACTAATCTTGTCGCGATTGACTTGGCAGAAAACAAAATCGATCAGGCGCGTCAGCGTTATGAAGCTGTCATAGCCAAAGACCCGAAAAATGTTCCTGCCATGCTTTCGTTAGCACAGCTTAAAGCACGTACAGGAGCAAGTCTGGATGATGTCGCCAGCCTGCTTAAAAAAGCTGTTGCAGCGGACATCAGTAACCCGACGTCGCGCTTTGCGCTGATGAGCTTCTATCTCAATGCCAAAGATAAGGATAAAGCGCGCGCCGCAACGGAAGAAGCGCTAGCGACTTTCCCCGAAAACCCTGAAATACTCTTGGTTGCCGGACAGGTATATCAGCTTTCGGGAGATACCAATCAAGCACTCTCGACCTATAACAAACTGACCAACCTGGTACCCAACAACCCGCAGCCTTATCTACGCATCGCCGAAATTCACCTGGCTGCCAAAAATAGACAGGCAGCTCGCGACACCCTTGCTAAAGGGCTCGCTAAGCAACCAGATGCCCTCCCCTTGCAACGCGCCCAGATCATGCTGGATGTGACGGATGCGCGCTTTAGTGATGCACTCACCACAGCACGAACCATCCAGAAAACACAACCCAAAGAGGTTGCCGGTTACCTATTGGAAGGCGATATCCATCTGGCTCAAAAAGCATGGAAAGATGCCATTACAGCCTACCGTGTCGGCCTGAAAGCAGCGCCAACTACTGATCTGGCAGGACGCCTGTATTTTGCCCTTTTGCAAAGTGGTCAGACAGCCGAAGCTGGCAACAGCGTCGACACCTGGCTCAAGGCACACCCCAGTGATCAAGGTTTCCGCACGTTCGTTGCTGAGATCGCCAACAAGCGCAAAGACTATGCAACCGCGATTAGTCATTACCGCGCCGTACTCGCCGTCGAACCGAAAAATCCGGCTATCCTCAACAATCTGGCCTGGTCGCTCGGTCAATTGAACGATCCCAAAGCGCTTGCCTATGCCGAAGAAGCCAACAAGCTGGCACCCAACCAACCCGCGATCATGGAAACCCTGGGCACGCTGTATGTTGCCCAAGGCAAGCCCGCCGCTGGAGCCGAGCTTCTTGCAAAAGTGGTATCGCTTGCCCCGCAAAATCCTGACTTTCGCCTGAGCTATGCTAAAGCGCTCATCAAGGCAGGAAAGAAGGCAGAAGCCAAGCCGGTATTAGAAACCCTGACCAAGCTCGGCGAGAAATTTTCGGCCCATGCCGAAGTTGCCGAACTGAGCAAGGGCTTGTAACCACGTGTAAAAAAAGCACAACAATGAAAAGCGGAAAACCCCTCGCCAATTATCATGTTGCGCGTTTAATCGCCTCCCAGGCCGCAATTTTTCTGCTCTTCACCGTCTCACCAGCGCCGACTTTTGCCGCGCAAGAAACGGCGACCGAAACATGGCGGGCTTTGCGCGAAGAAGCACTTGCCTTTGAGCACGGCGAAGGCGTGCCAAAAGACTTAAAAAAAGCTGCGGCCCTTTACTGCCGAGGTGCCAAGGCGGGTGATGCGGAAGCACTTTACAGCCTGGGCTGGATGCACATGAATGGTCGTGGCGTGCCACGCAATGATGGCTTGGCGGCCTACTTTTTCAAGTTAGCTGCAGATCAAGGACACGAACCATCGCGAAAAATGTTGCCCATCGTTGGGCAACCCGTCACTGAAAAACCCGTATGCCTCACCGAAAAAAATGCGCTCAGTGAGGGGCTGGCTCATGAAATCGAGTGGGCGTTTACCAGCGAGAAACAACGCCATTTAGCTCAGCTTATTAGTCGCCTAGCTCCGGAATACGGTGTCATGCCGCGCCTGGCCTTTGCCGTCGCGCATACTGAATCGCATCTGAATCCGCAAGCCCTGTCGCCCAAAAATGCACAAGGGCTCATGCAGCTGATCCCGGATACCTCCGCCCGGTTCAACGTCAAAAAACCTTTTGATCCGGAACAAAATGTGCGCGGAGGCCTGGCGTATTTGCGCTGGCTCCTAGCTTATTTCAAGGGCAATGTCGCCCTTGTCGCGGCAGCATACAACGCAGGTGAAGGTGCCGTTAACCGCCACCTTGGCATTCCACCCTATGCCGAAACCCGTAATTATGTAAAACGTATTCTTGCTGTGTTTCCACAACACGAACATCCCTTTGATCCAGCGATTACGAACCCCTCGCCCAACCTTCCTCAAATTGCCCGTCACATGGCACGATCCAAGCCATGACTTGGCGTTTGCAACGAAATCACGCTGCTGTTTTAGTGATGCGTTTCCTCTTTGGCGCAGTTTTACTGCTTGCAGCCCCATGGGCACGAGCAGATCTGCCGGAAATCATAGCCACCATCAAACCTTCCATTGTCGTTGTGGGCACTTTCAGCCAATTACGCAGCCCTCAGTTTCTGATGCGAGGCACCGGCTTTGCAGTGGGCGATGGTTCTATGATTGCCACCAATGCCCATGTCATTGCGGTGAATCTTGATACGACCCAACAAGAAGTCTTTGCAATACTGGTACGTCAGGGCGATGCACTGCAACGACGAAATGCCGTACTACAGATCGCCGATAAAGAACATGATCTGGCGTTGCTCAAAATTACCGGCCCCCCGTTACCCGCACTCAAAATAAAATCTGCTGCTGAAATACGTGAGGGTCAATCCGTCGCCTTTACCGGCTTTCCAATCGGTGGCTCGCTGGGGTTTTCCCCTGTAACTCACCGTGGCATCATTTCCTCGGTTACGCCGATCGCGCTACCTGCGGCCAACTCTGCCCAGCTTAAAGAAAAACCTATTCGCCGTTTGCGCAGTGGCTCGTTTTCTATCTACCAGCTGGATGCCACCGCCTACCCCGGCAATAGTGGTGGCCCGCTTTTTGATGCCGACAGCGGTGAAGTCATTGGCATACTCAACATGGTTTTCGTCAAGGGAACAAAAGAATCCGCGCTTGAAAAACCTTCTGGCATCAGCTACGCCATTCCAGCCAGCTTTTTGCTTGACTTGATCTCCCGCGAATCACCCAACCGATAAAAAATCACGATCACAGATCATTGGGCCCAGTACACTAAACCGGCACATTCTCTTTTCGGTTAAGGCCCACCGTAGCCTTATGCCACAGATGCCGCAACAGCAAGTGCACTGGCAAGCGCAAGGCCATCTCACGCACAAACAGCAGTTGATCGGCTACCCCTTGGGCAAGCGGCCGCGTCTGTGGATGGCGAGTAGTGGCTGCACTGTTCAAAAGCCATAACACCAGGCTGCGGTTGGCCAGTGCCTCTGGCGGCAAAGGCGTGTGAAAAATACGATGACACAACGAAAAAGCACAACGGACAATCTGACCCAAACCAACTGCCTCGGCACGCGCCAGCACCTGGTGGGCAAAGTTCGGCGTCGTGGTTTCAAAATGCCGCATCAGCAGGTCAATATCCCACAAGTCCCGTAACCCACGATCAAATTCCGAATTCAGCAGCAGATGGCTTGCCGCATGCAAAACCATATCTTCGTCCCTCAGACGAAACCAGTTTCCCTGTCCTGGCAATGGAACAGCTGCTGCGATCATCTGTTCAGAATCAATGTGAATACGGCAAGTCGGCATGGCCAGCGAGTGATGCAAATCAATCGTTGTTCCCCGCTGCAAATGCGTCATCGGGGGTATTTCATGTGACCACTCGCGATAATAACGCTGGTCATATTTATCATGCCGGCTCACTGCCCAGCCACCCAGCATCAAGGCCGCTTCAGCCTGTGGAAGAAATGGCCGCGCGACCAGAAGATCAATATCGGAGAATATCCGCCCGCACGCTGCGGGCAAGCCAGCCGCGCAATACGCCGCACCTTTAAGCAACAATGTCGGCGTGCCCAGATCCGCCAGTGCATCACTCAAAAAGGTTAACTCGCGCTGCACATCGTGCGCCAAACTATCACTCTGCCGCATGGCAGCCACCATGTGAGGCATCACCTGCGATGGTATCTGTACCGACGATTTCGTAGCATCCGCTGCCAAAACACTCGCCACGCGTGACATCACGCCACACGCTCGCGCCTCGGCCAGCAGCAAACTCCAGCCCCCCATATCTAGATGGGCGGCGCTTGAGTGGTCAGCCAGAAAATTGAGTAAAGGTGACGGGCTAGGCATCATCGTCGGCCAGCAAGTCATCCAGCGCATCGACTGCATCGTCCAGCGACGAGTATTCGAGTTCCCAGGCCGGGGCGGACTGTGCCAGATCAGCCAGCAGTGAAAACCCCGACGGCCCCAGCACAGGGTAGTTGAACGATTGATCAATCAGGCGCATGGCCGCTTGCCCTGCACCCACGGGCTGCACGCGCAGTGGCGCACCAGCTGTCCATTTTGGGAAAATAATCAACGATGGCGGTGCCGTTTCAGCAGCACGATCAATAGACTCATCAGTTGCTCGCAGATGGGCAATTGTCCCCTTTTGGGTAGCGTGCGCCAACGGGCCAAACTGTGCCTCGGGATGCCGCCTGCGTATCAGATCGATTGACTGGTTCTTCAAACTGACAGGGCGAGGAAAGGGAACCAACTGTAATCGTGGCGCCGCCCCATCAATCAAGGCCAGCTCATCCGAAAAAAGTCGCCAGCCACGCATGGCTAATTCAGCGGTCAACGTGCTCTTGCCACTGCCTGAAGCGGCCGACAGCATGATGCCTTTGCCTCGGCTCTCAACGACCGCAGAATGAAGAATAAGGTATTGATGGACCGAACTGCCAATCGTCCAGTTCAATCCCCACTCGAATAACGCGTGTGCATGATCAACCACCATAGGCAAAAAAGGTGCTTGACCAGACAGAGAAAATACGACATTCCGCCGCAACCACTGTCGCAATACCGACGCAGGGTGAATGGCTAGGTCAAAGTCGTAGTAACCCCCAGAAATCGATACCGGATAGTGTGGGTACACTTGCCGCAGCCCCATGCGAAGCGCATCAACATTGCTATCAATACGTAACGAAAAAGCACCGATATGAAGCCGAAAACTGCCACAGCGCAGGCTATGTGAAAAATCGGCATCTGAAACATCTTTCAGCCTCAGCATCGCATAATGAGACCCGCACGCTCCAG
>JAUSMB010000084.1 GCA_030645365.1 Rugosibacter sp.
CCATCACTGCGACGTCGCCGAGCATGGTCTCCGGCCGCGTCGTGGCAACCGTCAAATGCCCGCTGCCATTGTTGTCACCCTCAGCCAACGGATAGCGGATATGCCACATCGAGCCATCTTCTTCGGTGTTCACCACTTCCAGGTCAGAGACCGCCGTACCCAGCACCGGATCCCAATTCACCAGCCGTTTGCCACGGTAGATCAGGCCTTCGTTGTACAGCCGCACAAAGGTTTCGGTGACAGATTTTGACAGCCCGGCGTCCATCGTGAAGCGCTCGCGCGACCAGTCCGGGCTGGTGCCCAGGCGACGCATTTGCCGGGTGATGGTGTTGCCCGAAAATTCCTTCCACGCCCAGACTTTTTCGATGAATTTTTCGCGGCCCAGATCATGGCGCGAGACGCCCTGTGCATCGAGCTGGCGCTCGACCACAATTTGTGTGGCGATGCCCGCGTGATCGGTGCCCGGCTGCCACAAGGTGTTGTCGCCGCGCATGCGGTGGTAGCGGGTCAGCGCATCCATGATGGCCTGGTTAAAGCCATGGCCCATGTGCAGCGTGCCCGTCACATTGGGGGGTGGCAGCAGGATGCAGAAATTGTCGGTTTTGGTTGTGTCCAAGCCCGCAGCAAAGTAGCGACGAGATTCCCAGATCGGGTACCAGCGTTTTTCAATTTCAGCAGGTTCAAAGCTCTTGGCAAGTTCCATGGGGCACGCAGATGGCGAAAAACGTCAATTCTAGCGGAAGCCAATGTTAACCTGCGCTAAAAGTCGGCTGCGCCGAGTTTTCCGCTATCATTGCGGCTTCTCGCAGAGAGTTCTGCACTGCCTTCTTTTATTCATGATTCGTAAGCTGTTTCACCGCGTTTTTCGTCGCGGCGGCCCGTTGCCCTTGGGTACGCAGGGTAAGCCCGGGCTGATTCCTTTGGCTCGCCATGGTATTCACCGTGATAGCGTCTCGCCCGGCGCGCGACGCACGTGCGAGGCACTGCAAAAGGCGGGTTATACCGCCTATGTGGTGGGTGGTGCGGTGCGCGATTTGATCGCAGGCATTGTGCCGAAAGATTACGACATCGCCACCAGTGCCACGCCGGAGCAAGTGCGGAGTCTGTTTCGTCGCTCGCGCATTATTGGCCGCCGGTTTCAGATTGTGCATGTGATGCAGGGTAGCGAAACGCTGGAAGTTTCTACTTTTCGCGCGGCGCACGATGCAGATACCGTCAAGGACGAACATGGTCGCGTGCTGCGTGATAACGTATTTGGTTCTATGGCAGAAGACGCCGCGCGACGCGACTTTACGGTGAATGCGCTGTATTACGATCCCACGACGCAAATCGTGCACGATTACCACCACGGCGTAGCCGATTTAAAGCAGAAAACACTGCGCATGATCGGCGAGCCGACGGTACGTTATCGTGAGGACCCGGTGCGCATGCTGCGCGCGGTGCGGCTTTCCGCCAAGCTGGGGTTGACGCTTGACCCGGCGGTGCGCGCGCCGATCCGCGAGATGGCTGATTTGATGGAAAACGTGCCGGTGGCGCGGGTGTTCGACGAGATGTTGAAGCTGCTCTTTTCCGGCCATGCTGTGGAATGTGTCAAGCGCTTGCGTGACGACGGTTTGCATCATGGTTTGTTGCCACTCTTGGATGTGATTCTTGAACAGCCGCTGGGCGAAAAGTTTGTGCTTTTGGCTTTAACCAGCACCGATGCGCGCGTCAAGGCGGGCAAGTCGCTCTCGTCAGGCTATCTGTTTGCCACGTTGCTGTGGCACGAAGTGCTGGCCAACTGGGAGATACGCAAGGCTCGCCGCGAACTGCCTACGCCAGCGCTGTACGAAGCAATGGATGAAGTGCTTGACCAACAGGGCGAGAAGCTCGCTATCACGCGCCGCATCGCGGGCGACATCAAGGAAATATGGGCATTGCAGCCGCGTTTCGAGAAGCGTGCGGGCAAATCGCCGCATCGCTTGCTGGAGCAGCCACGCTTTCGTGCAGCGTATGATTTTCTGGCTTTGCGTGCCGAAAGTGGCGAGATTGATCAGGAGCTCGCTGCTTGGTGGCACGATTTTCAAATGGCCGATCTCGCGGGGCGTGAAGCCATGCTCTTGCCCGATAGCGGGCCAAAAAAACGGCGTCGCCGTCGTGTCAAAAAACCAGCAGACGGCTTGGCTCATGTAGGCGATGCGTTGAGCGCAACAGAATCCACGGTAAGCGACGAGGATTAACCGAGGCTTCAATGAAGGGCGTGCGTTGTTTTGTCGCGCTGGGCGCTAACCTTGGCGATCCGGTAACCACCGTGAAGGCGGCGCTGGCCGCGTTGTGTGAATTGCCGCAGATGGAACTGGTGGCAGCGTCGTCACTGTATCGCACCGCGCCCGTGGGTTTGACGCCGGGTTTAACGGATCAGCCCGACTTCATTAACGCGGTGGTGGAGATGACTACCGTATTGTCAGCGCCGAGTTTTCTTGCCCAGCTGTTCGCCATCGAAGCACGTTTTGGCCGTCAGCGCAGTGTGTCCAATGCGCCGCGCACGCTGGATCTCGATCTGCTGCTGTATGGCGATTTAGCGAGCACTGATGCGCAACTCACCTTGCCTCATCCGCGTTTGCACGAGCGGGCGTTTGTGCTGGCACCGTTGGCTGAGATTGCGCCAGAACTGCATATCCCCGGGTTGGGTGCAGTCGATGCGCTGCTGGCGCAATGCGTCGACCAACGGATAGAACGGCTGCAACCATAAAAATGGTCGCTTGAATCATGCCGCAGATTCCCATCATCTGGCAAACCACCTTGCTGCTCACCGCGTCGAATGTCTTCATGACTTTCGCCTGGTATGCGCACCTGAAAAACCTGAGTGGTCGGCCCTGGTGGATCGCTGCGCTGGTTTCATGGGGCATTGCGCTGTTCGAGTATCTGCTGCAAGTGCCGGCCAACCGTATCGGCTATCAGGCATTGTCCTTGGGGCAATTGAAGATTTTGCAGGAAGTGATTACCCTTGCAGTGTTCGTTCCCTTTGCAGTTTTCTACATGCGTCAGCCGCTCAAGCTGGATTATCTGTGGGCGGCTTTGTGTATCCTAGGTGCCGTTTATTTTATTTTTAGATCGCCATGACTTATCTCGCCTCGAACAAACCCATCACCTTGCCCGAACTGCTGCGCATGAAGAACGAGGGCGAAAAAATTGCCATGCTCACCGGCTACGATGCCAGCTTCGCTGCGCTGGAAGACCGCTGCGGCGTGGATGTGATCCTGGTCGGCGATTCGCTGGGCAATGTGCTGCAAGGCAAAACGTCCACGCTGCCGGTGACCATGGAGCAGATGGTGTATCACACCGAGTGTGTTGGCCACATGGCGCAGCGCGCGATGTGCGTGACCGACATGCCGTTTGGCAGCTATCACGAATCGAAAGAGCAGGCCATGCGCAATGCGGTGCGCCTGCTTGCCGCCGGTGCTGAAATGGTCAAGCTGGAAGGCGGTGAAGTGATGGCCGAGACGGTGCATTTTCTGGTTGAACGCGGCGTGCCGGTGTGCGCGCATATCGGCCTCACGCCGCAATCGGTGCATGCGCTGGGCGGTTATCGTGTACAGGGACGGGGCGACGCCGGTGCTGCGCGTATGAAGGCGGACGCCATGGCGCTGGAACAGGCAGGGGCGAGCATGATGGTGATGGAAATGGTGCCAGCTGATCTGGCCGGTGAAATTACACGCATGCTCAAAGTCTGCGCCACGATAGGCATTGGCGCCGGCAAGGATTGCGACGGCCAGGTGCTGGTGCTGTATGACATGCTGGGGGTGTATCCCGGAAAGAAAGGTCGCTTCGTGAAAGACTTCATGCGCGATGCACAGAGCATTGACGGGGCCGTCACTGCGTATGTCGCTGCTGTTAAAGACGGTAGCTTCCCTGCACCGGAGCATTGTTACTAATGCAGGTGCACGCAACGATTGCAGAGGTGCGCGCAGCGCGTAAGGCAATGGGTGTGCAGCGTATCGCGGTTGTGCCCACGATGGGCAACCTGCATGCGGGACATATTTCGTTGATGCGCCAGGCGCGTGAACATGCGGATAGGGTGATCGCCACCATTTTCGTGAATCGCCTGCAATTCCGTCCGGGTGAAGATTTTGAAAAATATCCACGCACCTTTGCGGCGGATTGCGCGCAACTGGAAGCCGCTGGCGTTGATCATCTCTTTGCGCCCACCGAGGCCGAGATGTACCCGCAGCCGCAGACCTATCATGTTGAGCCGCCAGCGGTGCAGTCGAACATTCTGGATGGAGAATTCCGTCCCGGCCATTTTCGCGGCATGGCTACCGTGGTGTTGAAGTTGCTGAATATCACCCAGCCGCATGTCGCCTTGTTCGGCAAGAAGGATTACCAGCAGTTGATGGTCATCCGCAACATGGTGGCCGACTTTAATTTGCCCATACAAATCATTGGTGGCGAGACGGTGCGCGCCGAAGATGGCCTGGCGTTGTCTTCGCGCAACGGCTATCTTTCTGCGGCGGAACGCGCCGAGGCGCCACGCCTGTTTCAGGTGCTGAGTCGGCTGGTCGCTGCCGTGCGGGCGGGGAATCTTGACTACAAGCAGCTTGAACAAGAAGCCATGGCCCAATTGCAGGTTCATGGCTGGTTGCCGGAATATGTTGCATTGCGTAAAAAACTTGATTTACAATTCGCCCCCGCTCACGATTCCGGTCTGGTGGTGTTGGCAGCTGCGCGTTTAGGCAGCACTCGCCTCATCGACAATCTGGAAGTTTAGGCCACTGCGATGCGCTCATGCCGGTGGTGTGCCAGTAGCGAAATGAATGCGCCAGCAGTTGATGTGGCGATGTGATGTATCCCAATGGTAATTGCCTCCCCTTTGCATGAGAAAGGAACGACAATGCAGCGCATGATGCTGAAATCAAAAATTCACCGTGTTACGGTGACACAAGCCGAGCTGCACTATGAAGGCTCCTGTGCGATTGATGAAAACCTGCTTGAAGCAGCGGATATCAAGGAATACCAGCAGATCGACATTTACAACGTGAATAATGGCGATCGTTTTACCACCTATGCCATTCGCGCTGAACGCGGTACCGGAACCATCTCGGTGAATGGCGCCGCCGCCCGCAAGGCAGCACCAGGCGACTTGTTAATCATTGCCAGCTATGCAACGATGAATGAAGTCGAATTGGCGAATTTTGAGCCGGACTTGGTGTACGTTGATGCAAAAAACCGCATGACGCATCACAGCAAGAAAATCCCGACGCAAGCCGCTGCGTGACGCCGCTGCCTGGCATAGGTTGTTGCAATAAAAAAAAGCCCGCGCTGTTTTTCAGTGTGGGCTTTTTTATTGCATTAAGCGTATTTACGGTTGATTATTTTTTGCTCAACCCACCCAGTAGCGCGGCCACTGTACGTTTTTGGCGGGTGGCAGAAGGTTTTGCCGTTACCGCTGCCCCTGTCGTCGCGCTGATTTTATTTTCGTAAGGTTTGGTGGGGTCGAAATCGAGTTTCGGCAAGCGCGCGGTTTGTGCGTTGGCTGAGTGTGGATACGCGGGCGTGGATGCTGATGATGGCCGGCGATGGTCGCGTGGTTTTTCCAGACGCTCCCTTGCTCGAGGTGGGCGCTCGGTATTTGCCGCGTTTGTTGTGTGCTGGTTATGCTCTGGCCGTGCCAGGGGTGATGAACGATCATGGCTGTCAGACTTGCCGTGGCGTCTTGCCCCACGATGCTCTCCATGCTCGCTGGATGAATCTGCGGTGTCAGCATCTTGCGTCAGACTACTGCTGTCAATCCGTGTGATGGGGCGGTTGATCAGTTTTTCAATGTCACGCAGGCGTTCGGTTTCTTCCGGCGCAAACAGCGAGATGGCCATGCCTTGCTTGCCCGCGCGGCCGGTGCGGCCGATGCGATGGACATAATCTTCTGCTGTGTGGGGCAGCTCGTAATTGATGACATGGGGTAGATCGTCAATATCCAGTCCACGTGCGGCGACATCGGTGGCAACTAACACACGGATTTTGCCGGACTTGAAATTTTCCAGGGCTTCTGTGCGTTGTGCCTGGCTTTTGTCGCCGTGGATGGCGTCCGCTGCTATGCCTTGCCGGGCGAGATGCACGGCCAGTCGGCTGGCGCCAAACTTGGTGCCAACAAACACCAGCACTTGGCGCATATCTTCTTGCGTGAGCAGCTTGACGAGCAAGTGGCGCTTGAGGCCGCTGGTGACAGGGTAGACGCGGTGCGTGATGGTTTCGCTGACGGCATTGCGTCGGGCAACTTCAATGAGCTGTGGCGACTTCAACATGCTGTCCGCCAGTTTTTTGATTTCAGTAGAAAACGTGGCAGAGAACAGCAGGCTTTGCCGCGCCGTTGGCAGCAGGGCCAGAATGCGCTTGATATCAGGCATGAAGCCCATGTCCAGCATGCGATCGGCTTCGTCCAGCACCAGCACTTCAACGGCGTTAAAGCTCACGCTTTTTTGCTGCACGTGATCGAGCAGTCGGCCCGGCGTGGCAACAACAATTTCGCGGCCTTCGCGCAGCTGGGCGATTTGCGGCCTGATATCAACCCCGCCGTAAATACATACAGAGCGCAGCGGCAAATGCTTGCTGTAAGTGACGACGCTTTCATGTACTTGCATGGCCAGCTCGCGCGTTGGCGCGAGGATCAGCGCGCGTACCGGGTGGCGGGCGGGCGAAGGCGACGAGGTCGCATGCGGTGCCAGGCGTTGCAGCAGGGGCAGGGTGAAGCCTGCCGTTTTGCCGGTGCCGGTTTGCGCGCCGCCCATGACATCGTGCCCGGCCAGAATGATCGGGATGGCTTGTGCCTGGATCGGTGTGGGTGCGGTGTAGCCGGTATCTTTTACGGCGCGCAACAGCTCGGGTATCAGGCCGAGTGCATCGAAGGTGGGCAAAATAGTCGGCACCCCAAGGGTACTTCCTGCGGGGCGCGCTGGTGAGACGGCGTCAGCGGCAATGGGTGCAGTGGGTACTGCAGTGGGTACGATGGGTGCGGCGGCAGGCACTGCTGTGCCAAGGGGGGATGTGTTTTCGTTCAATGGAACTCCTGAATCGGCCTGCCCTTTTGAGGGGGAACCGGTTCAGGCAGCGAAATACTTGAAAATGCTGTGCGGCGGAATGCCGAATTGCAGGCCAACCGGCATTGCCTGCAGCGGCATTGTATTACACTTGAACAGATAATACGTTAGCTGTTCTTAACACAGTTTTTCGTATCCAACAGGAATAACCCGGGAATAACCACCATGAATTTTGTGAATCTAGGAAAAAGTGATCTGCGCGTCTCTTCCGTGTGTCTTGGCACCATGACTTTTGGCCAGCAAAACAGCGAGGCCGAGGCGCATGAACAGCTGGACCATGCATTTGCCCAGGGCATCAATTTCATTGACACCGCTGAAATGTATCCAGTGCCACCCAAGGCGGAAACCAACGGTGCGACAGAACGCATTATCGGCACCTGGCTCAAGCATCAGGCGCGGGAGCACGTGGTGCTTGCCACCAAGGCGGCAGGCACAGGCCGGATAGCGTGGATTCGCGATGGAACGCTGACGTTCGACCGTAAAAATCTGCGTGCAGCGGTTGATAGCTCGCTGGATCGTCTGCAAACCGACTATATCGATCTTTACCAACTGCACTGGCCGGATCGCAATGTGCCCACGTTTGGTCAGTATCAGTTTGAGCCGGAAAAAGAACGCGACTTCGCCACGTTTCTAGAGACTCTGCAAGCCCTCGATGAGCTGATGAGGGAGGGCAAGATTCGTCATATCGGTTTGTCCAATGAAACCCCATGGGGCGTGATGCAGTTTTTGCAAACGGCCGAAGCGCACGGCTTGCCGCGCATCGTGTCGATTCAGAATGCCTACAGCCTGCTTAACCGAACATGGGAAATGGGTTTGGCCGAAATCGGCTATCGCGAGCAGCTGTCATTGTTAGCTTATTCACCCTTGGCATTTGGTTTTTTATCGGGCAAGTATTTGGCTGATCCAAAGGCCCGTGGCCGGGCAACCCTGTTTGAGGGCTTTGCTCAGCGGTACACAAAACCTAACATGCCCTTAGCGGTTGCCGCCTATGTTGATCTGGCTCGTCGCCACAGCATGACGCCTGTGCAACTGGCGTTGTCATTTGTGGCGTCACGCTGGTTTGTTGGCAGCACGATCATCGGCGCGACAAGCCTGGCGCAGCTCAAGGAAAATATCGTCGCCTGTGCGCAGCCGCTGGCGGAAGATGTTTTGCAGGAGATCGAAGCGCTGCATCTGCGTTATACGAATCCGGCACCGTAAATTACACCGGGGCGTGAGCCAGCAGGATTGTGCGCAAGGGGGCCAGGCGTTGCCATTGTTGATGTGTTGCATTGGCTGAAATATGATTTTCCAGTGCGCTCCCCGAGAGGGTGCGCAAGGCCTTGAATGTTCGTTCGAGCAGCTGCGGCTGGGGCAGCATGGGACCGAAAAAAACCACTTTGTCGTGATTGAAAATAAGCAGAGTCGGAAAGTTTTCGATATCCATGTCTGCACCCGCGTCGATGCTGCTTAGCTCATCGGCCGAATCCTCAATATCGATCCAGCGAAATGCGGTATCCGTAAACTGCTTCGCCATCGCGCTAAAGCTGGCGTGGTAGCTGCGGCAGGTGTCGCACCACTCGGCGCACAGGCAGGCGACCAAAAAATCGGGCAGAGGTGTGGGGTTTGGCACAGCAGAATGCACGGGCGAGCGATTACACAGGTGGCGGGTTTCCCCAATGCGCTGATTTTACTGTGCGGTGCCGCGATTTTGCGTCTACAGAAAATCCGGGTTGATCGCCGCGCGCAGCACGATCTGTGGTTCGCTTTCGCGCATTCGGCTGGAGAACCACCAAATGGCGCCTTTTTTCATGGGCCAGTCGGCTTCTGTCCCGCTTAGCAGCAAGGCAGCTATACGCCCGAGCGTCGGCTGATGGCCAACAATCACAACCGCACCCGGGTTTGTCGGCCAGTTGGCCGCCGTGAGGATATCAGCCACCGTAGCATCAACGCCGACTTTTTTTTCAATGTCGTAGGGCAGTTCCAGCGTGTTGGCTGTTTGCTGCGTGCGCTCAGTCGGGCTGACAAGAACATGGCACTTGCGCGGTAAATTCTGGTGCAGCCAGTGCGCTACTTTTTTTGCCTGTTTTTCGCCACGCGGAGTGAGGCGGCGCTTGTGGTCGAGTAGCGTTGCATCACCGTCTTCTGCTTCGGCATGTCGCCAGAGAATCAAATCCATTGCATTATTTCCGTGCACATACGTTTACACATGTTCCATGTCATTGCTTGCATAAGGCCAGTATAGGCAGTGAACATGACGCGCATGTGACGGCCGTTTATTCTGTGCTGCAAAGAGATGGGTGACCATTGCATTGGCATGCGGTTAATGTAGTTTAAGGGTTGCCAGTTTTTCCAATTGCTTTTCAAGGCGACGCGAGGCGAGGGCTAAGTCTGCCAGCAGTTGAGAATAGCGTGCACCGTGCCAGTGCCCGATCAGGGTAACTACTGCACGCAAGGAGGCGTCTTGCCCGGCATGCGCCATGAGCCAGTGTCCGGCTTGAGACAGATCGTTGAGTTGTCCGAGGATGTTTTGCAGGAGCGTGAGTTGGCGCAAAATCGGTGGTTGTTTTTTCGACCCGGTTTTTAATTCAGTGACTGAGCTGAAAAACTCCAGGGCATAGCGCAAGCGCTTGATGGCAATGCGCAGGGCATGCAGCGATGCCGGGTCTTCATGATGCATGGCGCGTAGCCGCCGCGCGACGTGTTGGCCGGTGCTATGCAGACGCTTTGCAGCGAAGCGGGGTAGCGTGAGGGAATGGGGAGGTGCGCTGGAAGATGCGCTGAAAAATTCGCTGGAAGATGAGCCGCTCTCTTGCTGATGCAGGGCCTGTAATGCGCTGAGCAGGGCGTGTCCGTAGGCAGGTGAATCAAGTAGCGCAATGGCTTGCTTACGGGCTTGCTGCTGGTGTTGATGTATGGTGGCTACCATGGCTATCAGCGGTGCTTTGTGCGTGTCACGCTGTTTTTTGGTCATCTCGTCAAGTACAGGTGCGGCAATGTCGGCGTACAGCACATCCAGATCGCGCACCTGGCCAAGCTGCGCCATGAGCGGCGTGAAGACCTCTTTTAGCGGGGAGATGAAGTCTGGCGGCAAAAGGGGAGAAAAAACCCGCAGTGCGGCGCGCAACCGGCGCATGGCCACACGCATCTGGTGGATGTATTCGGGGTCATCCGTATGCAATGCACCGTGATGGTTTTGCTGTAAATGTTCAAGGCAGGCCAGGGCGATGCGACGAAAAGCCGCTAGCGGCGATAGATTGCTAGTGAGCGATACGTCAGCAGCTTTAACCGGTTGTGGCGGGGTGTGGCTGTGCAGCTGATATCCGCGCTCGGCCTTGGAGCGTACTGCGGGTGTGAGCACCAGGCTTTCCGTTAGCGGCAGTGCCAGATCAAAGAGTGCATTAAGCGGGGCATTGACGAGTTCCAGCTCAATTTCTGAAATCGCTGCACGTTCTGCACCTGCCGTAATCCATCCACGATCAAGCGTGAGTAGCACGGCACCGGGGGTGGCTGCAAAACGCCACGTTTGGCGTTGAAAACGGGTTTCGAAAATGGGGGTCAACTGCGCCAGCAGGCGCGGACGTTGCAGCCATGCACGCACTTTTTTTGCAGTGATGACAGAAAAATCAAACTGACCGGTGTAGGGCGTCTCCCATTCCGGACGGCTGGCCAGGCCTGCGGCGGCTGTGCCTGCCAGTTTTATGGTTTGCAGCCAGCGCCTGCCCTGGCGCCGTAGGCGTAGCGCGATGCCGCGCCGTTGCAGGGCGAGGTTGGGCGTGTCGTAGTAAATGTTGTCCAGCGTTTCCGTCTGGTGTTGTGCGGCGCGCTTGAGCAACGGATGGCGCAAAAAGCGCCGCTGTTCTTTTTCTGCCAGTGCCAGCTTGAGCTCGATTTCTTCAGCCATGATCCGTTTCGGGTGGAGGGTGAGCCTTGCATTATCCATAAACCGACGACAGGAATTATTACAGCCCCGCCGTGGATGGCCATGGGTGGGCGTCAATGGCCGGGAATGCTATGCGTCGCGTTCCTCGAACCAGCGCAGCTTGTCGCGTAATGTGACAACAGTACCGATGATGATCAGCGTTGGCGCACGCAGTTGCGCTGCCGCCGCCAACGCTGGCAGGGTCGTCAGCGTGCCGGTAACGGTGTGCTGTTCCGGCTGCGTGCCGCGTTGTACGATGGCCGCTGGCCAGTCGGACGGCAGGCCATGCTCCATCAATTTTTCACACAGCACGGGCAGGCCGGACAGCCCCATGTAGATGACCACAGTCTGACGTCGGCGGGCGAGTCCTGGCCAGTCCAGGTCCATGCTGCCATCTTTGAGATGGCCGGTTACAAATACGCAGGCCTGGGCATGCTCGCGGTGTGTCAGGGGAATGCCGGCATAGGCCGCCACACCAGCCGCTGCGGTAATGCCGGGAACTACTTCAAAAGGAATGCCATCCGCCGCCAGGGTTTCCACTTCCTCGCCGCCACGGCCAAAAGTAAACGGGTCGCCACCCTTCAGGCGCACCACACGGCGTCCGGCCCTGGCCAGGCGCACCAGCAGATGGTTGATTTCCTCCTGCGCCAGTGTGTGGTCGCCGCGCTGCTTGCCGGCGTAGATGCGCTCGACCTGCGGGCCCACGAGATCAAGGATGGCAGGGGCGATTAGGTTGTCATACACGATGACATCAGCCTCACCGATCAGGCGCGCAGCCTTGATGGTTAGAAGATCGGGGTCGCCGGAACCCGCGCCGACCAGATAAACCCAGCCGGGGCGGGCATGTGTGGGGTTGTTTGCCATGCCCGGCATGCTACCAGCTTGACGCGCTGGCCGTGTTCCCCGTGATCCCCGGACAACGCGAAAAGTCGGCGCTGGTGAAGCGGTGACAAAGGATTTATCGGTGTTTTACTTGCCGCTCATTGGTGTATCCGTGGATGTACCTCACCTTTAGGTGTACGGCGTACCATCCTTGTGAACGAACTTCCATTTGCCCTCCACTAACAGGGCCTTTAGATCGTCATCGGGATAAATTCCCTCGTCACCCGGAGTTCGGTCTCCGACTTCGAGATACACAACTTCCTCGGTTGTCTCATTTATCAGGCAATGGCTGTTGTCCGTGCCCGCCATGAATCCCGCGCACATCCCTGGGGCGAGCCGGGTTCGACCTTCGTCGGTGTGCATCGTAGGATGCCCCTGCAAGATGTAGATGAATTCGTCTTGCTTAGTGTGGGCGTGGCGAAGCGCTGAAACTGCATTGGGTGCCAAACGAGTGAGGTTTACACCAAAGTTTGTGAGGCCGAAGAGATCGCCAAGTAGGCGTTTCTCCCTTCCCGCCATCCGCGACGCGAACGGTTCAGGGTAAACAGAGGGCTTGGTTCGCGCGGGTACTTCAGATGCAGTAACGGCGATTGGCTTTTCTATTTCTGACATGGTTACCTCGCGAGATGGAAATATGATGGCTAACGCCCTCTGGAACGACGGGTTTAGCCACGCGAATAACAAGCGCGTTTATTTCCAGTTGAGATCGCATTTGTGATGAGACGTTGCGCAGCCCCTCAAGTACAGATTGTTTGGACACCTGTGCGCTGTATGCAGGACCAGCTTCAGTCCTGCGCGTACGGCTGAAGCAGCAGAATGTTTCACTTGTATTTGACTTCTAGCTGGTTTGCAGGCGATATCGGTCAATTAACGCGAAGGTTGCCGCCGCTACCGAGCCCGCCCTTCACCTTTTGTGCCTTGTAGCCTTTGATGGCCTTGACTATGTTGTTCACGGAATCGGTGAAGGCAGCGACGATCACTTTTCCTTGCGCCGTATTGGAGTAACCGCCGCCAACGCCGGCGACCCCGCTTCCGACCAGACCACCAACAAACCCGAAGTCCATGTTTTTCGCCGAACCTTCCGCTGCGGCAATCTGAACGCTGGAGCGGGTGTCAATCAAGGTTAGCATTGTGCTTGCCTCTTTCGATGAGATTGAGCCGCCAACGGCCGCCCCAACCGAGCCGAGAAGCCCCCCGAGCGCCGCACCCATACCGCCTGCGTTGTTATTGGAAAAAGTGATGGAGGGACTCACGATATAGTCCGCCGCCACCATCTGCCCCTTGTGCATCTTCGAGGTTTTACGCAGTTCGCCAGATTTGGCAAGATCCCTCTCTCCCATAATGTTCCTCATGGCCTTGCCACGCTCCACGATCACGAAGCAGCCCGTCTGTTGGAGAAGCAGTTTCAGCACTGGTGTGGTTGGGCCCAGTTGATGTTGTTGGAGAGTGACGTACCACTGCTGCGAAGTGTCCTCGTCGATGGCGAGGGTTCCGAGCGTTTCCGAACAGCGCTCCAGCGTGCTGTTTGCGTTCTGGACATTTGAACCACCGACAGAGCCGGTCGCGGTGGTCTTGGCATCCTGGCTGCCCTGTTGCATCTGGGCACAACCGGTAAGAGAAATCATGGCAATAGCGGCAAATAGCGTTTTCATTTTCGATCCTTTCCTTTCGTCGAATTGGTTTGATGGGCCTACCTAACAATCAGGGAACAAGGCAATGAAAGCCGTCTCGGCGGCGTTAC
>JAUSMB010000002.1 GCA_030645365.1 Rugosibacter sp.
TTGCTTCATCCGATTTCCCCTTGTGACCGAATCACTTCATCTGACACGATGACGAAAAAATCGTTCACTCCATCTATAACTTATTCAGCATTTCCTTAGTTGGTTATCAGTTTCAAGCACAATCTTCGCCCCGTTGCCGAAGGACGCTACATTACAAACTCCACCCCGGCTTCCATGACACTGTTTTATGCCAGGACTGTATCCCTGCCAGGCAAATCGGATGGCCACCGGTGTAACTACCGATGAGATTGACGGCTAACACGCCTAACGGCAATCGTATAAAGACTTCATTGCCACAAAACTGACGATGGCGCCTTCCGAGAAGTGAACTTACTTCGCGGCGTCTCGCCAGCGCCGACTTTTTATTAGCCACCGGTTCGCTCATACGAAAAGAAAAATATGCGGGCGCGACAAGGAGCCTTTCACTTTTCCTTCGCGAGCTTCTTTTCCTCTTCGCGTCGTGCGCGAAACTCACGCAGACGCGCGTCCACCTGCGACTGCTCATAAAAACTACCATCCCCCGCTTTTTGCGCCAGTTCCAGCTGCCCTACGGCCTCATCCAAATGGCCATCCAGCGCATAAGCTTCCGCTTGGGCGCGATGCTGCTGCAACCGCTGGCCTAGTGCGGCGTAGGTTTTTGCCTGTAGGGCATGCACGGTGGCATCGGTTGAGTGCCTCAGCAAATCATCAGTGGCCACTTTTAACGCTTCTTGCAGCTGACGCACAGTGAGCAATGTCTCAATGAGCCCATACACCACGGCGCGTTCTTGTGGATAACGGCTGTAGGCTGCGCGTAAAATTTTTGTCGCACCAGACGCATCATTTTGCTTTAACCGCAGATCCGCAGCCAGAGTTAAAAACAGGGGCGATTCAACCTTAAATCTTGCCGCCGCATCGAGTGACTTCTCGGCGGCGGCAAGATTGCCGGCGCGTGCATAACTTTGGCTCAACCCATAGTGCACTGCTGCCTCATCGCCAGAAAAGGCACGGTTTTTAAGCTGGCTGGAAAAGTAGGTAACGGCATCTTGCGCGCTGCCTTCGGCGGCACGCAGTTTGGCGCGGATAAGCTGAAACTCCAACGAATCGGCAACTTGTTTATAGGGTCGGCCCTGTATCCGATTGCCGATATCGGCCAGCCGCTCGGTGGTTAGAGGGTGGGTGCGCAAGTAACCCGGCGTATTGTTGTCATACAGGCGACCATATTTTTGCAGTCTCAGGAAAAAGCTTTCCATGCTGCGAATGTCATACCCCGATCGCTCCAGTAGCTCCAGCCCGATGCGATCCGCTTCACGTTCGAAATCACGTGAGTAGTTAAGCTGGTTCTGGATACTTACGGCTTGACCCGCTGTTGCAGCCCCTATCGCCAGGTCAGGATTGCTCTGCGCCGCGAGCACGGCAATGACCAACGCCGCGATACTGGCAACTTGTCCCTGTCCGGCCTTATTCATCATCCGCGCTTGATGGTGCTGCGTGAGGTGAGAGATTTCATGCGCAATAACCGAAGTCAATTCAGATTCGGATTCCGCCGCCAGAATCAATCCGGTATGCACGCCAATCACACCGCCAGGGGCTGCAAACGCATTCAATGTGGCATCGCGCAAGGCGAATAACTCAACGGTTAGCCGTCCGCCTTCAACGTATCCGGCGACTCTGTTGCCCAAGCGATTAAGGTACGCATTCACCTCGGCGTCACCCAGCCAGGATGGATCGTGCCGAAGTTCGTTCAACACCTGCTCGCCAATGCGCCGCTCCATCGCGGGGGACATATCCGCCTGCGCGATGTCCCCCAAGTCAGGCAAATCATCGGCCAGCAAAGGTAGGGGCATGGCGCAAGCCAGGGCGAGGCAAAAGGGCAGCAAATGTAGTTTCATACCGTTATGATAGCGGCTCTGCAACGAGAGATTGTGACAAGTTATTTCATGCATCCACCGACCGATTCGTCCACGCATTTACCCACAGACACCCTCACCCATTTTGATGCCGCAGGCCAGGCACATATGGTGGATGTAAGCCACAAACCAGAAACCCAACGCCGCGCCCGAGTTAGCGGCAGTATTCGCATGGCGCCGGCCACGTTTTCAATGATCGCAGAGGGTTCCGCCAAAAAAGGGGATGTGCTTGGCATTGCACGCATTGCAGCCATTCAAGGCAGCAAACGCACGCCGGAGTTGATTCCGCTGTGCCATCCGCTTGCGCTCACCCGCGTGAATGTGAGCTTTACACTGGATGCCGCCGCCAGCCGCATTACCATTGAGGTCGCCGCCGAAACGGTTGGCCGCACAGGCGTGGAAATGGAAGCACTCACGGCCGCCTCGGTCGGCCTGCTCACCATTTATGACATGTGCAAAGCAGTGGATCGCGGCATGGTGCTCGAAGAGATTCGCCTGCTGGAAAAATCTGGTGGAAAATCAGGTCATTGGACCGTATCGGAATAAACATGATGTCATCATCCCAAACAACACCAAAAACTCTACCCAGCCTCGCCAACGAAGCCAACGCGCCACACGCCATTGCCATATGGCTACTCGTTTGCTGCGCCATGGTTTTCGCCACACTGATCATCGGCGGTGTTACGCGCCTCACACACGCGGGGCTATCCATCGTCGAATGGCAACCGTTGATCGGCGCGCTGCCGCCGCTGACCGACGCCCATTGGCAAGAACTGTTTGCCAAATACCAACTGACGCCAGAATTTCGCCTGCGCAATCACGACATGACACTCGCGGGATTTCAATTCATTTTCTGGTGGGAGTGGGCTCATCGGCTGTCTGGACGGCTCATCGGGCTGGTCTTTTTTGTACCCTACGTCTGGTTTTTTATCCGTGGCCAACTGCGCGGACAGTTAGCATGGAAGACGCTGGGGTTTTTCGTCCTCGGCGGGCTGCAAGGCGCCATGGGCTGGTACATGGTGCAAAGCGGTTTGGTAGATGACCCGCGTGTCTCGCAGTATCGTCTCGCAGCGCATCTAGGCCTGGCCTTCCTTATTTTCGGGTTGATGCTATGGACTGCGCTAGGCATTTTGCAGCCGCGACATCGCGCTGTCACCGCCTCACCTGTGTCGGCGCTGTGCGCCCCTTCAGAAACCTTTTCAACCACCTCACACCGGACGCGACGATTCGGTGTTGTGCTGATCGGGCTGGTATTCCTCATGGTGCTCTCTGGCGCGCTTGTCGCTGGCATTCATGCGGGCCTGGCTTACAACACCTTTCCGCTGATGAACGGACATTTCCTGCCCCCGGAATCCTTCTTGCTGAACCCTCTGTGGCTTAATTTTTTCAGCAACATGGCTACGGTGCAATTTAATCATCGCCTGATTGCCTGGCTGCTGCTGGGGCTTATTCCGTGGTTTGTCTGGCGGGTCAGAAGTGAATCACCCACGGCCCGTCCTGCAACTGCCTGGCTCCTGGTTTGGTTGGGTGTTCAAGTGGGATTGGGCATCAGCACCCTGCTACTCCGCGTGCCCGTGCCGCTGGCCGCCGCGCATCAAGCCGGGGCGATGATTCTGTTCGGCCTGGTGTTGTGGGTCAATCACGCGATTCGACGCGCTAATTGACCCATTATTTACCGCTTAATGACCGCTTAAATCCTGTTCGCAAGAACCTTACTCATAACGAATCTCGATAACTTCGAGTTCACGCACGCCACCCGGGCTGGCAAAGCGTACTACATCGCCTTCACGCGCTTTAAACAGCGCTCGCGCCAGCGGCGAAATCCAGCTAATCAGTCCCTCGCCGGGGCTGGCTTCATCAATGCCTACAATCTTGTACGTCGCCTCACAGCCATCCAGATCACACACAACAACTATCGCCGCAAAAAATACTTGCTCGCGATTTTCCTGTGTAGTCGGATCGACCACCACGGCTGAATCCAGGCGCTTGCTCAAAAAGCGGATCCGCCGATCAATCTCGCGCAGGCGCTTTTTGCCATAAATGTAATCACCGTTTTCCGAGCGGTCACCATTGCCTGCTGCCCAAGAGACCACCTGCACAATACTTGGCCGTTCCACCTTGATCAGTTGCTCAAATTCAGCGCGCAAGGTGGCGTAACCTGCCGCTGTCATGTAATTTTTTGTGCCCGCAGGCAGTTTGGCGGCTCCCGCCGCCTCATCATCGTCCTCGCTGGTATCACCCGGCGCTGAATCTTCCCCGACAAATGCCTTACTCATGTTGTGCGGCCCCTGCTGTTCCAAAAATCACCAACCCGCATCTTAAAGCATGTGCGCCAGTGGCTCCGCAGGTCACTGTCAAAAACTATCCACAGCCTGTTCAAACAGAAATAGCTAGCGATCCTGCCGCAGTTTCCAGCAACAAGCTGGATACCAAGCCGCTACCATTTGCATCATGACGACGCAAATCAAGCTTTATGAAAAAATCAGCACTTTGTCTCAGCGCATGGTCGATGCTGCACAAGCCAACAACTGGGATCGCTTAGTCGCGCTCGAGCATCGTGTGGCTGCCCTACGCAATGAACTGATCGCCAGTGACGCGAGCCTGGCATTAAGCACGCCAGAGCTGCTACACAAGCAAAGCCTCATTCAGCAAATACTCGAAGATGATGCAGAAATTCGCCGCCACACCGAGCCGTGGATGGAGCGGGTACGCCATTTTCTAGGGACGCAAAAATCCCATCCGGCTACCGCTCCTGCAACACGGCAAAGCACTTCAGCCCAAACAGGCAAACCGCATACATCCTGAAAAAATCACCTAGCCCTGCTTAAACACCACTCGCAGGCTCAAGCTCGGCTGGACGACCTCACCGACGATCTGCTGCTGAATAAGTCGTATGTATGGCAGTGGCCTCGATTTCCAGCAGCAGATCTTCACGGCACATATCAGCCTGCAAATAAACCGCTGTGAGCGCATCGCCCACGCAGTGGGCCAGTTCGGCGCGAATCTGCGCCAGATCGGCCGGGCGGCGTACATATACCGTGTAATACAGGCTGGCCAAATCGAACTTTGGTTGACTCGCCAGGCGATTGGCTTCAGCCAGAACGGCCCGGATATTAGCGATGGCTTCGCGAGCTTGCGCCACAACATTGCCGGGGTGCAGAGTTGCGTGACCAACAATACTGGCGGTGCCCGATATGAACAACACCTCGTTTTGCCCGATACATACCAGGCTAGCACGCGAAAACGTCGGACTGCGCGGGCCATATTCTTGCGGATAGTGGTAAGCACTGATCTGGCGCGGGTTTTCAATGTTCCGTGGCACTGCACGCCCCGCGAAAAAAGCAATGTGTAGCGCAGGCAGCGGCCTCTGAACTGAACCGGTCTGCCCAAAACCCATGGCACATGCAGCAGGGGCATTGCCCATCACATCGCGTCCGTGGGCCAGGAAAGCGTCTTGTCGTCCCAGATTGAACTGACGATAGCGCTCCAGTCCGAAGCTGTGGGTGGTGATGTCAGTCATGTAATTCCAGCAGCGGAACAGATAGGGGTATCGCAGCGCATCCAGCAGCGCAAATACCTGTCGATAAGCCGACTCGGTAGCCTGCTGTAACGGCGTTTTGTCCATGTCAGCTGAAAACATGGCTTCGGGTAGCTCAATCACACCCAACAGCACATCCTCGTCATGACGGTAATGGATGGCACCAGACTGGCCCTGCGTTAGCTGTCCGCTACCGTGCCAGACTTCGCAGACTGAATCGCCAGCATCCAGTCGCTGCATGGCGACGTGCATGCAGGGGACATCGGTGTCCGCTTGCCTCTGGTTTTCGACAGCCTCCGCAGAAAAACAGAAGGCGCCCAGAACGCTGCTTCTCCACGGGTTCGATTGTTTTAGAAACGCTGCGACAGAGAGTTGTGTGCTGTGCAGCGGAGATATCGTGTCGACCATCAGTTTATTGCGGCACCCGTTTCATTCACCACCCGCAACAACCCGAATATCATGTTTGCACACCCACCATATACCTGCAATGTGCGCCTGCCATGAATCCGGGCTTTGCCAAGCATCATTCACTTTCTCCGCCCAGCGCCTCGGTTAAATGAGCTAGCAGCTGCTCAAGATTGCCGCACATCAAACTAAAGTTAGCGGCAAATAAATCATCCGCATTCTCAGCTTGTCGTTCGGCATCTTCTTTCAAAATATCAAGAAAAGTCAGCCGTTTGATTTGCAGCTGTTCGGTCAGGATAAATGAAACCCGATCTTGCCACGTGAGACTCATGCGCGTTACTGTTTTGCCTGCCACGATATGGTTACGCACATCATCGCTATCCAGGTTATGTCGCACATATCGCACAGCAGCGCGTTCTTCTGCTACGGCACGTAGCTCGCAATCACGCTCGATGGAAAAACCATCCGGCGCTGCGCCATCGGCCAACCATTGCGTCATAGCTGTTGCAGGCGCCAGCTTGGTTTTCAGCAGGCTCAATGGCAAGTCACCGAGCGATAATTTAAGCTGTTCGATCGCATCATCAGCCCGCTGGCTTGATGCTGCATCAACCACCAACCAGTGGTTGACCGGGTCAATCCAAAGATAGGTCAGGCCACGCTTGGCAAAGGCGCGCGGAAGCAGCTCCAACGTCATTTGCTCGATTACTTCACGCACCTGTTTGCGACCGGGTTTGTAGCCTTGTGCTGCTTCAATATCGATCAGCTTGTCCTGAGCATACTGACGCACTACGGCAGCGGGCAGTAGTTTTTGCTCTACGCCGAGGGCAATCAGTTGCTGCTTTTGCTGTGTGAATACCAGCTCGCCTTCCACGCCACGCGGCGGCACCCAGCCACGCGCCATTTGATCGGTTGCGCCACACCCAACAAACAATCCACGTTCAAGGGCGGTGGCTAAATCCTGACTGGAATACTGCCAAGCATCGGCAAGACGGAAAATCTGAAGGTTACGAAACCACATGGCAAAGGGGGACGAATGATTAAAAGGGTTTGGATTCTACGCAGCCACTACCGAAAAAACGCAACCGTGTTGGCGTTATTCTTTCATTACATCCGCCCCGGCAGGCGGCGTAAAGCGAAAAAGGCTGGCCGCTAACGAGGGATTCACTTCAAAGCGATCAAAGCCAAGGCTACTGATTTGACCAAAGCTGTCGTGGATTTCCATGCTCACCGGCTGATTCGCCTTAAAGCCGATTTTTACCAGTTCAAAACTGGCTTCCCCCGTACGCGACGTGGCCTCGATAAACTCGACGCCATCAACGGATGGCGCCTCCTTCAGCACGAAGTTCTTTTCTATATCCTGCCCGGCCAGTAGCCCCGCAGGGCTCGCACCCAAAGCAGTGCCCACTTTTTTTATCGCCACCTGATTCAGCTCAGGATCAAAACTCCAGAGCGACACGCCATCGCTCACCAGCAATTGCGGGTAAGGTTTTTCATACGACCAGCGGAATCTTCCCGGCCGTTGCATGGAAAAACTGCCACTGGATAGCTGCGGCTTGCGGCCTGATTTACTCGCGACGCTCTGGCTAAACGTACCCCGCGCACTCGCCGTGTGGGCAACAAAATATTTCAGTTGATCAAGACCCGAAGCAATGGATACAGGCGTAAAACCGGCGCAGCAAACCGCGCAAACGATATAAATAAGTTTTTTCATGCCGTGATTATCGCTCAAGCCTTTTATCGTTGCCAGCAAGCGGGTAATCCAATAAGACAAGATCGTGCCGTTTCCCCACGTGGATCATTGCGTTCAGTCACAGCAGAATTGTCTTGGCGGGTCATTTGCCCCCCTTTCTTTGCCCGGCAAGCGCTACGCGCAACTTACCGTGTTCGAAAAATATTATTCTGATCTTTCCGGCCCGATGACTTCACGGCCACCAGCGCTATTCATCGACGAAACCAACCCGGCTTTTTCCATCGCTTCGATCATGCGCGCGGCGCGGTTATAGCCGATACGCAAATGGCGTTGCACCAGCGAAATCGAGGGGCGGCGATTTTTGAGCACAATCTCCACCGCCTGATCGTACATGGGGTCGGCCTCGGCATCATTACTTGCCGTATTACCAGCGCCGAGTTCTTGCGCGTCGCTTAAGCTGCCCGCGAGAATTTCATCAATGTATTCGGGCGAGCCTGTCTTCTTCAAATGCTCCACCACACGATGCACTTCATCATCGGCAACAAACGCGCCGTGCACACGCACCGGCAAGCCCGTGCCGGGCGGCAAGTACAACATGTCGCCCTGCCCCAGTAATGCCTCGGCGCCCATCTGGTCGAGGATGGTGCGCGAATCGATTTTGCTCGATACTTGAAACGCAATGCGCGTCGGGATGTTAGCCTTGATCAGGCCGGTAATAACATCCACGCTCGGCCGCTGGGTCGCCAGAATCAAATGGATTCCTGCCGCACGTGCTTTTTGCGCTAGGCGAGCGATCAGCTCTTCGACTTTTTTGCCCACTACCATCATCAGATCTGCCAGTTCGTCAATCACCACAACGATATGCGGCATGGTGGTCAAGGGCTCGGGGCCTATGTCTGTTTCTGCGGTCAGTGAGAACGGATTGGCAATATGCTCGCCAGCCTTTTGCGCGTCATTAATTTTGCTATTGAAACCCGAAAGATTACGCACACCAAGCGCCGACATCAGCTTGTAGCGGCGCTCCATTTCACCAACACACCAGTTCAGCGCATTGGCGGCCTTGGTCATGTCCGTCACCACCGGTGCCAGCAGATGTGGGATGCCTTCGTAAATAGAAAGCTCCAGCATCTTGGGGTCGATCATGATCAGGCGAACATCCTGCGGGCCCGACTTGAAAACCAGCGACAAGATCATCGCATTCACACCCACCGATTTACCTGAGCCCGTTGTACCCGCCACCAGCAGATGCGGCATTTTCGCCAGATCAGCCACCACCGGCTGACCGCCGATGTCCTTGCCCAATGAAATGGACAGCGGCGAAGCCATGCCGTGATACGCCTGCGAGCCAATGATCTCGGACAGCCGCACAATCTGCCGCTTCGGGTTAGGTAACTCCAGCGCCATGCAGGATTTGCCGGGCACGGTTTCCACCACACGAATCGACACTAGCGACAGCGCGCGCGCTAGGTCTTTGGCCAGGCCAACCACCTGACTGCCCTTGACGCCAATGGCGGGCTCGATTTCATACCGCGTCACCACCGGGCCGGGATGGGCTGAGACCACTTTAGCTGTGACATTGAAGTCAGCCAGCTTGCGCTCGATCAGCCGTGAGGTAAACTCCAGCGTCTCGGTAGATGGCACATCCGCCGGGTTATGCGTAGGCTCTGTGAGTAAATGCAGCGGGGGCAATGCGCCACCTGCCGCATCAAAAAACAGGGCGGACTGTCGCTCTTTTTCAACCCGCGCAACAGCCTTCGGTGCCAGAGGAATATCAAGCTCGACAGGCTCGATCTTGAGCGGCAGCGGATTATCTTCAACCTTGCGGCGCTCCGTCTCCACCACGGCTTCGCGCTTATCCGCAACCTGTCGACCATAACGCCGATCTTGCCACTGTTCCCTTAACAACCGGCCACCAGCCCAGGCAGATTCAAGCAAAGCACCACACTTTTCAGCCATGCCCACCCATGAAATGCCGGTAAACAGGCTGAAACCCACCATGATCAACACCAGCAAAACCAGCGTGCCGCCAGCAAAACCCAGAAACTGTGACGCAAACCGGCCGACTTCAAAACCCAGCATGCCCCCTGGTGCCAAAGGCAGTGCCAGATTCGCACTCCAGAAGCGCATCGCCTCCATGCCCGCACTTGCCAACAACAACATGCCAAAACCCATGATCGAGATAAAGAAAGATCGTCGATCGCCATTAAACAAATGGCTTAAACGGTGATAACCCCAGGCCAGCAGAAAAAAAGGCAGCGCTGCCAACCACCAGGCGGACAGCCCGAAAAGGTACAACATCAGATCAGCTAGCCAAGCACCTATCCGCCCACCCGGATTCATCACCCGATCAACGGTTGCTGCATGCGACCAGCCGGGGTCTGCAGAATTAAAGCCCCACAAAATGATCACGAGATAAACCCCGCAGACCACCACGAACAGCCAGCGTGCTTCATGCACCAGCAGGGCAACTTTTTCCGGCAGGGGTGGAGAGGTCGTCGTGTTTGATGTACTCATAGGAACAAATAATGGCAAATGAATAGGGTAGAGAATGTGGCGGCACATACTCGATAAGGTAAAACAACTGCCCCATTATGGCCTAGCACCGTAGACGGGTAAAGTCTGTTTTTTCGGTCTTGACCGCTTAGTTTGGCAAAGTTAGATCGAGAACCCGATGCGGATCACGTTAGATGGCGATGCCCTGTAATATTTGCAAATCCACTTATTCAGAAGAAGCCTCAATTCACAGCAGTACGGGGGGGCTGCGAGTCGAGCACACTCTTTTCAATTTCCGAAGCACTATCCGCTTCGACCACTTTCCCGTCAGCCAAAAGCGCCTCTTCTGTACGCTTGTTCATGATAACAATGCTGATACGACGATTGATCGGATTGTATGGATCCTGCTTGTCAAACAACACCGTCGAAGACATGCCGACAACACGCATAATCTTGTCATCCATCATGCCTCCGGCGACAAGCTCACGGCGCGAAGCGTTAGCACGATTGGTGGATAGTTCCCAGTTGCTGAAGTCGCGTCCACCACTTGCAAAAGGTTGCGCATCCGTGTGGCCAGACAAACTGACATGGTTTTCCACCTTATTCAGTGTTTTGCCAATTTCGCGCAAAATAAGCCTCGTATAGGACTTCACTTCCGAGCTGGCAGAATCGAACATCGGCCGATTCTTTTCGTCGACGATCTGAATACGCAAACCTTCGCTTGTAAGGTCAAGTAACAGTTGGCTCTTGAACTGTTTCAAACTCGGGTTCGCATCGATCAGGGATTCCAGCTCCCCTTTCAGACCAGCGAGTCTGGCTTGCTCCGCTTTTTCATACTCGGCCTTCAACTTTTGCAGATTGATAGTCTTTTTCGGGGCTTTCACATCTCCGGCTTTGACTTGCCCGTGAGATGCAGTCAAATCTTTACCCCCTCCCTGAATTACTGAAGAAGAATCACCCGAACCAGATCCGCCCGCCAACGAAACCTTAAGTGGATTCTGAAAATAATCGGCAATACCCTGCAAATCACCCTGTGTTGTAGAACCTAAAAGCCACATGAGCATGAAGAACGCCATCATCGCCGTAACAAAGTCGGCATAGGCAATTTTCCACGCACCACCATGTGCGCCTCCACCGCTCTTCTTGATTTTCTTGATGACTATGGGTTGCCTGGTATCGTCACTCATGTAGCCACCTGGATAAAATTGCGCAAGCTATTACCTGTTCTTATTGGTTTTTGCGTGCCTTCAGATCCTCTTCCAACTCAATGAAGCCAGGACGATCACCAGAAAAAAGTACTTTACGGCCAAACTCTATCGCCACCTGGGGTGCATAGCCATTCATGCTGGCCAGAAGTACCGTTTTGATAACCTGAAAGATCTTGCCCTCCTCTTCCACCTTCTGCTCTAGCTGCCCTGCAATGGGCGCCACAAAACCATAAGCCAGAAGAATACCGAGAAAGGTGCCGACCAATGCGCCACCGATCATCTTGCCGAGAACAGCGGGAGGAGCACCGACTGAGCCCATAACATTGACCACACCCATAACCGCTACCACAATGCCGAAGGCTGGCGTGGCATCGGCAATTTTGGATACAGTATGCGCCGGAACATGGGCCTCTTGATGATGGGTTTCAATTTCAATATCCATCAGATTTTCTATTTCAAACGCATTGAGATTGCCACCTACCATCATGCGTAAATAATCGCAGATAAATTCCATGGCATGATGATCATGCACAATTTTTGGGTATTTAGAAAAAACTGCGCTCTCAGCCGGATTCTCGATATCGTTCTCAATTGACATCAAGCCTTCTTTGCGTACCTTGGAAAGAATTTCGAACAACATGGCCAGCAAATCCATGTAGAGCGCCTTGTTAAGCCGCGTGCCTTTAAATACGGTGGGTAGTGCGCTTACTGTCGCTTTGATAGCCTTGATACCATTACTGGCAACAAACCCGCCAATGGCCAGTCCGAGAATGGCAACGTATTCCATCGGCATCCACAATGCTGCCAAGCTCCCATGCACTGCATAGGTGCCTACTGAAGCAGCAAGAATAATGATATAGCCAAGAATTAGGAACATGTCGAATTTATCCGGTGTGACGTCTCAAACTTCATTACTTACGAGGGTATATCCTGCAAGCATAATCATAATCGCAAAAAGAGATCAAACATATAGGGGTGAGTAGAGTAGCCGACAAGTGGCGTTAAATGTTATGCGGAAATAACCCGATTTTTTCCAGAGCGCTTTGCCAAATACATTGCTGCATCAGCGCGACTCAAAGCCTCATAAGGATCCTCTGCCTGAGCCACATTTACCAAACCGCAACTGAAAGTGATCAAAACCTTGTCATTGTTGGCCATAAAAAACTTCCGTGTCAGCTCACGCTGAACGCGCGTCATGATACCAACGGCATCATCAATGCCGGTACTGGGTAATAATACGACGAACTCTTCGCCGCCATAGCGAGCGAGCGTATCTTGAGGCCGAATAGCTTCTTGAATAACCGTTGCCAAATGCACCAAAGCCGCATCGCCAACAGCGTGCCCTTGGGCATCGTTAATCTGCTTGAAGTTATCGACGTCGAGAAGTGCAAGGCTAAGGGTTCCCCCTTGACGTTGCTGACGGCTAACTTCTTTTTGCAGCGCCTCGTCCAACCCTTTACGGTTAAGAGCACCAGTCAAGGGGTCATGCCGAACCAGCTTGCTGGTCGTAGAGAGTTCATTTTTCAGACGCGCCACTTCCTGCTCTGCCTCTTGCACTCGATTTTGCATAAAACTTAATTCATCACGTGAGCGCGCTGTATCCATCTGTACCAAGCGCGTCTCGTGCATGACTTCATTTAGCACCTCCGTGATTTCAGAGATATCGTCAGCTTGACTGATTTTCTTGGCACATACCTCAATCTTGCCATGGTAAACACTCGTGGTTTCAGAAAAACTGGTCAAATGATCCACAAAGGTGACCAACATCAACCTGAGCCGATCATTGGCCTCGGTAAGCTCTTTCTTGAGCAGGCTTTGCTTGAAAATAACATCTTTCATCCGGCGCTCAACTTCATCCAACCGCCGCAAATCAAGAGGCTGAAGTAGCAGGTCTCGCATCATGCCGATTTGTCCAGTAAGCCACTGATCCTCAACCACTAACTCACTAATATTGTCCGTAATGAGTTGCACTAAACGAAATAACGCTGTATTCACCTCCGCTTCGTCTTCGGCAATAAAATGGATGCGATAGCACAGATTCTTGAATCGATCAGAAAGTCCGGCAAGTGCCTCAGCATTTTGTGCGCCCCTTACTGCCGCTGAAATTTCTTTTATTTCGCGAATCAGCTCCGGATTGTTACGCAACACGATGGTTAGGGTATTGTCCAGTACCTGGACAATCAGTGCTTGCAGATCAGAGATACCTCCTTGCCAATGCGCATGAGTCGGCGATATTTTTTCTTTTTCAGGAGGCATCACTGCTGTTTCTTCAACAGTCACCGCAGTAGGTGGCAACTCGGTAAATTCTTGGTAATTTTTTTCTGTATTTTTTGCCCAGGAGCCAACCAGAGACTGGATTCGAGTGAACAATAAATCCGGTTTAGACGTAGTGGCTAAAATGTGTTCCAGCGCTTTTTTCTTTTGAAAAACTGTCACTTCAGCATGCGATACGTCAAGTTGCCGTAATAGATCACGAACCAACCCTGCCCAAGGTGTTTCCGCACCGTCTTGATTAGCCAACAATTCACTCAATGCCGCTTTAAAACTATCCCAGTTCTTCTCGAAAATCGCAGCGTCTAGTTGACTGGAAAAATGAATCTGCTTTGCAGTCTTGCGTGGCAAGGCCACTTGTACTGCCTTAAGCTCTTCCGCAGGGAACGTTGAAACGGCGGGCTGACCTGAAACCTCATGAAACACCGTGCGGTAATTCTCTGGAGTTGGCAGGAGTTTCTTCAAAACCAGACGCCGCAAGGTTTCGCGGGCGATTTCAAGCGCTGAAAGCGGGGATGATTTAGGCATGACTCATTTGCAGGCTTTAATGAAGTGAAATATACATTAACGCCTGTGTGCAGAACCGATAAGCAAAGGGATATACATTGACCATTATTTCCATAAAGCGCCCAAGCGATTCACCATCGTCACATCACCTGCGGAATATTCCGGTAAATATAAAGACGCGTCTGTCGTTGATCCGCCACGTCGATAAACGTCTGCGCTGTCATTTCCGGAATAGCAAAACTATTGCTGACCAGACAGGCAGACGGCATCATTTCAGCTTGCGCCTTGGCGCCAAGTTTAGCCATGGGAGCTGGAGAAAGAAACGCATAAACCACATCATAAGTTGCCAGCGAGTGGTTCCAGAAATTACCGCGACGAGTGCTCAAGTTGGCAAATCCTCGTGCCAACAGCCATGCCCAAGCCCATGTCAATGGCGCATGCTCAACGCCAACAAACACGCAATCTGGGCGGGCGCGAGCCAGATGACGCAACAAGCTACCATCGCCACAGCCAATATCCACCATGCGGCAGGGGGTTTCAGGTAACAGGGACAGCAAGGCATCCCGGCTTTTACGATTGGTAAGATACAGTGGTACCTGACTGATATCCGTCCGCCAAAAAACCAGCAGCAACAGGAAAAATCCGCTGAGCCATATCCAGGCAGGTAATGCCATGCTGTTTGCCAACACGGCGCAGGGCATAAAAACCAGATGGATAAATAACCACCAGATCGGTGCGCGCAACAACATCGCCGCAAGCACTGCGCAAACACCCTGTAGCAAGGCAACAAGTACAAGATGATCAAAAAGTACTGGCGAAAAAGCCAGCGCCAGGCCAATGGCAAGCAGAGTGCCAACCAATTGAGCAAGCAGGGCAAAAAACAACGGGTGCGAATTGCTGCGGAAATGACGGCGGACAAAATCCGACCAGTACTCAAAAAACCGGGTCACTGTACAGCCGATGGCGGCACAGACTCGACCTCAGCCTCTGCCTTGGGTAGCGCTTTACTCCTGTACTGAAGCACATTGTTTTTTGCCTGAAAACTGCCAATCATCTCCCCTGGCTCGGGCGGTGGATCTTGGTACGACTGAAAGCCACACTGTTGCAATTCAGTAACATACCAGCGCTTTCCGGCATTAAGAATAAACACACCGGGTTCCGGCCGATAAACATCTAAACGAAATTTATTCGCACCCAACCCGTCCACCGCGTAGCGACGCTGGCATTGCGGGAGGCCGGCAACAATCAATGAGGCTTGCCACGGGCCTCTCCAATAAGCTTGCTCACGTACAAGTGCTAATGATTGACCACGATCATTG
The DNA here is from genome assembly GCA_030645365.1 of Rugosibacter sp. GTDB lineage: Bacteria > Pseudomonadota > Gammaproteobacteria > Burkholderiales > Rhodocyclaceae > Rugosibacter. The sequence goes on from JAUSMB010000002.1 coordinate 15,321, forward strand.
ACATTAAAAAACGCCTGCTGGCTATTGCCACAAGCACTCAGCAGCAGAGGGAAGAACATCAGTGTGATTCGCTTGAATTTATTTTGCAAACCTATTCTGGAAAGCATCAAACCACCCATTGAAGACACTATTGAAAATACTGAAAAAAATGCATTGCGCTTTTATTGATAATTTTATAGTGCTCTACCGATCAGCGTGATTCCTTGATCAAACGGCCATTCGAGGGTTGCAAAGGACGCGCATTATTACGGTAAAGGCGTGAAAATATTGCTACTTGTTCCGCAGCAACCGGTACCGGTTGCTTTAACACCATCCACAGTACGCCTTCAGTACAGGGGGGCGTAGTCAATGATCCCATATAAGTCCAATAAGCTCGGCTTTCCGGCAGTATCTTGTTTAGGTCGATGACATCGACAGGCGCCACCTCGATATTCTGGTCCAGCGGCAAATGGTTCCACAGTGTCTGGATCAAGGGGTTCTCACCACCTTTTTCGAGCAACACTGCAACGATAGCAAATTGACCTTCGTCATTCTTGTGCACCAAGTGCATCACCATATCGTAAGCGCGTCCATCGACTCGTTCTTCGGAAGGGCGATGAAAATTAAAGTACAACAATTCATAGCGCTTACCTGAAATCTTCAGACTTAATCCTTCCCCAACGTTCACCCGCACCGTGTGGCCGGTATCAATGATACGGAATGGCCTTGATTTGTAGTCGAATGTGATTTCTTCGAGATTGACCTTAATGCCTTCGCGAATATCAATCGGCGATTGACGTTTACCTGTTGCACAGATTGCATAGTCATCCCGCAGCTTGGCCCAGCGGGTTGGTCCGCCTTCATCATCGTAAGACCAAGCGCCAATCTTTGGGGCAGAAAGATCGTCTTGATCATTACCCAAAAACGCTGCTCTTGGCCTCTTCTTTATCGCTTTGTGCGGGCCGGACGTTGCATAATGCAATTCACGCAAACGCTTGTCTGCCAGGCTTTCCGCCCCTTGCCGCAAGGAGCTGGAACTGACCTTTGGCGTAAGGGGTGCCGGTGACGCAGCAAGCGGCTTTTTCCCGACGCTGGCAGTCGCCTGATCTGCGGCGGCTTTGTCCGCAGCAGTCTTGTCTATAGCTGGCAAAATGATCAGCTTCGGTGTTTCAGCCACGACAACAGCCTCTCTATCAGCAACAAGCGTTAAATTTGCCGTGACTGAGCCTTCATTTCGGGCTTGCGACAGGCGTGGTGGCGCTACGACAGCGACTACATGACCTAACGCCGCGCCTATTGCAGATGCCCCCCCCGGCACCACACTTGCATCGGCAGAACCATTTGCAGAGGTGGCGCAAGCCACATTGAATATTCGTTCATCGAGACTGCCTACTGCTATGGCATTGGGGCGCTGACGAGAAACGACATCCTCGCGAACCAGAGTATCCCCTCGAAAATAAGCGCGGCGGAGTGTAGTAAAACGGCGTGCAGCGCAATCATAAAGATTCTGTGCTTGCATTGCGTCATAAGCACCGCCGACATCATTCACCGGGCGGTCAAGCATTACTCTGCTCCAGGCCGTAGCGCCAGAAGTAGTGCGCTCGATGCTGGCCTTATTGATGTCGATGGTTTCGCTCTTGCCGACAATGACGGTTTGCCAGTCACCGACTGTAGCGCCCAGGGGGCTATTCAAACTAAAAAACAATCCCACCAAGATAAACGACAAACGCGATGCTGACATGACTCCCCTTTATTCTTTCGAATTAACCCGGCTTGCGGCACACTGCGCCTGATGTCAATCGAAATCGGCAATATGACGACAATCCAGAATCAAACCTGGATATTCATGATGTCGTGATAGGCGGAGACCAGTTTGTTACGCACCTGCACCATCTGCTGAAAAGACAAATTGGCTTTTTGCAGATTGATCATCACATCCTGCAGATTGACGTCACCCTGACCACTGGAAAAATCCTCAGCCATCTTGTGTGCATCCATTTGCGCAGCGTTCACCTGGTCGATTGTTTTTGACAACACTTGCGCAAAATCAGCCCCTCCTGCGGGGGCAGACTGGTTCGCGGATTTACCACCTGCCAACGCAGTTGCTGCACGCAACTCAGAGAGCATCTGGTGAAGTTGTCGTGTATCGATAGCCATAAACGTAACCTTACCTGAATTCGATCAGCAAAGAAATAGCAAAAGATAAGCAATCAACGTGCCATGGTTTTCCGTGATTACTCATGCTCGCGTCCAGTAAAAAAACCTTCGGTGCGATACTGGTTCAGTTTATAACGCAGCGTACGTTCCGATATCCCCAGAATGGCCACCGCTTTCTTGCGTGAGCCATTCACCTGCGTCAAAATTTCCAGAATGTGCTGTCGTTCAAGCACCTTCATGTTAGCTGGTGAAGCTGGGGCACCGACAGTCCCACTGGCTTCTGAAAAAATCGGCGCTGGTGATACGGCGGCGGGTAGCAATTCCGTCCTGTCAATCTGGCCTGTTTTGTCTAATGCCGAACTCAAAACTAATGACGCAACCTCTATACGATCCAGCGGCAATTCGTCTGCATCTATCAACTCATCTGTTGCCAGAATCAGCGCACGCTGAACCACGCTTTGTAGCTCTCGTACATTCCCAGGCCATGCATAGGCCTGCAAACGGGCTTCCGCTGCAGCGGTAAATTTTGCCGCTTGACGTGCCGAAGTTGCCAGCTCAGCTAACAGCTTACGTGCCAGAGGCACGATATCACCCGGCCGTTCGCGCAACGGCGGAATCTCCAGGGGAAATACATTCAGACGATAAAACAGATCTTCGCGAAAACGTCCTGCACGCACTGCTTCGGCCATGTCGCGATTTGAGGTGGCCAAAACGCGAATATCCAGGGCGACGGGCTTCTTGCCACCCACGCGCTCGACCTCACGCTCTTGCAACACACGCAACAGCTTGGCCTGCAAACCTAAAGGCATTTCCGAGATTTCATCCAGTAGCAAAGTGCCGCCATTGGCTTGTTCGAATTTTCCCGCCTGCGCGGTTTGCGCTCCGGTAAAGGCCCCTCTTTCATAACCAAAAAGCGTCGCTTCGAGCAAATTGTCCGGAATCGCCGCACAATTGATCGCCACAAAAGCACCCGCCGAACGCAGGGACTGATCGTGAATATAGTGCGCAAAGACCTCTTTGCCTACACCGGATTCCCCAGTAAGCAACACAGTCGCATCCGCCCGGGCCACACGTGCAGCAAGCAGCAGTGTGGCCCGTGTTTTAGCATCCACAGCAACAACACCAGCTGCAGGTGCAGGTGGCGTGGCGTAGCGAGCAATTTGCTCGATCAATGTCTTGGGTTCAAACGGTTTGAGCATAAAGTCGCACGCACCGCCACGAATCGCCGCCACCGCCTTGTCAACATCGCCAAAAGCGGTCATCAACAACACCGGCAGTCCAGGATAGCGTGTGCGAATTTCACCCAGCAAAGCAAGGCCATCCATCGGACTCATGCGCAAATCCGAGACCACCATATTGAAGGTTTTGTCACGCAACCGCGCTAATGCCGCCGGACCACCATCGACGCAGACAACTTCATGACCGGCCGCCTCGAGCGTAATCTGCAAGGCATCACGCAACGCATCATCGTCCTCGACAACCAAAATGTTTAGTTGTTTGAACATGGCAAACTCACCGAAAATCTAGCACCGGCATCAAGGCTAGAAACTACATCAATACCCCCCCCATGCGCCCGAACCACGCCGCGCGCAATGGCGAGACCGAGACCCGTGCCATCGCTACGGGTGGTATAAAAAGGCTCAAACAATCGGGACACGGTAACCTTGTCCATCCCACAACCATTGTCTTCTACCATCAGCAGTAAACTGCCCTCTTCACGTCGGACAGACAGTTCGATGCACCCATCTTCTCGTCCGGCAACTGCCTGCAGCGCATTTTCCAGCAAGCTGGTCAACGCACTCACCAACGATTTGCGCTTACCCATGAGCACAGCGCCCGCACTTTCGTTGTTAACAACAAACCGTACATGGCTGTTTTGCACCAGCGGCTCAAAGTTTTGCGTCAATTCAGCCAAAAGATCGGTCACGGCAAAATGTTCTCGCCCCAGCGCCTCGCCACGCGCAAACAACAACATATCCTGAATGAGCCGCTCGATATGCTTCAGGCGCGCCACGGTTTTTTGCGCGATGGCGGCATGCGCAACGGGAGACAATGCCGCGTTTTCCAGGTTACCCGCATACAGCAAGGCAGCAGCCAGCGGTGTCCGCAATTGATGCGCCAGTTGAGCAGCCATTTCACCCATCGCTGCCAGGCGCTGATGGCGCTCTGCCTGGGTTTTCAATTGCTGCGCCTCGGTGATATCGTGCAGTAGGACAATGCGACCACCGGCCGAGTCAAGCGGAGTAACGGCAATAGCCAGACGCCGCTCGCCACACAAATACTCTCCAGGCGTATCACCGGGCTGCAACGCTTCCGCCTGGATCGCCGTCCAGCCAGCGCCGACTTTTACTCCGCCAAGCAAACGACTCGCCGCAGGATTGATCTGCACCGCACAGCCGGAATCATCAAGCACCACGACGCCCGCAGGCAAGGCATCCAGCAATAGACTCAGCCGCTCGGTCAATGCCGCTTTTTCTTGATATTGCTGGCGCAGCGCACCGTTGGCCACGGCTAACTCTTCAGTTAGCCTGGCGACCTGATTTTGCAAATCGCTGTAGGCGTTGCTTAACTCATCCGATGCCTGGCTAAAAATACGAAAAGCTTCGGCCAGCCGCAGAGCCTCATCCGGCGCAACCTGAGGTGATTGCACACGGACTGTCAAAGTTTCGGCCGAAACGGGAGGATGCTGCATAGGCTTCGATGATGGCAGAATTAAGGATCACAGACAAGAAAATGAGCACCCGATATACCGGCAATAATTGCCGCTTCTTTCGGGAACCAGTCTCACCATGGCAGGGCATACTCACCACGCGAGCAAATTGACTCGAAAAGCACGCTCTATCGACCATTCGTAATGGCAGAAACCACTACCGCCTCTTCGCCGCTTCCATTGTCCATGGAAGCCTTTACTCGCCTGAACAACCAGCAGAAACTTGCCGGCATAGTCGTCATTGCCTTGTTTTTGGCGATCATGGTCGGTAGTTTTCTGTGGGCCCGCGAACCCGCTTACGCTGTGTTATTTTCGATTCAAGATGAAAAAGATGGTGGCCAGATCGTCGCTGCATTGCAGCAACAAAATATCCCTTACCACTTTAGCGAAGGGGGACATACTATTCTCGTGCCACAAAACGTCGTGCACGATACGCGGCTTCGGCTTGCTGCCCAAGGGCTGCCCAAAGGCGGACTGGTGGGTTTTGAATTACTTGAAAATCAGAAAATGGGCATCAGCCAGTTTGCTGAACAAGTCAACTATCAACGCGGGCTAGAAGGCGAGCTGGCCCGCTCGGTACAATCCCTTGCCGCCGTCAAAGGTGCCCGTGTGCATCTGGGCATCCCCAAGCAAACAGCTTTCTTGCGCGACGAACAGAAAACATCGGCCTCTGTACTCGTGAGTCTTTACCCAGGACGCACACTGGAATCAGCGCAGGTTGCAGGCATTGTCAATCTGGTCGCCTCCAGCGTGCCACAACTTAACCCTCTTAATGTGACGGTGATCGACCAGGAAGGGCGTTTGATTTCGCAATCTCAAGACGCTTTGCGCAATGCCGGACTTGACCCTTCACAGCTCAAATATGTGCGCGAAATCGAGGCAAACTATACAAAACGTATTGAGGATATCCTTTCGCCAGTCGTTGGCGCTAGCAATGTACGGGCGCAGGTTGCTGCCGATATTGATTTTTCGCAGATCGACCAGGTCGCTGAGACCTATAAACCCAATCCGTCGCCCGAAAACGCCATCCGCAGCCAACAAACGATCGAAAACAGTAGTGGCGCTCCCGCTGCTGCCGGCATACCGGGTGCTCTAAGCAACCAGCCCCCGGTACCTGCCACAGCACCACTCAGTCAGCCACCAGTTGCCGGCTCCGCCAGCGGTACGAGCAATGGCAATGGTAATGCCCAAAATTACAGCAAGAATACCTCGACGAATTATGAGGTCGACAAAACCATTCGCCATACAAAGAGCGTGCCTGGCACGGTGCGTCGTTTATCAGTCGCTATCGTGGTTAATCACAAAAAAGAGCTTGCAAAAGATCCGGCAAAATCCAAATCATTGCCACTGACTGAAGCGGAAATGAAACAACTCACCGAACTGGCCCGTGAATCGGTGGGGTTCAACAAGGAGCGCGGTGACACGCTGAATGTCGCCAATGCGCCATTTACACCCATCGAAAAAGACATCATACCGGATGCCCCTTTCTGGGCTGATGCCGAACTCATTGCCACTCTAAAAGAGACAGCAAAATATCTACTGTTCGCTGGCCTTATGTTCTGGTTGTGGACTCGCCTGTTGAAACCCATGCTGGGTAAACTGATGGAAACGGCAAGTTCACCCAGATCAAACCCTGCTACCTCAACAGAAGCAGGCGGCACATCACATACGCCCCAGGTGATATATGAAACCAAGCTTGCCGCAGCACGTGATCTAGCAAAGAAAGATCCCAAGGTAGTTGCCAGCATAGTGAAAGGATGGGTGGATGGCGGCGAGCGCGCTAAGTGACGGCGTCGAGAAGAGCGCCATTCTTCTCCTCTCTCTCGGCCAGGATGATGCCGCCGAGGTACTGAAAAATCTCGGCCCTAAAGACGTACAAAAACTTGGTCAAGCCATGGCCGCATTAAAGCAGGTATCGCGGGCACGCATCGAAGCTGTGCTTGATGAGTTCACCGAACAGACCGCCCAAGATACGCCCGTTGTCATTGAAAACGATACCATCAAGGCAATGCTCAACAAGGCACTCGGCGATGACCGGGCTGCCGGGATCATCAGCCGCATCATGTCGGGCAACGACATGGCTGGTATTGAAGGCCTGAAATGGATGGATGCGATCAGCGTTGCTGATCTGATTCGCAACGAACACCCTCAGATCATCGCAACTATTCTGGTACATCTGGACTACGACCATGCCGGAGAAATTCTCAAACAATTCACCGATCGCCTGCGTAATGATGTTCTGCTCCGCATTGCCACACTGGATGGCGTGCAGCCCACAGCCCTGAGAGAGTTAAACGATGCTATGACTCGCATTCTCGCGGGTGCTGCGGCTAATACCCAAAAAACAGCCATGGGAGGCATTCGTCATGCCGCCGAAATTCTCAACTTTGTTGGTCAGACGGCAGAGACCACGATTGTTGATAGTGTGCGTGAATATGATCCGGAGCTAGCGCAAAAAATTCTCGATGAAATGTTTGTCTTTGAAAACATGCTCGATATTGATGATCGCGGCATTCAGTTGCTGCTACGTGAAGTGCAATCGGACGCATTGATCATGGCTCTGAAAGGCGCATCTCCCGAGTTACGGGACAAGATTTTCAAGAATATGTCGCAACGGGCTGCCGAAATGCTCAAGGAAGATCTCGAATCAAAAGGTCCGGTACGACTTTCCGAAGTTGAAGGTCATCAAAAAGAAATTCTCAAGATCGCACGTCGTCTCGCCGAAGAGGGGCAAATCCAGATTGGTGGAGCCGGTGGCGATGACTTCGTCTAATTTTGCTTGAGCCCTTTCCAATGACTACCGATACACGCCCCGTCGCCTCATTAACCGCCTGGGAGCGCTGGGAGCTTGCCAGCTTTGATGACACCGAAACAAAATCCGGCTCAACAGAAAACGAAACAACATTGCAGCCGCCACCATTGACCACAGATGAAATTAACCGTCTGCATGAAGTCGCCCGGCAAGAAGGCTATCAAAAGGGGTTTGATACCGGATACAAAGAAGGGTCGGAGACTGGCCACGAAGCAGCCCTTGCAGAAGGGCGTCAACTATCCACGCAAATCACGCAAATCATTTCACGACTTGAAACAGGCATTAGCGAGCTCGAGCAGTCCGTTGCAGACGATCTGCTCGCCCTGGCAATTGAAATTGCCCGCAAGGTCACTCATCAGACAATTGCCATCCAGCCACAGGTTATTCTCGGAATAATTCGTGACGCCTTGGCGCAACTCCCCTTGCAGCACGCGATCATTCACCTTCACCCGGCAGATGTCGCACTAATTGACTCATTCAACGAAAAGCAGATAACACAGGCGGGGCACCGCATTCAGGAAGATGCGCAACTTCTTCGTGGCGATGTCGTCATCGAGGCAGGCAATACACATCTGGATGCACGGCTTGCCACGCGCTGGCAACACGCCATTGCGGCGCTTGACCAGGATATTCCCTGGTTGGCAACCGATCGCCCGGAGCCTGCATGAATCCGCAACGCCTGGCGCAATATCTTGACCAGTGTCGGACGCAGGTCGCTGCAACCCATCCCTGGCAAATCGCCGGTCGACTGACCCGTATCAACGGGCTGGTGATGGAAGCATCCGGCCTGAAGTTACCCCTGGGGGCCGGTGCGCGCATCCAGGTTCGCGGCACCACTATGGTCGAAGCCGAGGTCGTCGGTTTTGCGGGCGATCGTCTGTTCATGATGCCGACCGAAGATGTTTATGGCTTATCCCCCGGCGCATTGGTGTTACCACTCGCCCCCATTTCGGCGCCCCCCATCCTCGGAGAGATTCCAGTTCCCCAACGGCGCATGCCGGACCGCGCAAAACACCTGCCCGTAGGTGACGAATTGCTTGGCCGGGTAATTGATGGCAATGGTCGGCCGCTGGACAATCTAGGCCCGATTACCACCCAGCATCTGCATTCTCTGGCGAGCCGCCCACTCAACCCCTTACAGCGCGAGCCCATTCGTCACACCATGGATGTCGGCATACGTGCGATCAATGCCTTGCTGACGATAGGTCGCGGCCAGCGACTGGGGTTGTTTGCCGGTTCTGGCGTGGGGAAAAGTGTGCTCTTGGGCATGATGGCGCGCTACACCGAAGCAGATCGTATCGTGGTCGGACTAATCGGCGAGCGAGGCCGCGAAGTACAAGAATTCATCACCCAGAATCTGGGTAATGAAGGCCTCGCTCGTGCAGTCGTCGTTGCTGCACCCGCAGATGTCAGCCCGTTGATGCGTCTGCAAGGCGCAGCCTATGCCACTGCCATTGCCGAACACTTTCGCGATGAAGGTCGGCATGTCCTCTTGATCATGGATTCACTCACCCGTTACGCCATGGCGCAGCGCGAAATTGCGCTGGCGATTGGCGAACCACCCGTTACCCGAGGCTACCCCCCCTCGGTTTTTGCTCGGCTGCCACAATTGGTTGAACGTGCCGGCAATGGCCCGGCAGGTGGTGGCTCAATCACGGCTTTTTATACTGTCCTTACCGAGGGTGACGATCCGCAGGATCCCATCGCCGACTCCGCTCGTGCGATTCTCGACGGTCACATCGTCCTTAATCGCCAGCTCGCCGATGCCGGGCACTATCCAGCCATCGATATTGAACAATCTATCTCACGGGTGATGAATAACCTTGTCCCGCCAGAGCATCGTGAGCTCGCGCGCCAATTCAAACAGCTCTATACACGCTACCAGCGCGCCCGCGATCTATTGTCTGTCGGTGCTTATGCCGCAGGCACTGACCCGCTGCTTGATCGCGCTATTGCGATTTATCCCAGGCTTGAAGCCTTCCTTCAACAATCAATTGACGATCGTGCAGATAGCTCTAGCTCACAGCAACGGCTTATCGAATTGCTCACACAGTAGAATTAATTTTTTTATCTTTATCAACTGAATCCCGCTTCCCTAAGTTACTTTTACTATGGCGTCCTCTTTTTCACTCCAGCCTCTCCTTGATCTCTCCCGCTTTCAGCTTGACGAGGCTGCCCGAAAACTGGGGGAATTAATTGCAGGCGAACAAGAAGCGTCCCAGCGCCACAGCTTGCTGGTTACCTATCGCGAGGAATATCAGGCACGATTTTTGGAAGCTGCAAAAAATGGCCTTGGGCAAAGTCAATGGAGCAATTACAGTAGTTTTCTCGCCCGTATTGACGAGGCGATTATCCAGGCGGCCCTATCCGTTACGCTCACTCAACAACGCACCCTTGCCGGCCAACAAAACTGGGTAGGCAGGCAAGGCCGCGTCAAGGCTTTCGATACCCTATCAGAACGCCACCACGCACAAGTCACCGCACAAGAGCAGCGGGCAAATCAAAAAAGCAGTGATGAGCATACTGCACGGCAGCACAGCGAAAGAAATAACAATGAAAAAACATAAACCAAACGGGTACTGCACCCAGTGATCTGCCCAGATGAACCTGGTGCATTAAAAAATGGCACAAATTCTGCTTAATCTCTTTCCAAGACGAACCCTAAGGTCTCAAAGAGCATATGCCTGATCTGCCGATTACCCCACCCATTGTTACGCCTTCGGCGCAGACTTCGGGTCGCATCACTGCATCACATTCCGGCTCTGATGAGCCGACTGAAACTGGCATACCATCTGGGACATCTTCATCTTTTGCCGCCACACTGACGTCTCTGACCGATAAAAAATCCACCAGCTTCGCAAAAGATGAACAATTTGTAGACGGTGCTGTACCACTGGCAGAGTATGCGACGCTACCGCTTATAACGCCAGAAACACCTGACTTATCAGATAGTGACGAGGTGTCAGCGACACCCATTGATTCATCTGCACTGCTCTCGCTACTGCAAGCCGACGTCTCTTTTGCTCAAGCATCCGCAGTCCCCGCCATAACACCTGCATCAACAGTCGTCAGCATGCCTAAACCCTCGATGAGTGCAGCCAGCGCCGTCCCGCCAGCGCCGACTTTTCCCCTCAATCAAGGATCAATACCAAAAACCACTCTCACCGCACTACCGTCCGGTCTAGCTATCGATCCTGCCGGAGAAAATCACTCCCCTATCTCAAAACTTGCCGTTCAAGCGGCAACTTCTGCCGAATCAATCCAGGAAGCCCCTGTAAATTCGGCTTCGAGTCAGGCTCAGGAAACTTTCAGTACGGTAATGGAGCGCATCACAAATCATTCCTCTGCCGGTTTCGCGTATTCACAGGCAGCTGGAACGTCCGCTTTGCCACCAACGCTTGAGCTGCCTGTAGAAATTCGGCAAGGTCAACCGGGCTGGCGCGACGAGGTTGGCCAAAAACTAACCTGGATGATCAGCAACAATCGGCAACAGGCCGACCTCATACTGACCCCGCCACAGCTTGGCCGTATTGAAGTAACCCTGTCTCTCGACGGCAATCAAGCCAGTGCAAGCTTTGCGTCACCTCATGCCGCCGTGCGTGAAGCCCTTGAAAATTCCATGACACGACTTCGCGAAATACTGGCAGACGCCGGTGTCACCCTTGGACAAACTCACGTCGGCTCCGAATCGCGTCGTGAGTCAAACCCTTTGAATCCGAAAAATGAAGGTCTTGCGATTATGCGTCAAGACAATGCGCACTATGTTGCCGCACTCGCCCCACCCGGAAGCGGGTTCGCTTCACGCGGCTTCAGGGCTCATGGCATGGTGGACGTTTTTGTCTAGCGTTCATGGAGCTACCAGTAAATAACTATTACGCTATCTTAAAATCCACGCATATTTCAATCACTAAATTCTGGAGAAAATAAATGGCAACCGCCAAACCAACCGGAGAAGAAACATCAGCTGCTCCTCCGAAGAAAAAAAGCAAATTACTGTTGTTCATCGTCATTGGTGTAGTCGCTCTTTCGTTGATTGGGGGCGCAGCCTTTTTTCTGTTAAAAAAACCCGCACCCGCCGAGGGGGAGGATGACGCCGAAACCACATCTCATGCACCCGCTAAAAAGAAAAAGGTTGATCACAGTGTACCGCCCGTTTTCTACAAGTTTGACAAGCCCTTCACCGTCAAATTACAAACCGAAGAACAAGACGCTTATTTGCAAACAGAAGTACAACTCAAGCTGCAAGATCCCCATAGCCAAGAATTAATCAAACAATATGAGCCTGAGCTCAAGCACCGTATAACGCTTACCCTGATGGGTAAAAAAGCATCTGATCTGCTAACCGCCACTGGCGTACAACGACTGGCGAATGAATTACGCGACGTCGCCAATCACGTCATCGAACCTCCGCCACCGCAAAAAAATCCACCCGCCACTGAAGCTGAACCAGCTGATAATGCAGAACCTGATGCGCCAATTCAGGCAGTGCTGTTCTCGACGTTCATCATTCAGTAATCCACCGTTCCCATCACGCCCCCCTCCATGACCCAAGAATTTCTCTCTCAGGACGAAGTCGATACCTTACTCGAAGGCGTAACTGATGCACCTGATGAAACATCGGAGAATATTCCCTCGGCTGAAGGCAGTGTCAAAGCCTATGACCTTGGTCGCCAGGAACGCATTATTCGTGGGCATATGCCGGCGCTGGAGCTCATCAATGAGCGCTTCATCCGCTATTTGCGAATTGGTCTCTTCAATTACATGCACAAAGATGTCGAAGTTTCGGTTGGCCCGGTCAGAGTACAAAAATACAGTGAATTCATTCGCAATCTCGTGGTGCCCACCAGCTTTAATCTGATTCAAGCCAAACCCTTGCGTGGCACAGGGCTGATCGTATTGGATCCAAATTTGGTCTTTCTCGTCGTAGATAACCTGTTTGGTGGTGACGGACGCTTTCACACGCGCGTAGAAGGGGAAGGTCGAGACTTCACAACGACCGAGCAGCGCATCATTCAAGGTCTACTCTGTGTGGTGTTCGAGGAATACCAAAAGGCATGGCAACCTGTTTTTCCGCTGAAATTTGAGTATGTGCGCTCAGAAATAAATACGCAATTTGTTAATATCGCCACCCCGTCAGAAGTTGTCATCGCGTTAACAGTTACTCTCGAGTTTTCCGGTAATACCTCCGAAATGCACGTTTGCCTGCCCTACTTGATGATGGAACCGATTCGCGACATTCTCTATGGTGCGCCGGATAGCGCCCCCACTTCGGCAGACAAACGCTGGACCAGCATGCTGGCGCGACAATTACAAACAGCAGAAGTCGAACTCACCGCCGCGCTGGGCACGACAAGCATTACACTAGGAAAAATACTTAAGATGCAGGTGGGCGATGTTATTCCTTTGAATATTGAAGAAAAAGTACAAGCCACCATTAGTGGCATCCCGGTCATTGAAGCTCGTTACGGAATTCAAAACGGGCAAATCGCACTGAAAATAGAGCGTTTTCTTGCAGAAGAAGAAACATGAAAATTATCATAATCTTTGACGCATTCATGGCTGTCATGATGCAAGGAGTCTAGTATGAGCGAAGCCACCGCACCTCCAGGGATCGAAACACCTGCTAACAAAGACGATTGGGCGACGATGAATAGCCAGACTGCCGCTGACACATTGCCCCATGCAGATGCCGTCCAGCCAGCACAGATTTTCGAGCAGTTTTCTGGTGAAGATCGAACAACGTCAGAGCCACAGGGTTTTGACATGATCATGGATATTCCCGTTGCGCTAACGGTCGAGTTAGGGCGCACCAAGATCTCCATCCGCAACCTGTTGCAACTGGCGCATGGCTCAATCGTTGAACTTGATGGCCTGGCTGGCGAGCCGATGGATATCCTCATCAATGGCACACTCATTGCACAAGGCGAGGTTGTCGTAGTTAACGAAAAATTCGGTATTCGTCTAACCGACATCATTACGCCCCAAGAGCGCATCCGCAAACTAAACCGCTGATAAGTCGAGGCTTCCGCCCTTTACTTCGAGTCTTTTTAAACAGCGGTTAATTTAGACTCGCACCCACTTAGCTGCGGCTACCGCAGTATGATTTTCGGTGCACATGAAAACACTCACAGCCTCCGCCTTCACGCTTTCCCTCCTTGCGAGCGAGGCTTCAGCACAGGCAGCTTCCGCAGCCTCTATAGCTGCGACACCTTCAGTCAGCAGCAGCCTGCTGCAAATGTTCCTTGCGCTGATCGGTGTTCTAGCGCTTCTTTTTGCCTGCCTCTGGTTACTAAAAAAACTCACCGCCCAGCGCGGAGCAGCAGCAGGGCTCCTGCGCGTGGTAGCTGCCACCGCAGTAGGTACTCGCGAACGGGTTGTCATCGTTGAAGTCGGCAGCACTTGGCTGGTACTCGGCGTAGCCCCTGGCCAGGTTTCAGCACTGGCTGAAATTCCACGCCAACCAATGGCTGAGCCACCGCATGAGACAAAGATTGCCTCTGTTCCACAATGGCTACAGCAGTTGATGAAAAAAGGTTGATCATGCGGCAGCGAATTCTCTTCGTTCTTCTGCTTGCGCCCGCACTCGCCTTTGCTCAAGCTTTGCCGGCGCTTACCAGCACACCAGTAGCGGGGGGCGGCGTTCAGTGGTCATTGTCGATACAAACTCTGCTGCTGCTCACCGGCCTCACTTTCCTGCCGGCGCTGATTCTGATGATGACCAGTTTCACTCGCATCATCATCGTTTTTTCGTTGCTCCGGCATGCGCTGGGAACTCAGACTTCGCCACCAAATCAGGTTTTGGTCGGTCTAGCCTTGTTTCTTACTTTTTTCATCATGGCACCTGTTGGGGATCGTATTTACAACGAAGCTTATTTACCCTTGTCCGAAAACAAAATCAGTTTTCAGGATGCGCTGGAAAAAGGCGCTGTGCCATTGCGTGCCTTCATGCTCAAGCAGGTACGTGAAACCGATTTAGCCACTTTTACCAAAGTCGCCAAGCAGCCGACACCAGCAAAGGCCGATGAAATTCCCATGCGGGTTCTGATTCCGGCCTTCGTCACCTCAGAACTCAAAACTGCCTTCCAGATCGGCTTCATTGTATTCATACCCTTCCTTATCATCGACATGATCGTAGCTTCTGTTTTGATGTCGATGGGGATGATGATGATGTCACCCGTCATCGTCTCGTTGCCATTCAAAATCATGCTGTTCGTGTTGGTTGATGGCTGGAACCTGCTGATAGGTTCCCTTGTGCTGAGTTTCGGATCATGACCCCAACGACCGTTATCGAAATAGGTCGCGGCGCACTGGAGCTTACCTTGCTGATTTCTGCGCCGCTGTTTATCGCCGCACTGGTGACAGGCCTTATTGTCAGCATCTTTCAGGCAGCAACCCAAATCAACGAAGCCACGCTCTCCTTCGTGCCAAAGCTAGTCGCCATTTTCATCACGCTGATTCTTGCCGGGCCGTGGATGATTACCATGATGACCGACTACATGCGCCGCCTCTTTGAGTCGATTCCCGGAGTCATCGGCTAGTGATCAACATCAGCTCGGCACAGCTTGATGCGTGGCTGGGTCTGTTCGTTTTTCCGCTGACACGCATCCTCGCCCTTCTGTCAACGGCGCCGATATTCAATAATGCGGCATTGCCGACGAACATTCGCCTGGCCATGGGTTTGACCATGACGTTTGCTCTCGCTACGGCATTGCCCGCACCGCCACCAATTCCTGTCGGCTCCTGGCTTGGGTTGGCTGTCATCGGTGAACAATTGCTGATTGGTCTCATGATGGGGTTTGCGCTACGCATAACCTTTGTTGCATTCGATATTGCGGGTGAATTAATTGGTTTGCAGATGGGGCTCTCGTTTGCCACCTTTTTTGATCCGGGACGCGGCGGAGAAACATCGGTCGTAGCAGAGTTCCTTGGACTCCTGGCCGCGCTAATTTTTCTCGCCATGAACGGTCACTTGCTGATGCTGACGCTACTAGCCGAAAGTTTTACATTACTGCCAGTCAGTGCAACACCCTTTCGTGCAGCAGGATTCTCGGCGCTATTAACTAGCTCAGCCATGATGTTTTCTTTGGGCGTCATGCTGGCATTGCCGCTAATTGCCGCGCTTCTGATCACCAACATTTCATTGGGCGTATTGTCCCGTGTCGCCCCGGCACTGAACCTTTTTGCCGTTGGCTTTCCGGTCACGCTGGGTCTGGGTTTCATCGTGCTGCTACTCTCCCTGCCTTATATCGGCGCCGCGATGGATGGCGTGTTCAGCAGAGGGTTTACGATAATGGAAATGATACTGCGCGCAGTCGCTGGATGAATGAAGCGCGAGTTACTTTCGCGTCAATTGAATCACACCCTGGGCGACCCGTTGTGAACCAAGTACTGAGGAATCAAGCCCTTCCGTATACTCAACCACGGTATAAGCGTCAAAACCATTTTGCCGCATGAGCTCCTTGGCGCGCTGTTGAAACACAACCCGTGCCTCGCCTGCGCCGCCGGAATAGACGCGCTTCATCTTCAGCGACAGATGGTAGTAACGATCCGGAAAACTCGCCTGCTCAATTTCCCAGTTTGGGGCCAGAGGGTCGAGAATCAGCCAAGCGGCACCTGCATACAAACCCCAGACGACCACTCTTTCCAGAGGAATTTGCGTGACCTTCGAAATGTTCAGCGTGGCATCCGGAACGATAGGCGTGTTTGAAGGAAAGTTACCATCCAAACTACTGCAGCCAGCCAATGCAACCCCGGCCAGCGCAGTGAGCAATAAAAGTCGGCGCTGATGAAACAACTGCGCTACAAGGCGGTCGAGCAAGAAACGCTCTCCTCGCCGTAGCGGATGGTAAGACGGCGGGATCACAGGAAATTAAACAGCGAGAGCTGCGCAATCTTGACGAACGACTGCTGCGCGGCCTGCAAACTGGTTTGCTGGTGCGTCAGATCGGAAATTGCCTTGGCATAATCCAGGTCTTGCAAATTCGATAAGGTCTGCTGATATTGCAGACCAAGGCTATCGTTGAGGGACTCCAGCGAATCTATTTCATTCATGCTCGAGCCGATCTGTGCGCGCACACGAAGAATGTTGCTGCTGGCTTGGTCCAGGTTGGTTACCGCAAAGCCGATTTCGCTGATGTATTTGGCATCGGCACCCGGCGTGCCGGTAGACGCTTCGAGGGCGCCAATCAAGTTCGCCAGGGTTTTAAAAACGCTTTGCGATGAACTCGGGGCCACCGAAAATTTGTCGCCACTGGCCGGAGCCCCATTGACCACCAGGCTTGCACCCAGATCAAAGGCAGGCTCTGCGCCTTGGGCGGCGAGCACAATCGGCTGCCCGCTCTGAAATACACGTTGGCTTGCCACTGGCGCAGGCGCCACGCCGCCGGTCAATAACGAATTGCCAGACACTGCGTCCACCAGATCGTAGGTAGTCACGCCCCCCGTCACCGAAAAATTGACGGCTACATTTTTTACGGCCGAGACGTTCCAGGCGGCTGGATTGGTCACCGAGCCAACAGTAATAGCCCCAGTGCCGGTGTTGGTGCTGGCATAGTCCGTCACGAACGTGCCATTGCCGCTACGGATGCGCGTAAATACATCGTTGCCAGAATCACTGATCGCAATCGAACGACTCGGTGATACTTGCAGCTTGCGCTGACCATCATCGCCCTGATAAACGATTTCATTGCCGGCAATCAAGTTATCGACCGAGCCAGCAAACGGTGTGGTCGAGCCCATGTAACCCGCAAAAGTGCTCTGGCCGTCACCACCGGTAGCATTGGCAATGCCTAAAAGATCACCAAAACGAGCACGCAATTCAATCGTGATAGCCTGCCGCTGACTCGTCGTCAGGCTGGTATTGCCGGCTTGAATGGTCAGTTCGCGTACCCGCGCCAGGATATCGGTGGCGCTATTCAGCTGCCCTTCTTCAAGCCCCAACGCCGAGGTTGCAGCCGACTGATTCTGCTTGAACTGGGCGATCACATCGCTGGCTTGTTGCACTTCCAGCGCACGGGCTGCCGCCACCGGATCATCACTGGGCGTCAGGATGCGCCGATTTGCAGAAATCTGCTGCTGCACATGCAGGAGCGACGCGGTATTGCGGTTGATGCCGGACACACCGGCATCGAAAATCATTCCACTACTGATGCGCATGAGAAATCTCCCTGCTGTGAAGTAACATCATTGGCCAAGAGCGATAATTTCATCGAATATCTTGCTTGCAATTTGCAACACCTTGGCCGATGCCTGGTACGCCTGCTGATAACGCAACAAGTTGGCAGCCTCCTCGTCCAGATTGACGCCGGAGAGCGACTGCAGTGTCTGCGTGGCATGATCAACCAATCCCTGCTGGGCAGCGCCAATGGCCGCCACTTCGTTGGTCTTGCTGCCGACTGCGCTGACAATCTGCGCATAGGCCGACTGATAGGATGCCGTAGGGCCCGAAGTCGCGCTGCTCATGAGGGTGTTGCGGGTCTGCAATGCGCCCAGCAAGGCGGCATTGCGACTATCCGCAACCCCATTGGCATTGGTCTCGACGGTAAATTTGTCACCCGCTGCCGGACTGCCGTTAATCTGGGTGGTCCAGCCGTTATAGGCCAGATTGGCACCAGCGGTATAAGCCACACCGGTGGCGAGCGTCGTCGCACTGGTGGCATCGAACACATCGAAGGTGGTCGCGCTGGTAAAGGTAATCGTCACCTTATGCTGCAAATTCGGATTGGGCGGCGGTGGCGCATCCACCGTACCGGCACTGATCGCGGCAGTGCCGGTGTTGGTCAGTGCGCTTGACGAACGAATCGGTGCGGCAGCAGCAACCAGACGCGCATCTGAAAACGCCATGGCGATATTGCTAGCACCATGGCGTGTGGGCTGAATCAGAATGCTGTCGTTGGCATTGGGAGACCAGGCACCTGCGTTAATCGTCATGCCATCAACGGTCTGTGGAAGCGTAGCGAAAGTTTGCACCTGATTATCGGCCAGACGCGTCAATTGATAAGTTCCGCCAACAAAACGCAGCCGGTAATCACTCGCCGTCAGTTGCGCAATGCTTGCCCCGTCAATGCTCACCACGGGTGCCCCAGTGCCAGTATTCAGACTGCTGGGCTGTACGGTCGGCGCCGCAACAGTAAAGAAATTCTGCCCCAACGCACCGGTCAAATCCTGTCCCAGCTTGTGCTGGTCATTAAAGTTCTGTGCCAGCGTCAATGCAATGCGACCAAGCGCATTTTGCGCGCCATCCAGTGCCTGACTGCGAAAGTTCAGCAAACCACTCAAGCTACCGCCGGTAATCTGCGACTCGGGCAGAGTGAGTGGCGTGCCGCCAACACCGACGAGAGCAACCGTAGTACGTCCAGAATCATCAGCAGCCGGAACCGCTTTCAACTGATACGTCTGATTGCCTATCACCAGCGGCTGTCCGCTGCCGATGAATACACTGAAGCTGCCATCGCTTTGCGCAACCGTCGTTACACGTATCAGCTTATTCAAGTCTTTCAGCATCTGGTCACGTTGATCCAACAGATCATTGGGCGGCTGGTTGCCCCCCGCTTGTGCCAAAACGATGCGTTGATTGATATCCGCCAGTTGTGAGCTATAGGTATTGATTTGTGTAATCTGCCCAGCAATCTGCTGATTGGTGCCATCGCGAATTTCCGCTAGACGCTGATCCAGCGCCTGAAATCTGGCGATTAGCGCCTGCCCGCCAGAAAGCATGGACTGGCGCGCCGGAATTGAAGCCGGGTTAGCGGCGACATCCTGCACCCCTTTAAAAAAATTTGACAAGGCAGGCGAGAGTCCGGAACTGGGGTCAGCCAGCAGATTATCAATCTGACTAATCTGCGCCAAATAACTCTCCATCTCTGAGGCGCCAGCTTCTGCACTCAAGACCTGGCTACCAAGGAACTGATCATAGATACGTTTGACCGTCTGAACATTTGTCCCTTGCCCAAGAAAACCAACGCCACTGAAAACGGGAGTATTCGTCCCCTGCACAATCTGCTGCCGGCTGTATCCAGCAGTCGAGGCGTTGGAAATGTTGTGGCTAGTGGTCAGCATCCCCGCTTGTGCGGCATTCAGACCACTCACGCCAATACTAAAAATGCTCATGTTCGCTCCAGGCTATATCCGTAATAACGGCAGAACTTGCCGCAAGTTGAGGATCTAAGCGAATAGAGCAACAGCCGTGCCAATTTGCGTCAACAAGCGAGAAGTAGCTCAGCCAGTCAGCGCCTGTCGCAAAGCACCCCCGTCAATGATGCGTTCAAGTTTGGCCGCATACAACGGATCAGTAGCATACCCAGCCGATTGCAAATGCTGAGCAAAGTGAGCAGGCTCGCGCGCGCCCAGCGCAGCGGCATAGCGTGGGTTATTGGTCAGCAGTTGCACATAATCATTCATCGCTTCTGCATAAGAGTCATACGCGCGAAAACGCTCTGTTCGCCGCTGCGCCACACCGGCAACGACTTCAGTTGTTTTCGCTTCTACCGAAGCGCCGTGCCAACTTTTTCCTGCCTTGATGCCGAAGAGATTGAAGCTCGGACTACCATCCGCGCGACGGGGTTCGGATTTACCCCAGCCAGTTTCCAGCGCGGCATGTGCGACCATGAAGTGCGCAGGAATGCCGGTTTTTTGCTCAGCTGCCATGGCGGCTGGCAATAAGCGATGAACAAACGCACGCTGCACTACAGACGCTGCCGTAGGAGAAAAAGTCGGCGCTGATGATACGGCGGATACGGCAACGGGGCCCACTGAAGAGACGGCAGAGGGCGCCGAGGACGGCGTCGCAGGGCGCGGGCTGACTGGAGCCATCGGGACCTGCGGCACGGAGGAAGAAGAAAGTGGCAACGGCGAAGATATCGGTAGCGGCTGCAAAGGCAGCAGCTTGTTTTGCTGTGGCAAAGAAAATGCGGGCCTGGCAGACTGCAATGGCAAGGGAGCATCAAAAAGCTGCGGCTCCTGGTTCTGCTGGGAAAGCTGCGCCTCAATCATTGCTGCAAGCCCCATCCCCCGATTGCTACCACCCAACACCTGGCCGAGTTGCTGATCGAGCAGTGATTGGTACATTTGCGTCTGCTCGCTATCGAACAATCCTTCGTGTGGCGTGGCATCACGCATGGATTTCAACACCATCTGTAAAAACAGCGCCTCGAACTGCTTGGCTACCGCCTTGTTGCTTGCTGGGTCGCCCGCCTTGGCCTGGCGCTTGAGCGCAGCTAGGCCGCTAACATCAAAAATGTTGGCGGCGGCCACACTGGCTTGATCGCGCGTCATGCTCATATATCAAATTCTTGCATAAGCACACCAATAACAATCAATGAAGTAACGCAGTAAAAATCAGCTTCACTGATTACGCGACGCATAAACAATCAAATAATTTCCAGCTCGGCACGCAAGGCCCCCGCCGATTTCATCGCCTGCAAAATCGCAATCAAATCCTGGGGATTGGCACCCAGCGCATTCAAGGCCTTGACGATTTCGGATAGATTCGCGCCGCTCTTGATGTTCATCAGCGCACCGCCTTCCTGCTTGATCTCGATTTGCGCATTCGCTACACCCGCCGTTTTTCCGCCAGACAATGCACCCGGCTGGCTGATGGCATTATCGGTATTAACCGACACCGTTAAATTACCATGAGCTACTGCACAATTTTCGAGCTGTACCGATTGGTTCATCACGATTGAGCCGGTACGGCTATTAACAATCACCTTGGCCGCTGCTTTAGCCGGATTAACTTCGATGTTCTCAAGGCGGCCAATGAAGCTAACGCGCTCATCCGTATTCATCGGTGCACGTACCCGGATTTGACGGCCGTCGACTGCAGTAGCCGCACCCGGAGTCACGCGATTAATGGCTTCAACCATGAGTCGCGCAGTACCAAAATCTGCCGTGTTCAGATCAAAAAAAACAAACTCTCCCTGCCCCAGCAACATGGGCACTTCACGCTCGACCGTCGCCCCCGCTGCAATGCGGCCAACCGATAGCTGGTTTACCGTGGTCTTGGAACCAGCCCCCGAAGCGCCCGCACCAACCACCACGACATTGCCTTGCGCCATCGCATACACCTGGCCATCCGCCCCTTTCATCGGAGTAAGAATCAGCGTACCGCCTTTCAAGCTTTTTGCATTACCAATCGATGATACGGTGAGATCAATCGTCTGACCGGCACGGGCGAAAGGCGGCAAACTCGCAGTCACCATCACCGCCGCCACATTTTTTAATTGCAGCGACAATCCCGGCGGCAGATTAACGCCCATTGCCGAGAGCATATTGATCATGCTCTGCACAGTAAATGGTGTCTGTGTCGTCTGGTCACCACTGCCATCAAGGCCCACTACGATGCCATAGCCCACCAGTTGATTACTACGCACGCCGGCCACAGTCGCCATGTCCTTGAGACGCTCGGCGGATGCAGTATCCATTGCCAGCAAACCGGCCAGAAAAATCAACAGAAAGCCTGCTTTGATGCGTGTCATTAAGAGCTTAATTGCGAGCTTCATTGCGAGTTCCTAAAATGGCATGAAGGAAAGAAAGAATTTCCCTAGCCAACCCATGACCTGGGCTGAATCCAGGAAGCCATTCGCCTTGTATTCGATGCGCGCATCCGCAACCTGGGTCGACACCACCGTATTGGCAGCGGTGATGTTATTGGGATTCACCACGCCAGAGAATCGAATGAACTCTTCACCCTCTTTCAGCCCGATTTGCTTTTCGCCTGATACCAGCAGATTCCCGTTGGGATAGACCTCGATCACCGTGACAGCCAGTGCGCCGGTGAAATCATTGGAGGAGGTGTTCTCGCCCTTGCCGTTGAAATTGTTGGTGTCGCTGGCAGCCAGTGCCGTACCTTGGGCTCCTTTGAATGGCAAACCGATGATGGTCGGGACAGTAACATCGACCTTCTGGCTACGCGTAGTCTTGTTTTCCGACTTCTTCGAGGCCTGAACTTTTTCCTGAATATTGATAATCAATGTATCGCCCACAAAGCGGGCACGTCGATCCTCAAACAGGGGGCGCGCAGAAGCAACGTTGAAAATTGCCCCATTGCTGGGAGCAAGAGTAGATCGTGGCTCGGGCCGCGCCGTCATAGGCTGATGGATAGCCGTAGCCGGAGTCGTCGTCACGCACCCCGCTAACGAAATCACCAGCAAGAACCAGCAAATTAATTTACTCATGATGTGAGTCTTTCATGACCCATTACAACTGCGTTAGCCTCGCCAGCATGGCGTCCGATGTACTTACGGCTTTGGAATTAAGCTCATAGGCCCGCTGAGTCTGGATCATGGTGACTAGCTCTTCTGCCACATTGACGTTTGATGTTTCTACATACCCTTGATTGAGCAAGCCAACGCCATTGGTGCCTGGCGTATTAGGCGTTGGCGTGCCCGACGACGCCGTTTCAACAAACAGATTTTCGCCCATACTTTGCAAGCCGCCATTATTGATAAAACCTGCCAGCTGGATCGTGCCAATCTGGGTGGGTGTCGTCACGCCTTGCTCGGTATAGGACACGATGCCATCACGGCTAATTGAGACACTCGTCGCTGTACTCGGAATGGTAATTGCCGGCGACAAGGGATAGCCACTGGAGGTTACGATCTGGCCGGTGCTATCCAGCTGTAAAGAACCATCGCGGGTATAAGCGAGTGTGCCATCCGGCATTTGAATCTGGAAAAAACCATTGCCATTAATCGCGATATCGAGCGGACCTTCGGTACGTTGCAAGCTGCCTTGGCTGAAATTACGCTCAGTCGAAATGGGTCGCACACCCGTGCCCAACATCAACCCTGAAGGAATCTGCGTCTGTTGCGACGATTGCGCACCAGGCTGGCGCATGGTCTGGTAGAGCAAATCCTCAAACACGGCACGCGCACGCTTAAAACCATTCGTGCTGACGTTAGCCAGGTTATTGGAAATGACATCAAGATTAGTCTGCTGGGCATCGAGGCCTGTCTTGGCAATCCAGAGGGAACGAATCATGGTGTTGGCCTTTTAAAATTATCGTGAAGAAAGAATCTGGGCAGCGGCGCGATCGTTGGCATCCGCCGTCGATAGCATCTTCATCTGCATTTCAAATTGGCGCGCCAGCGAAATCATGTTAACCATTTGCTCAGCAGCATTGACGTTACTGCCTTCGATATAGCCAGAGGCAATTTTTGTCTGTTCATCAATCGGCGCAGCACTCCGGTCTTTCATGCGAAACAAGCCATCTTCGCCACGCACCAGATCAGCTTCTAGCGGGTTGACCAGCTTGATGCGGCCAATACTATTGACCGTATTTTTTTCGCCTGATTCGGGAATGGTCGACACCGTGCCATCAATGCCAACGCTGACTTTGACTTCCGGCGGGATAGAAATCGGCCCGCCATCACCTTGTACTGGCAAACCACTGCGGGTTTGCAGAATGCCATTGACATTCAACTCAAAATTTCCGCTGCGCGTATAAGCCTCGCTGCCATCGGGTGCTTGTACAGCAATCCACCCTGTCCCCTGCACCGCCATGTCGAAAGCGCGACCGGTAAAGATTTGCGGCCCGGGGGTGAAATCGGTGTGTGTACTCGCATCCACAGCAAAGGCTCGCGTCGACAAACCAGGAGGCAACGCGTTCGATTTAACTTGAACTGCGCGCAAGCGATGCTCTTCGGCGCGATAACCCGTAGTTGATACATTAGCCAGATTGTGCGCCACCGCCGCCTGACGGCTTAAAGTCTGGCTGGCCCCGGTCATTGCCGTGTAAATCAGTCGATCCATGCGCTCCCTTTCAAATGACTCGCCGTATCACCAGCGCCGACTTTTTATCTATCACCGCAAGTTGACCAGCGTTTGCAGGATGCTATCCATCGTCTTGATGCTCTGGGCATTCGCCTGGTAAACCCGCTGTTGGGTAATCATGTTGACCAGCTCTGCCGTCAAATCAATATTCGCATCTTCCACTGCACCGGATTGGAAAACACCAAATTGACCAGAGGAGCCAGGCGTACCTAAAACAGCTGTACCAGTCTCTGGCGTTTGCGCCCAAACTCCGTTGCCCAGTGGTTGCAGCCCTTGCGGATTACGGAAAGCTGCCAGTACAGCCTGACCAATAACTTGTGTCTGACCATTGGTGTAGTTACCCAGCACCATTCCATCAGAACCAATTTTGAACCCGACCAACGAACCGGCGGCAAAACCATCCTGTAACAAGGTATTTACCGCAAAGGGGGAACCAAACTGGGTACTCCCCGCGAAACTCAAATTGAATGCCATCGGCGCGACAGCTCCTGCGTAACCCAGCTGTGCAGGCGTGATAGAAACCGCAAGGGGTGCTGAGGTTATTTGACCTGTCGTATTGAATGTCAAACTTCCCGTTGCGCCTAAATTACTGAATGCGGGAGAGGCCCCCGCCGGATTGGTTACCGTGGAATACACATCCCACGCATTCGTCGTCGTTTTGACAAAGTACATCGATTGGGTGTGCGGATTACCCAAACTATCGTAGACCGTCACCGCCGTCGATTGATTGTACGAGGTGGGATCTGCATAGTTAAAAGGGGTCGTCGCAGGCACCGCTACGCGCGAGTCGAGATTGAGATTGGCCTGTACCCCCGTTGCTCCGATACTTGTGCCGGTAGCCTGTGGCGAACCTGTCAAGCTTTGGGTGGGATCAAACAGCCGTAGTGGCGTATTCGGACTGCCTGGTGCGACAACACCATTTACCGCCATGATGCCTTTGAGCTGCAAGCCTTCGGCATTGACAATAAAGCCATCCTTGTTCAGTTGAAACTGTCCATTGCGACTATAAAGTGTGCCACCTAATCCATCATCCATCTGGAAGAAAGCACCCCCGTTGATCGCGATATCCAATGGATTGTTAGTGTTAGAAATATTGCCTTGCGAAAATTGCTGCAGAACGCTTGATATCTTTGTTCCCAGACCAATGGGGGAGGCTCCCGAACCATTGAGCGACGCCGCAAAGACATCGGCAAATTGCGTCGTACTCGACTTGAAGCCAACTGTGTTGGCATTGGCAATGTTGTTACCAATAGTATCGAGTGCCTTGGCTGATGAATTTAATCCACTTAACCCTTGCTGAAAGCCCATGATTTTCTCCGTTTAGAAAATTTGTTTGATATCGTTCAATGTCACCAGACCCAAAGCACCAAGATTCAAACTCACCCCCTGGCTACTCCGATTGATATTTTGTACACCAGCCAGTTGCAAGGCCGTTGCCGCAACATTGTCTGCACCCTGTGTCGCTACCACCGAAATGCTGTATGCACCATTCGCCGCCTGCACCCCGGCATCTGTCTTACCGTCCCACACGAAGTTATGCACACCGGCATCGAGTTTGCCCAGATTCAGGGTATTCATGATCAGTCCATTGGCATCCTTGATGGTGATGCCCACTTGATCGGCATTGGCAGCTAATTCGACACCACCCACTGCGCCCGCATCGGTAAGATTCATGCCATTACCCGCAATAATGACTTGACGTCCGACCAGTGCCGCCGCTTGCAATGCCTCCGAATCCGTGCTCGAAGACAATAGTTGCTTCAGCGTCGCATTAAGCTTCTCAATGCCATCCACCGTACTGATCTGTGCCAATTGAGATGTCATCTGGGCGTTATCCATCGGGTTAAGTGGATCCTGATTTTTCAGTTGTGTCGTCAGCAATTTCAGGAAGCGATCCTGCGCATCCGTTGTTGCGCTGGTAGCTTTCCGGGCAGTGCCGTTGGTCGAATTCAGCAGGGCCTGGGTTGCCGCATTACCTGTCGTTACACTCGTTACCATAACCTTCTCCTAGGAAATTTATTGCCCAATCGCCAGCGTCTTTTGCAACAGCGACTTGGCGGTATTCATGACTTCGACGTTGTTCTGATACGAACGCGAGGCAGAAATCATATTGACCATTTCATCCACCACATTGACATTCGGCATGGCGACATAGCCTTGCGCATCAGCCGCTGGATTTTTTGGGTCATACATCATGCGTAACGGCGCGGCGCTATCAACCACCTGCGTGACACGCACCCCGACGCCACCACCTTCGACCGGAGTCGCCTTGAACACGACCTGCTTGGCACGGTAGGGCTGACCATCCGCGCCGACCACACTGTCGGCGTTGGCCAGATTGCTGGCGACGGCATTGAGACGGGCGGATTGCGCGGTAAGCGCGGAACCAGCAATCGAGAAAACGCTGAGCAGGCTCATGATGATTACTGACTCATCGCCATTTGCAGCGTCTTGAACTCACCGGTAATGAAGGTCAGCGCGGCCTCCAGTCGCAGCGCGTTTCCGGCAAAAGCACTGCGCTCGATATCCATATTGACTGTATTGCCATCGGCATTTGGCTGAAATTCCGTGCGATATCCAATGGCTGCAGCGAAAGGAGCATCCTGCTCGCTACAGACAAAGTGGCGGGGTGATGTGGTTGCCAGGCCAACATTGCCACCATGACCATTAGCTCGCCCAGCAACTGCCGCTGCTAGGGCGCCCTTGAAGTCAATATCGCGCGCCTTGAAATTGGGCGTATCCGCATTGGCGATATTCGAAGCCAACAGTTCCTGACGATAAGTCAGCGCGCCTAGTGCCGCGCGATGGATGCTGAGTTGGCTGTCAAATCGATCACTCATGTTGTTAGTCATTTGATGATTAAGAAATTCACACCCCGACTAATGCATCATTCGTGCCACACGATGACTTAGGCTTTTCTGCACGATAAATCAGACACTTCAAAAAATCCGGCAAAAAATCTTCCTTTTAAAAGACAATACTGACCAGTCATGCGGCAAAACTTGCCGCATGAACAGACGAAAGACTTGGGCCCCACCGGCTGTATCCACGCCACAAGAACCATGTTGTAATCTACCCTCCATGACTTCATTGAAAACCCTCTTTCTCTCAGTAGTTTCTTCTGGCATCCTGCTGTCTGCCTCGGCTATGCCAACAACTGCATCGGCCGCTGCAGTTGAACCAATTCGACTCGCTATCGCCGAGTTTCTTGATGTTCAGAATAAAGGTTTACCAGGCCAGGCTAGTTACAGCATTGGTGCTATCAATACCAGCGGCTTGCCTGACGATTGTCGCAACCTGAATGTCTCGATGGATGCCAATGCCCGTCCATGGGGGAAGACCCATGTCAATGTGCGCTGTACAGAAGGCAGCTCATGGAATCTGTATATTCCTGTGGATATCCATGTGCTGGTCAACTATGTTGTCAGTGCCCGCCCATTAACTGCAGGCCAAATAATTAGCGCGACAGACCTTCGCCAGCGTCAGGGTGATCTTGCTGCTTTACCCCAGGGCATATTGACCGACCGTGCACAGGCTATAGGTCAGATCTCCCGTACCGCTCTTCCCGCCGATCGCCCCTTGCGCGCCGATATGCTGCGTCAGCCTCTGGTGGTAACACAAGGGCAGAATGTCAAAGTAGTGTCCCAAGGTGCCAATTTCCAGGTCAGTAGCGATGGGCGCGCGCTCAACAATGCCGCCACAGGCCAGGTAGTTCAGGTTCGCCTCAGCTCGGGCCAAGTGCTCAGTGGCATCGCGCAGAAGGATGGCACCGTTGCCATTGCTTATTGACGAAACATTTGTAGGCTGTTTGGAAATTACTTGCATGCTGCCGATACGGGTTTTTTCAGACTTTGCCCCCCAGGCGACGCTTCTTCTCTTTTCCACCCAATGCGTAAAAATTCGTAGAAAATTGACACTTGAAAGCTAAAGTCTGCGTCGTCCAGGCCGTTAAACTATGCAAGCTCAAAATCTTATGAAATAACTCCTATGAAAATCGACGCCTCCAGAACTTCACCTGCTTCGCCCACAGCAGCGTCTGAGAAAACTCGCCTACAGAGCACAACCAGTCCTGTGGCAACAAACTCTCCTGCAGCAGATGGTTCGGTGACGACCCATCTGCAAACAACTGGTGGGGCAAGCATGACGCAAGCGCCTTTTGATAGCCAGCGTGTCGCAGAAATACGCCAAGCCATTGCGGAAGGTCGTTTTCAGATCAATACCGACAAGATCGCCGACCGTCTGATCGGGGATGTCCGCGACTTTCTCGCAAAAGACCAACCGGCCACTTGATTAGCGTTTTATGTCTTTGGCCTTGGTTCATTCACTAATAGAACAAACCGTTGCGGAGCTGCAACGTTTTCTTGCAGTGATTGAGACCGAGCGGCAGGCATTGGTTTCAGGAAAAATCGATCAATTACCGGTGATCGCGGAAAAAAAGTCTGCGCTAGCAACACGCCTCGCAACGCTCGAATCACAACGTGAAAATGCATTGCATGAAGCTGGTTTCGCAGCAGGACGTGAAGGTTTCGCCGCCTGGCTTGCGGCTAACACCCCCGCCTCTGCTCATGCAATACCTGCAATATCCACGCTATGGCAACAGTTCATTACCCTTGCGGCTGAAGCAAAACAGGAAAATGAAACCAATGGTAAATTGATTGGTGCCCAGATGCAGCAAAATCAGCAAGCGCTCGGCCTACTCCTTGGCAAATCTGCAGATGCCACGACCTATGATGCCGGTGGGCAACAAAAATCCATGACTGGCCGACGGCCCTTGGGTAGCGCCTGAGCCCTTTCGTTCATTCTGCCAGTGGCACATCGACTGCCAAATCGGGCGTAGGTGACTCAATCGTAATCGCGACACGCCGATTTTTCTGTCGGCCTTCTGGCGTGGCATTATCGGCAAGAGGTCGCTGGTCAGCATAGCCAGTTGCCGTTAAGCGGCGTGGATCAACGTTAGTATCAATGAACAATCGAACCACACTGGCGGCTCGAGCAGCAGAAAGCTCCCAGTTGGAGGGGAATTGCGGATTGGTGATCGGGACATTGTCCGTATGCCCCTCGACTCGAACAGGAAAATCAGCAGTCGCCAGCACTCGGCCTACGGCATCCAGCGCACGCACCGCCCCCAAATCCAAACGCGCTTCGCCCGGTAAGAACAAGGCGCTGGCACTAATATCAATGGTAAGGCCCAAGGCACCTTCTGCCATTCTGACCTTGCCTTCAGCCATTAACGGCGCCAAAGCCTGATTAAGCTCTTTTGCCAAGTTGCGCAGGTGCTCTTTTTTAACTAGTCGGGCTGAATCCGTTTTAACCCTTGTCGAATTGGGTTGGGGAGACAGACTTGTCGGCGCAGGATTGTTCGGGTTAACCATGACCATCGCACCAGAAGCTGTATCTGGTTCATTGCGAAACGCAGACACTATGGATTCTGACATGACGCGGTACTTCCCCTCATTGACTGACGAAATAGCGTACATCACAACGAAAAAAGCGAACAGCAGGGTGATAAAGTCTGCGTAGGAAACTAACCAGCGGTCGTGGTTTTCAACATCATCAGAAGCACGGCGGCGACGCCGACGCCTATAGTGCGCCATCAGCAAAATAGCCTTGCAAGCGACTCTCGATAATCCGTGGATTATCCCCATTAGCAATGCCAGTCAGTCCATCCAGTAGCATCTCGCGCAGGATGATGACACGTGCGATGTTCGCCATCAGCTTCTTGGCGATAGGCAGGAATATCAAGTTAGCTACGCCAACACCATAGATAGTGGCCACAAACGCCACGGCGATGCCACTACCCAACTTGGAGGGGTCAGACAGATTTTCCATGACATGAATCAAACCCATCACAGCACCAATAATGCCGATTGTCGGTGAATACCCACCGGCTGACTCCCATACTTTCGCAGCAGATTTGAGACTGGCCTCCTGAGCGCCAATTTCGACCTCCAGAACTTCACGCAAACGCGCTGGCTCTGCACCATCGGCCAGCAATTGCAACCCTTTAGCAATAAACGGATCGCGTTGAGCTCTAATTTGAGCCTCCAACGCAAGCAGACCTTCTTTGCGTGAAATATTACTCCAGCGGACTATGTCAGCAATGAGCTTGCCTGGCTCGATGGTAGGTGGGGAAAATACCCATTTCACCATTCGCATGCTATCCCTGAAAACATTCAGCGGGCTCTGCAGCATCACGGCGCCCAAGGTGCCGCCAATGACAATAAGAAATGCTGTCGGCTGCAGCAGTGACCCTAAACTTCCACCTTCTAGTAGGTGCCCGACAATAATCACCGATAAACCGATGAGCAAGCCAGCAAAACTGATTTTATCCATCGTCATTTTCCGCCTTGCGCTGTAACGCGATGGCGCGGTGCCCTCGCAGACTTGGGCTTGCCTGTCAGTCCGGCCCGTAAACGAGCAATGGCTTGACTGTGCAACTGACAAGCACGCGACTCGGTTACTCCCATCACTTCACCAATCTCACGCAAATTCAAATCCTGTTCGTAATACAGTGCCATCATCAATTTCTCTCGTTCTGGCAATGCTTCGAGTGCAGCAGCTACTGCTGTACGCGTTCCCAATTCTTCCAATAGCGCTAGAGGATCAGGATTTGCCGCATCGACATGCCGCTCAAGATACGGGGCGCCGTCAACCTCTACCATATCCTCAATATAAATTAATTGGTGCCCTTTCGCCTCAAGCAAAATCTTCTGATAATCAGCCAGAGAAATTTCCAGTGCAGCGGCCAGTTCAGTTTCTGATGGCGGCCGTCCATGGGCATGCTCTAACTGCCGAATCGCAGCCTCAATCTCACGCATTTCCCGACGAGCGCTACGTGGCAACCAATCATTTTCACGCAAGCCATCCAGCATCCCACCTCGTATCCGCTGCGTCGCATAAGTTTTAAATTGAGCGCCAGGCACCTCTTCGTAACGATCAATGGCATCCAGCAGACCGATCATGCCGTTCTGGATCAGATCATCGACATCAACATTTGCCGGCAACTTTGCCAATAAAAGAAAAGCAATACGTTTTACGAGCGGCGCATACTGGGCAACCTGCTGTTCTTTGGTAAGGACGCCTTGGGCGGTGTACATTCGTGTCACTTGGTTCATCAATAACGCACTGACTATAGCATCGACTAGTCTTGGGTAACTACGAGCAAGGTCTTAACTCAAGCTCGTCACCATGATCCCCAACGGGCACCAAATGACTTTGCAAAGCACTCGCGAGATGCTCACTGCCGAATCCTCCCCCCTCCACACGCGTGCTGCCAAGATAATTCAAAACAACATTCAGATGAGCGTGTGCCGTATTCCGCATGTTGTGAAATATCACCTTCGCCTCTTGTTCTGTCCTGGCTTTAGTAATCACCACATGAAACCCCTCGCGTCCATACGCTTGTGACAAATGCTTTATGAGTGCGTAGCCACGGGTAATGGCAGCCCCCTGTGCCGCAACCACCACCACAAGGTGGGGCATGGCCAGCGCCAAGGGCGAAAGATGGGAATCATGACGTGCCACACAATCCACCAGAATGAATGTACACCCATCCTGCAACTGTCTCAAGGCAGCATTCAGCCGCTCCGCAGCCACTGTATTTGTCCGGAGAGGTGTGGCGGCAAATCGTGCAGCCGATATAACGCTAAGAAAGGGGGCCACAGGTTGCACCAGCTGTTCGATTGACACATCGCCTTGCACCAACGCCAGCAAATCGTGCCGCACCTTGATGCCCAGTGCGGCGTGCATATTATCTGCGCCCGCATTCTCGTCAATGATCACAACCCCCTGCCCTGCTTCGGCCAGTGCAGTAGCAGTACGCACCAAAAGCGCTGTGCGGCCACAGGCTTCACGTCCCGAAACGAAAGCTACCGCCCGCGCTTTGTGGGCGCCAAACAGACGTCGTAATCCGGCAGCCTGATCAACACCAGCCGCTAATGCGGGAGAAACAGCCTCAAGCAATCGAAATCTCCCGGATCATCTCTTGATCAGGCATCATTCCCAGAGCAATTTCCTCTTTGTGCAGGGTATGCGCCGTCTCACCAGCGCCGACTTTAAACGCACGATGCAGCAGATATTTACGGTTAGGTAAATAGAGGTCTTCCGGAACGCGCTGGCCATTGGCAACATAGCTCAATGTCAATCCATGCCGCACGATGCAGTCAATCGATGGTGCCAGCGCCGTCGCCTCATCGACTTTGGTCAAGATGCAACCCGCAAGGCTATCACCTCCGTAGGCGCGTACCACATCATCGAGCGTATCGCCGCGACTGCCCGCATTCAACAACAATAGCCGGTTAACTTGACTGGATTGGGTCAGCATAGCGGCTTGATCCGCCAGCATGCGGTCACGCTGACTCATGCCGGCGGTATCAATCAATACCATGTGCTTGTCACTCAAGCCTTCGAGCGTACGTTCCAACTCCTCGCCACCACGCACCACGAATACAGGCACGCCCAGAATCCGCCCATAGATGCGTAACTGCTCATGCGCACCAATGCGATAGCTATCGGTGGTTATCAACGCCACCCGATCGGCCCCATGCCGCACCACACAGCGCGCCGCCAGTTTGGCTGTGGTTGTGGTTTTGCCAACACCGGTGGGTCCCACCAAAGCATAAACACCACCGCGATCAATAAAGTCCGTTTCCGAAACCAGCGTATGCAAACGTCGATTAACTGCGGCATTCAGCCATTGACGGCACGCCTCCGGACTCACATCCACCGGCATTTCCTGCACCAGACGGCGTGCCAGACTCCCGGAAAATCCAGCGGTAAGCATTTCGTTCAAGAGCAACGCACGTAACGGATTGTCCCTAGCCACCTTACCCCAGGCAAAACCTGCCAACTGATGCTCGAGTAATTTTTTAATCGCCCGCATCTCATCTATCAGCAGCACCGTCTGCGACGATTCACTAACCCCTACAACAGACAAGGGAGTTTCTTCCTTGAGCGGCGTTTGCACTTGTATTTTTTGTGCTTGCACTTGCAAAGCGGGCTGGGGCTTGATCTCGTTTGCCATTGGACTTGCCATCGGACTTGCCGCAGCGAACGCTGACTTACCTGACATCGCCGAACTGTTGGGAAACGAAGCGAAAGGAGACCAAGGACGAACAACCACGGGAGGCTCGCGACGTATCTCTTGGCGTACTGAGGATAAAGTCACCGTGTAGTCACCATCTTCGGCAGGCGGCTGGGCTGGCACCAAGGGGGCCATTGAGGGGTTGTGCGGCGGATCCGCCGACACTGCTGCCGAAGAGGGTGTTGCAGATATTTTTTCTGCCGGCCGCATCTGCTGCGATATGGCATCCAGGCCCTCTGGCGACATCGCAATGATCTCGACGCCATTTTCCACCGCTCGATTTGAAATCACCACAGCATCCGGCCCCAGCACTTCTTTCACGCGCCGCAGGCAGTCGCGCACCGTTGCACCAACAAAACGACTGGCACTCATTTGTTTGCTCCAATAAGAGTTGTTACCTTGATAATTTTCGAGTCTGGCACTTCAACATTTGCAATGACCTTGAGTTGCGGCACCGCACGACGCAAAAAACGTGACAAAAGCCAGCGTAAATTTCCCGGCACCAGCAATACTGCGGGCAAGCCTAAATTTTCCTGCTGTTGGGCGGCCGCCGCCGTCTCTCGCAGCAGCGTATCCGCCAAACCCGGCTCAATGCCGCCCGCATCGCCTCCACCTTGTAGTGCCTGCGCCAAGATCCGCTCCAATCCAGGCTCTAATGTCATGACCTGCATTTCATTGCCTGTCGGATAAATCTGCTGCACAATGGCTCGGCCCAGCGCGATGCGCACCTGCGTAGTTAACTCCAGCGGATCTTGGGTACGTGGCGCCTGTTCTGCCAGAATCTCAATGATGGTGCGCATATCACGAATATTGACGCTCTCTTCGAGCAGGTTTTGTAACACCCGCTGCAAGACCCCCAAAGGCAATAGCTTCGGCACCAGATCTTCCACCAGTTTGGGTGACTCACTGGCCAGATGATCCAGCAGCGCCTGCGTTTCCTGGCGACCCAGCAATTCTGTCGCATGCGACAGAATGACATGGTTTAAATGAGTAGCCACCACCGTGCTGGCATCAACGACCGTATAGCCAAAAACATGCGCCTGTTCGCGCAACGTGGCATCAATCCATACCGCAGGCAAACCAAAAGCAGGATCTTTCGTTGGCGCCCCGACCAGCTGACCAGACACGCGTCCCGGATCAATCGCCAGATACTGACCGGGGAATGCCTCACCTTCACCGATGGGCACACCTTTGAGGGTTAGTCGATACACATTGGGCCGCAATTCCAGGTTATCCCTGATGTGCACCGATGCTGGCAGAAAGCCGATTTCCTGGGCAAATTTTTTGCGCAACCCGCGAATGCGTTTCAGCAATTCGCCATCCTGTCCGTGATCGACTAGGGGAATCAACCGGTAACCAACCTCCAGACCCAGGACATCCACTGGCACGACGTCAGACCAGCTGGCCTCAACACTTTCCACAGGCTGAGCAGCTGCCTGCTGCGCCGCCGCAGCAGCAGTTTGTTTAACTGTCACTGCCGGGCGATTAAATTTTTTCCAGGCAACAAAACCCAGCACTGCTGCCAGCATCAGGAAAACAAAGTTCGGCATGCCTGGAATCAAGCCGAGTATCCCCAGAATGCCTGCCGTTAGCCCTAATACCATCGGGTTGCCAAACAACTGCGCCGCGAGTTGCTGACCGATATCCTGTTCAGTGGCAACCCGCGTTACCACCAGACCGGCAGCGGTCGAAATGATGAGTGCCGGAATCTGCGCCACCAGACCGTCGCCGATCGTGAGCAAGGTATAAGCCTTGGCCGCGTCCCCCGCGCTCATGTCATGTTGAAGCACACCAACAATCAGCCCACCAATGATGTTGATAAAAAGTATCAGAATGCCAGCGACGGCATCGCCACGCACAAACTTGGAGGCACCGTCCATTGAGCCATAAAAATCTGCCTCCAGCGCCACGGTAGAACGGCGTTGACGCGCCTCATCTTCACCGATCAAACCGGCATTCAAGTCGGCATCAATAGCCATTTGTTTACCTGGCATCGCATCCAGTGTAAAACGCGCCGACACTTCAGCGATACGCCCGGCACCCTTGGTGATGACAATAAAATTAATTAGCGTCAGGATGATGAATACCACAATGCCGACAGCGTAATTGCCACCGACCAGAAAGTGTCCAAAGGCTTCGATGACCTTGCCCGCAGCATCCGGCCCCGTGTGCCCCTGCAACAAAACCACGCGCGTGGATGCCACATTCAGCGATAAACGCAGCAAGGTAGTCACCAGCAAGACTGTCGGAAAAATGGCGAAATCGAGCGGCTTCATGGTGTACATCGCCACCAGCAGCACCATGATAGAAATTGCGATGTTGAAAGTGAAAAACACATCCAGTGCGAACGTCGGCAATGGCAACACCATCATCGACAAAATCATCACGATCAGTAGCGGTGCCAGCATCTGCCGGATATTCAACCGCCCAAGAAAATTCTGCAGGGCCAGACTGTTATTCATTCAGGCACCCCTGGATCGAGTTCTGCAGGTACGGCAATCTGCGAGGGCGCTGTTGGTGGCGCTATCGACGGCGACAGGGTACCTGCTTGCTCGGCAAACGTATTCAGCTGATACACCCAGGCCATCACCTCGGCCACAGCCGCATACAACGCCGCCGGAATCTGGTCGCCAATATCGGCATGGCGATGCAATGCACGCGCCAGGGGAGGCGCCTCGAGGATCGGCACATGATTTTCGCCAGCCAGATCGCGGATGCGTTGGGCGATCAGATTCATGCCTTTGGCTACAACCACAGGGGCCTGCATTGCCTTGCCGTCATATTTCAAGGCGACAGCAAAATGTGTCGGATTAGTCACCACAACATCGGCTTTAGGCACCTCTGACATCATGCGGCTACGCGCCATTTCGCGCTGCTGACTGCGAATGCGCGCCTTGAGTTGCGGATCGCCTTCACTCTCTCTAGCTTCTTTGCGTAATTCTTCGCGCGTCATCTTCAAGCGATCATGGTATTGCCAGAGCTGAAATGGCACATCGATCGCCGCGATAATTGCCAAGCCACCAATCAGGGCCACAAAGCTGAAAAAAATCACCTGGGAAAATAAAGCCAAGCCCGTTTCAATCGGCTGAGCCAGCAGAGCAAACAGCCTATCCTGCTCATGCCTAACAATCCAGTACAACACGCCGCCAATCAAAATGGCCTTAAGAATAGCCTTGATCAGCTCCGCAATACTTTGCCAGGAAAACATGCGCCCAAGCCCCTTGACAGGATCAATCCGCGTGAAATCAAGCTTAAATGCTTTGGGCGAAAATACCCATCCACCCATGACAAAAGGCGTTGCGATAATCGCCGCGATAATGACCAGAAAAAGAGGCCCAACATACATGAAGGCGTCAACCGTCAGCGACAAGCTGTTACCACGCATGATGGCTGTATCAAACGCTGCAACCCGGTTAAAACTCAATCCGTGACGTAGCAAGTCGGCAATACCCTGCACAATCCAGCTGCCCAACACCCAGAAAGTACCCGCGCCAGCTGCCATAACCATAAATGCCATCAGCTCACGAGAATGAGGCACATTCCCCTCTTCGCGAGCCTGTTCAAGGCGACGCGGCGAGGCTGGTTCAGTTTTTTCGAGGTCGCTTTCTTCAGCCAATGCCATGTTCTCCCATAGCGGCAATTATTGCCGCTTGCTCAATTTCAGAGCAGTGGAACAAACACCAAAACCTCTACTTATTTAAACCCCTACCTGCGCATGACGTCATGGGAAAACGGTTCACTTGAAATGCGGCAACGTTTTTTATACAACTCACAGGGTGTGTACAGAATTTTTATTAACTCGCTGAAAATTCATTTCAAGCCAAATTCGCGCGCTTTACGCTCACGCTCGATTTTCATGATGTACCGTTGAATCAGCGTTTCCATCGGCCCTGGCAAACCGACAAACTGGCAACCAACACTCTGCGTACGCACGCCTGTCCGACCCACGACTGCAGTGATGCTACGTAAACGGAGCACAGTCGTGATCGTACCGATCTCGGGTAACTCGATATGACACCCGGGAAACTCCATGTCCATCTCGAGGGACAACGCGGAAGGAAAACCGATGAGGCACACGCCTCCACCGCTGATATCAGCAACATCAACCTCAATCGGATGCTCTTTACCTTCCACAGTCGAAAAGCGAATTTTGCATTTCAATCGCTGCAAAACCGGCAATACAAGACGGTAGTGTTCCCGCCGTTGCAAACGCAACAGGCTGTCCGGCAGCTGCGCAAGAAAAGCAGGACGGCCATCAACCTGGGTAGCAGTCACCCCGGACAAAATGAACTGGATTTTTACTTTATCTAGCTGGGTAATGCAGAACAGCTTGCTCATCTGCAAAGCCTTGCGGTTCATCTCGGCGTTTGCACCAAATTCGAGAACCAACCCGTTAGGGCTCGCCTCCATCAAGCTCGACAACACCATATCGCGACCCTCATTAAAAAGCAGGGTGATCTGCGATGCACGCTCAATTAACCGTCGAAAAATAGGCAACATCTCGCCACGAGCATGCAGCAGATATTGACTGAATTCATCGGTAGGCAGCAGTGCTGTATCGGCGTTCTGTACCTGCGCCGAACGTGCGTCCGAATCAACTTTTGGACTGGTCATCTTGATCAACAGAGGAGAGGCTGCAAATAAGTCCGTTGAATTCTAGCCCAGATTAACCGTGCGGAATGCCCGCAGAAGAGAAGGCAGATGGCTCGCCCTGCTCGACACGATACAACCAAGCCAGCAATTCCGCCACGACGACATAAAGCTGTGCTGGAATGTGCTGATCCATATCCACTTGAGCAAGCAGCGCAACCAGAGCGGGTGACTCATGCACATAGACACCGTGTTCTTTTGCGCGGGCGATGATTTCGTCCGCAATCAAGCCGCGGCCTTTGGCTACGACAACGGGCGCCTCAGCACCCGGCGCGTACTTGAGCGCTACCGCCAGCGCGCGCTGTTCGGCCCCCTTGTCCTTACCCATCGCTGCTCTGCTTGGCCTGAACGCCCTGCAAAGTTAATCCGGCAGCAGCCAATGCCTGTTGCAAAGCGGGCATTGCCTGCCGCAATTCCGACAAGGCGACATCCGACATCTGCAGCTTAAGCTGGACATTCTGACCACTTAACTGTACGCGGGCATCAATTTCACCCAAGCGCGGCAGCGCAAGGTGTAGTGTCGTTCGCCAAGCGGTAGCGTCTTCCGTTACAACACCGGCTTCAGGCGCATCGCGCTCGATTGTCCACTCGATCATCTGCTTGGGCCAAACCTCCCCATGCCATACCAGACGTTGGGTTGCAGCGGCTTCGATCTGCTGCTGCACTAACGGACGTAAATCATCTGGCATAGTCAAAGCCGTTGCTATCGGGTTTGCCGACGAAGACATTTCTGCCGCCAATGCATTGTTGCTGGCCACACCTCCACCGAACAGTTTTTGCAGCAGCGCAATTGGGGAAGCGCTGCTTGTTGCCGCTTCACGCCGTATCGCCAGCGTCGATTTTTCTGCCGATGACTCGGCCTCGTGAGCACCACCAAAGGCCGCCCGCGTTTCGGATTGCGCATATTGCCCTTGCGGCTCTGCCAGCAAACTCGTCAGCGAGCGCTGGCCCAGCGCCCACTGCACTTGATGCGCTTCGTAAAACAGCCCGCTGGTACTTACTGCCTGCGCAAGCTGCGTTGGCAAACGCTGCGCCAAATCTGCCGCACTCATCGCCGCCAGAGACAACAACGGCTGCCCCTGTGTCAGCCTCGCGGGTGCTGCTGCCTCACCTTCACGAGGCAACAGCGAAGCCAGCAATTGGCCAAGGTTAGAAAATGTACTACGTTGAAAAGGTTCAACAATCGCTCCTCGCCCAGCATCGACCGATTGCGCCACAATTTTTGCCACAACGGCCCCTGGCGTGCGGCCAACCACGACCAGTTCCAGCGTATCCCCAGCCTTGACGCTTTCGGGCAGGGCAAGCGTCAATGATCTTCCGGCAACCAGCGCCTTGTAGGTATTTTCTGGCAGGACTTCCTGAATACGTGCGCGAAACACCTGCCCTGACTGAAGATCAGGCAAGTCGGCAGGAATTTCCGCCACTGGGCGTAGTGGATTTACTGGGACATCGGTCTGACTACGAACCTGAACACCCACCGGGGTGGGAACCATTACCATGACTGGTCACTCCTTTGGGCGGGGAGGCAAACCCTTTAGCGCCATGCTTTACCTACGCAAAACAAGGCTCACAAATATTCAAGGATGGCTCATCCGAATGCAGCCTCCGTGGCGAAGCCCCCATTGGATAGCGCATCCATAACGGCATACGCATGATGCACTTTTCGGCGCTGGTGTTGACTCCCCAGAAACTGGCGCACATTGTCCATCCACGGCTCAACATGGCGGCGGATTTCGGCATCATTCTCAAGAACCTTCCCGATCATGGCTGCTTTTCGCGCCCGTTCGGCCTCGCTCAAGGATTCAACACCCACGCCGTCCTCCGTCATGAGTTTATCGCGCAGTATGGAAACACAGCCCTCCAGCGCGATAAGCTTATCCCACTCATTGGCCTGCGCAGCCACCACCATCTGCGCGGATAGCGCATGCATTTCTTCATAGATACCGAGTTGACCGGACACTGGCGTCATGGCGAGACTCAGGCAGCAACCTTGTTCTTTTGGTGTGCAAGGACTGCCGGAGCATCGGCAATCTCTTCCCACGCCGACTTGATCTCACCCAGCAGGAAAGTCACCTCATTCAACGCGGCCTGATCATCATGTAAATTGGCATGTAGCAGGCGTCTACACATATAGTCGTAGAGCGCTGCCAGCCGATTTGCCAACTCATCGGCTGTAGAAAAATCGAGACTAGCTGCCAATCCACTGGAAATAATATCGATCGCCTGAGAGATCGCTTGGCCTTTCTCGGCAACCTGTTTTTGTTGCATTGCATTACTGGCCTTGGCAATAGCAAGCAACGCTCCATCGTAAAGCATCAAAATTAACTGATGGGGGCTAGCGGTCGCAACACTGGTTTCCAGGCCGACCTTGGCATACGTTTGTGCGGCGTTGGGGGTAGCAAAGGACATGAGGTTCTCCGGGACTAGTTGCTCGAGGTTTTGAATTGTTGCGTCAGGTATTGGCTGGTTTTTTGCATGTTTGCCATCATCGTATCCAGTGCAGTGAACTGGGCGCGAAAGCGGGCCTCGATTTTTGCCAGGCGCAGATTCAGCGCGTCGCGGCTGTTGCCAATCTCCTTGATCGAGGCAGCGATTCCATCCGTGCGGCTGGCGATCAGGCCATCGAATCCAATGCTGGTTCTCAACACTGAACTAAAGCGTACGGCAATACCCTCGTTACCCACCGTGGTTTGCGTGAATAAGGCCGTCACATCTTTGCCCGGGTCGGCCAGCGCCGCAGCCAGTTTGGTGCTGTCGGTCGCCAGCGTGCCATCTTTTTGCACCGTGATGCCAATATCCGATAGCGAGCTGATGCCGCCCGCAATGCCAGTGATGGTGGTGTGCACGAGGTCGCTCAGTTGTCCTTGAAGGGAGCGCACCGTACTGTCGCCATTGAGTATCGCGGCCACTTTAGTCGCTGCATTAAAGCTTGAATTGGTCTTCAGCAGGCCCACGGCATCGTTGTAGGCCTTGATGAAGGTAGTAACGGCTGACGTAATGGTTTCCGTGTTGCGATCTATCGTCAGTGTTGCTGTGCCCGGTGCGGCCAGTGTGCCCTTGGTCAGTTTGAAGGTGACGCCCTCGATCGCATCCGTAACCGTGTTGGAGGAGCGGATGATGTCAATTCCGTTGATGTTGAACAGCGCATTATCAGCGGGCTGGGTCTGAAACAGGCTGGCAGAATCCAGTCCCGAAAGCGGGTTAGTGCCGCCGCTGCCCGAATCTGTAGCGGTAACGCTAATGGGACCTGCCGAGCCACTGGTATTGGACGTCAGCACCAGCCGGTTGGTGGTGCCATCGTTCAGAATGGTCGCGGTCACGCCAGCCTGCGAATCATTGATCGCCTGGCGAATTCCTGCCAGCGTGTTGTTGTTGCTGTCGATCGTGACGTTGACGGCGGCACCACCGCCGATGGAAATGGCCAGGGTGCCGGTATTGAACGTGTCCGTCGTCGCCGCATAGTTCGTGGTGCTGCGCAGGGTGTGAAACTTGGCCAGTTGCGTCACGCTCAAGGTATAACTGCCTGCCGCTGCCGCACTAGACGCCGAGGCGGTAACCACGGTCGCGTCAGAAACAGCAACCGATTTGGCATTGAAGGTGGTCGTTGCCGCCAGGGCGGCGGCGGCCGTTTGCAGGCTGGACAAGGCGCCCTTGATCGAGCCGTAGGCCGTCAATTTGGCGTTGTAGTTGGCTTCTTTGGTCGTCAGCCGGGTCAGGGGGATACGCTCCAGCTCCATCAGCTTGGCGACGATACCGTTGACGTCCAGCCCGGAGGCGATACCTGGCGATGAAATAGAACTTGTGGGCATGTGTGTACTCCTTCTGGTTGACTATAACGGAAGCTCTTACGAAATCTGTAGGGTTATCTTTTCAAATGTACATGCCTGGCGCGCACTCACAGCGAACTACAAAGAAAAATTATCCTAAAGTTTTACGCCAATCGCCCGTTAAAGATTACAACTGCGGTGATCCTGCTTTGCAATTCAAGCAAACCGGAGGAGTAGATACCAACGAATTCCGTTTTTTAATCAAGGAGAATTTTCATGGCACAAGTCATTAATACCAACGTCGCTTCCTTATTCGGCCAGAACGCACTGAACAAATCCAATAACGCACTGCAAACCGCAATGCAACGCTTATCCTCGGGCCTTCGCATCAATAGTGCCAAGG
>JAUSMB010000009.1 GCA_030645365.1 Rugosibacter sp.
TGAGTTTGCGCGCCATCTTGCGCGCTGGCCCACAGCGCCGGCTGTGATTTTTGTCACGGCATATGATCAATATGCGGTGAGTGCATTTGAGCTGGCGGTACTGGACTACCTTGTCAAGCCAGTGCGCGCAGCGCGCCTTGCAGTGGCTTTGCAGAAAGCCACGCGTCATCCGGATGAGGCAGAACGTCTTGAAAAGTCGGCGCTGGCAACACGGCGGCATTTGTCTTGTTTCGAGCGTGGCCGGGTTCTACTGGTACCTGTCACCGATATTCTCTATTTGAAAGCCGAGCAGAAATACGTTACAGCACGCACCGTTGAGCGCGAGTATTTGCTTGAGGAATCGTTGGTCAAGCTGGAAGCGGAATTTGCCGATAACTTCCTGCGTGTTCATCGAAATTGCCTGGTTGCGTCTGGAGCAGTGATTGGTCTGGAACGCACTGGCGCCGAAGATAACAAGGAAGATTATTGGCAGGTTATGTTGTCTGGTATCAGTGAACGTATTCCTGTTAGCCGCAGACAGTCGCCTTTGATAAAAAAATTGCTCAAACCCAAAAGCTAGCTTTAACTGGCGCATAACG
This sequence comes from Rugosibacter sp., assembly GCA_030645365.1. GTDB lineage: Bacteria > Pseudomonadota > Gammaproteobacteria > Burkholderiales > Rhodocyclaceae > Rugosibacter. The sequence continues at coordinate 579 of JAUSMB010000009.1, forward strand.
TCATAAAATGGCTCAATTGCTGCAATCTCTTTGATGCATTTCGTTACGCTCCCTGACATGAGTCATTTATCCGATAGCCTTGCCGTGAATTTTTCTACCCTGTATTCCCCGATTGATGCAGATATGCATGCCGTTGATCAAGTGATCCGCGCTCGTTTGCACTCCGATGTTGTCTTGATACGGCAAGTGGCCGAGTACATTATTTCGGCAGGTGGCAAGCGCATGCGGCCTGCGCTGGTGTTGTTAGCGGCGCGCGCCTGCGGCTATTCGGGCACGGTGCATCACGAACTCGCTGCCGTGGTCGAGTTCATCCATACCGCCACCCTGCTGCATGACGATGTTGTCGATGAATCCTCCCTGCGCCGTGGCCGCGATACCGCCAATGCTGTTTTTGGCAGCGCTGCCAGTGTGTTGGTAGGCGATTTTCTTTACTCGCGCTCTTTCCAGATGATGGTGGATGTGGGCGATATGCGGGTTATGCAAGTTCTCGCCAATGCGACCAATATCGTGGCAGAGGGCGAAGTGCTGCAATTGATGAATTGTGGCAACGCCGATCTTTCTGTAACCGACTATCTGCAAGTGATTCATTACAAAACGGCCAAGTTGTTTGAGGCAGCAGCACGCCTGGGAGCCATCATCAGTCGTGCCGAGCCCGCGCGGGAAAAAGCGTTAGCGGCTTATGGCATGCATCTTGGTACGGCATTTCAATTGATTGACGACGTACTGGATTATTCCGGCAATGAGGCTGAAACCGGCAAGCATCTGGGCGACGACTTGGCGGAAGGCAAAACCACTTTGCCCCTGATTCATGCCATGTTAAACGGCACGGCAGCGCAAGCCGCATTAGTGCGGACAGCCATTGAAACGGCGGACAAGGAACTGTTTTCTGAAGTGCTATCCGCTGTGCGTTTGAGTGGCGCACTGGCAGCTGCTCGGCAACACGGAATTGTAGAAGCAGAAGCAGCGAAGGCATCACTCGCGCTCTTGCCGGATTCAATATTCAAGCAAACGCTGATACAATTCGCCGACTTTGCCGTGCAAAGAGATTTTTAACGACGCAATGTTGGTAACGATGCTAGGCCGCACTGTTTTTTCGGCCATTTTTTTCCGGCATTGTTTGCACCAACGGTTGCAAAATGCGTTGCAAAGTCGTTCGCACTATTTGTATTGCCTATTCTTATTAGTAAGATCCACTCACCGTCGGGGTGTAGCTCAGCCTGGTAGAGTACTGCGTTCGGGACGCAGGAGTCGGAGGTTCGAATCCTCTCACCCCGACCATCACCTTCAATAATATATAGATAGGTGATCTTGTGGCAAAACTCTTTCTTTTAATAGCGTTCGTTGTTTTCGTTTATCTTCATTTTGCCAGGAAGAAACGACAACCACCCAGCGCTCAGTCACCCCATGCACCGCTCCCGGAGGGGATGATCCCTTGTGCTCATTGTGGAATTTACATCCCGCAATCCGAGGTGATTGTTGATCATGATGCGTCTGGCACACAGGCATTTTATTGTTGCCCAGCCCATCGCCAGCTAGGGATGAGGAAATGATCAGGCGCAATCTGACGGCCGAGTTTAATCAAACGCCGGCTTCCTTTTGGCGCTCTTTGCTGTTTTTCTCCATCTACCGAGTGAGTCTTGCCCTGTTTTTTTGGGGGGCGGTAGTTATTTTTGGCGACACAGTGAGCTTGGGCGCTCAAAATCCTCATTTATTTCGCAACGTTGCCAGCGTCTATTTGCTGCTTTCCACAGTTTTTTTGGGGGCACAGTTATGGCAGAAACGTCACTTTGATATGCAGCTGACCGTCCATGTGGCCATTGATATTCTTGCCTTGACGCTCATGATGTTTGCCAGTGGTGGTCAAAAAAGCGGAATTGCAACATTGTTGCTGGTTGTCGTTTCAGGTGCTGGACTGGTGGGTCAAGGGCGCATGGTTTTGTTTTATGCGGCGCTCGCCTCAGTTGCCGTATTGCTCGAAGAAGGTTGGTGGGCGCTGGTGATGGATAGTGACCCCGCTGATTTTTTCAGTGCGGGCATTACCTGCGTGGCTTTTTTTGCGGCGGCAATGGCTGCCCGAATGCTGGCAAAACGCGTCGTGACCAATGAATTCTTGGCGCTTGAACGAGGTCAGCAACTCGATGCGCAATTGCGGATTAGCGAGCAAATTATTCACGATATGGAAGGCGGTGTGTTGGTCGTTGATAACGCAGGGCAGGTGCATATGAGCAATCCGCAAGCGCAAATTTTGCTGGACATGCCGCTGCAAGATGGCCCGCAACCGTTGAGCGGGTTGCTAGCGGAACGCTTTTTGGTTTGGCAAACACACCGCGTTGAAATAACCGAGATCCTTGTTTCTCAAGAAACCAATCGCCAGTTGCGGATACGCTACTTACCGCCTTCGAGCATGTTGGGAGATTCTTTACTTTATCTGGAAGATATGGCGCAGGTGCATTTCCAGTCGCAACAGCTAAAGCTCGCAGCACTTGGCCGGTTGACGGCAAATATGGCGCACGAAATTCGTAATCCACTGGCGGCGATTAGTCATGCGGCAGAGTTCTTGGCCGAGGATGACGCGGATATGGTTCGGCAACGACTTGCACAGATTATTCACGACAATACGGTGCGCCTTAATCGCCTGGTAACTGAAGTACTCGAGGTTGGTCGCCGCGACCAGACCGTACCTGAACTGATAGATTGGCCGAGATTTATTCGTGGCTTTATGGAAGAAATATTCCTGCATGATGCGTCAGCAGTAAGTCGTATTCAAGTGGCAGAGGCGGATGGCCTGAAGGTGTGGTTTGATCGCGGACATCTGCATCGCGTGCTATGGAATCTTCTGGTGAATGCATTGCGGCATGCCAGTGGTGCCGAAGGCGCGGTTCGAGTGTACGCAAAGGTCATCAGGGCAAATTGCATTGAATTGCACATCAGTGATGATGGGAGCGGAATAGAGGAATCTTTACGCGTACAAGTATTTGAACCTTTTTTTACGACACATGGTGCCGGAACGGGGCTTGGGCTCTATATTGCACGAGAGCTGTGCGAGGCAAATAAGGCGCGCCTGGAGTTATTGCCCAGATTATTGCCAAATAGTCCTGGGGCACATTTTCGAATGACGGTTGAAGGAGAACTATGTCTTTAAAGATGCAGCGTCGGCGGCGCGGAGATGCTAACCGCATTTTGATCGTGGATGACGAGGCGGACATCCGTGAACTCCTTGATCTAACACTCGTGCGCATGGGGCTGGAGGTAGATTGCGCGGGAACGCTAGCGGAAGCCCGCACCATGCTGGCCAGTCGCCGGTACCAACTTTGTTTGACTGATATGCGCTTACCCGATGGCACAGGGCTGGATCTGGTGCGCCATGTTAATGAGGCTATGGCCGACTTGCCGGTCGCCGTGGTAACCGCGTATGGCAGCACCGAAAATGCAGTCGCTGCATTAAAGGAGGGCGCGTTTGATTACGTCACCAAGCCAGTTTCACTTGAGCAACTAAGAAACTTGGTCAAGCTGGCATTAGGGTTATCAGGGACAGAGCCAGCGCATGGGGTAGGTGCTGAGGCGCGGCTGCTTGGCGATTCACCCACGATGCAGCAGGTACGTGCGCTCATTGAACGCGTTGCGCGTAGTCAGGCCCCCGTCCATATTACGGGTGAATCTGGTAGCGGCAAAGAATTAGCTGCGCAATTAATTCATCAGTTAGGTGCGCGGCGTGATCGTGTATTTGTGCCAGTCAATTGTGGCGCCATTCCGGAAAATCTGATGGAGAGCGAGTTCTTCGGTTATCGCCGGGGCGCATTTACCGGGGCGAATGAAGATCGGGATGGCTTTTTTCAGGCAGCCAACGGGGGAACCTTGTTTCTCGACGAAGTGGCTGATTTGTCTTTAGCCATGCAAGTAAAACTGCTACGAGTGATTCAGGAAAAGCGGGTGCGCAAAATAGGCGCGCCCACCGAAGATGATGTGGATGTGCGCGTAATCTGCGCGACACATCAAGATATCAAAGTTCTGGTTGAGCAAGGGCGGTTTCGTCAGGATCTGTTTTACAGACTCAATGTGATTGAATTACGCATGCCCGCGTTGCGCGAGTGCCATGAAGACATTCCATTGCTGGCAACCCACATCCTTGATCGGTTAGCTCATGCAGCCGGTATTAGGCCACCCTTGCTTTCTCCTGCGGCAGTCAATGCACTACGCATGCACCCATTTCCCGGGAATGTGCGTGAGCTTGAAAACACCCTTGAGAGAGCATTGGCGTTGATGGAGGGCAGCTATATTGAAGTCGTAGATCTTGGTTTGTCATCGTCGCGATCTGAAAATATATCGACGGCAGCCATCACCCTGCAGGACAAGCTCGATCAGGTTGAGCACCAAATGATTTTGCATGCGCTTAAAGACGCGCATAACAATCGTACAGCGGCGGCCCGTTTACTTGGCGTTACTTTCCGTTCGCTACGCTATCGGATGGCGCGTCTGGGCATGAACGAATGACTGCGTCAGCTAGCTCTGCAGAAAATGATGGGTGGTTGCCCGAAGCACGGCATATTGTTTCACCTAACTTTGATGAGCGCCCGGTAGCGAACGATATTTGCCTTGTCGTCATCCACGCCATTAGTTTGCCACCAGGGCTGTTTGGCGGGCAGGGCATTATTGATTTATTTACTAACCAGTTAAATCCGGAAGACCATCCTTATTACCGCGAAATAGCTCATCTGCGGGTTTCTGCGCATTTTCTTATCCGGCGCAGTGGCGAGTTAATTCAATTTGTATCGTTATTGAAACGCGCATGGCATGCAGGAGTTTCTGAATGGGCAGGCCGTGAGCGGTGCAATGATTTTTCAATTGGCATTGAACTTGAAGGTTGTGATGACCGCTCTTTTGAAAAAATCCAATATACAACCCTGAACGCCGTATTGGCAGATCTGCAAAAGCACCATTCTTTACAGGCCGTTGTTGCGCATAGTGAAATAGCTCCAGGACGAAAAACAGACCCCGGCCCTCTGTTTGACTGGAATAACGTCATTTTTCCTGCTGCGTTACTCAGATAAAAACTGACGATATTTCGAGTTTCATCCGTACGATTCATGCTTTGTAATTTGCACGAATTAAGTGCCAATTATGCCAAAGACATTTGGTCGTCGATGTCAGTGCGTAAACTAAAACAAATTGATAGGCGGATAAACGGGCGGAATTCATTGTTTTCAAATGCATTAAAGGCATGGATAATCCTCATCAACCCATTTGGGTTGGATTAAATAAAGAAGCGGCTCTTCCCTGTTAACTTGTTAAGGAGAATCACCATGGTTGTAAAGAAAAAAATAGCCACGGCACCGGCAGCGAAGAAGCCCGCTGCCAAACCAGCGGCAAAAAAAGTTGCTGCTAAAAAGCCGGTCGTAAAAAAAGTAGCTGCTGCTAAACCAGCAGCGAAAAAATTGGCTGCTAAAAAGCCCGTCGTAAAAAAAGCAACTGCTAAACCCGCAGTCAAAAAAGTAGCTGCCAAACCGGTAGCGAAAAAAGCCGCTGCTAAACCCGCAGTGAAGAAAGTAGCCGCCAAACCAGCAGCGAAAAAAGTGGCTGCTAAAAAACCAGCCGCAAAGCCAGCTGCAAAGAAGGTTGTTGCTAAGAAGCCAGCCGCTGCAAAACCAGTTGTAAAAGCTGCCACAAAGCCATCCACCGCTGCAACACCCGGGATTAAGTCTTCACTTAACCCTGCGGCTGCCTGGCCTTTCCCTACAGGCTCACGCCCATAAGGAAAACGTCGGCGGGCGGTTACTGTATTTAAAAGTAGCCGCGTGTTGGGTTGAAATGCAAGCGCGCGCTGTTAATCAGTGCGCGCTTTTTCTTTTGCGAAAGACATGGTTAAGACCGATGATTGTTCAGCAGATTTTTAGCATCTCATGGCCCGCTGCGAGATTCTGGATGCGATTAAGCTAAAAGTCGGCGCTGGTGATACGGCGGCTGTTGATTGGGCCGGTACGATTTCACCGTAAAAGACTAATGTAAGCCCTTCTTCTGGACCCAATTAATTCCCCGATCGTTGCCGCAGTGGCTGCAAAATATCCGTCAGCCCGTTGTGGTCGATCTCATGCATCAAGGCGAGGAGCCGTCCAATCTCGCCTGGGGGGAAACCTTCACGTGCGAACCAGTTGAGGTAGTTCCCCGGTAGATCAACAATGAGACGCCCCTTGTGCTTGCCAAAAGGCATCTCTCGCGTGAGCAGCAGTTCTAAGTCCTCGGGTTTCATCCTAGTCAGGTACCGATTACTTCAACTCGGCAACAAATCCTGCGCGGGGTTTCTTGAATTTTCCAGGGGGCTACTGCTGAGGCGGTTCGTCAGGGAGAACCTTTTTCATGTCCACCCGATACTCCTCCACAACGATGGCTTCGCCGTCGATTATTTGACCGTCTGCTTCTTGTTTTGGCACATTTGCCTGCATTGCCCGGCGCAATGCTCGTGTCTTCCACCAAAAATAAATCCAAACCCCCAGGCCAATCACGGCGATGACGGAAAGAATTACCACCGAAAACATGAATCCCAGAAGCAGCAGGATCGCGCCAGTAAGAAGGCCAAGAAGGTTTTTAAGCATGATGGTTTTAGTGTATTTGGTTTCTACTGTTCGGCGGTGACGCTTTTTTCACAAACGCCAATTTAAGAAGCTACAGCACGCCGATGCCATCAATTTTACAATCGATATCGTGACGACGAGCCTTTGGTTTTCAGATCCTTGATTACCGACATGATGTCACCGTTCTGCAGCACAGCTCCGTTGGCATTGCAGATAACGCGGTAGTCATTAGTGCGCTCTGTGGTTTGCTTTAGCCACTCGGGAGCGCCTTCCTGACTGCTTTATCCAACGGTATACAACAGATTCGGAAAGCACAAAGGCCACTCCGAAGAGTGGCCTTTGTGTCATATTTTTGGCTCCTCGACCTGGGCTCGAACCAGGGACCTACGGATTAACAGGCCTAATCCAGCCTCTGCAAGGCGCATTTAGCCACTATTTGCCACGAAATGCAAGAGCACATAGTAGGCCAATGGGATTGACTCGAACTTGAGGAAAAATGAGTTTTTTGCTAAAACCGCCGAAAATTCACCGGGAAAACCGGGCCGACCTGGAAACCCTTTATTCATGCGGGTTTACGGTTCCCGGAAACCAAAAGCGAAACCGGGAAAACCGGGAATCAGTCGAATAGATCGAGCGCCGACTGTGGGTCGCGTTCAGCGGTAAGTGCGACAAAAATCCGCGCCTCGATCTCGGAGGCGAATACCATCACAGGGTAAAAAGATGGATCCTCGGCAATGCGCCGAATGGCGATGCTGTGCTGTCTGTGTTTTGCGTTCGCTGGCAGGCGGTCATGCCGTAGTCGGCAGGGAACGCACAGCGCGAAAACGAACGGCACTGCTACGTTGTCGAGCGCTTGCACCAGGTGCCCAGCGCCGTGCATCGGCAGGCGGCACAGTGGGCAGAGCTTGCTCAGTTGATCCGCCACGTCACCAGCGCCGACTTCTCCATGCGCGTGCGGGCAAAATCAACGGCCTCGATATGACTGAAATTCAACGCAATATTTTCGAGTGTGTGGACATCACACCAAGAAAGTTTTTTAGCGAGGCGAAACACAGCGCCACACTGATCTATGTCTGGAAAAAGCGCCAATGCCACGTCAGCAACCGCTTGGGGTAGGCGGTAAGTGCGTTGCCCGGCTTGATTTGTGTATGCTGAAATCATAATGATGCGTCCTCTAGTAAATTGACAGCCTGGCAACCGTGTAAAACTCGGCATCCGGCGGCTGTCGCCTATCCCGGTAGGCACCCATTAGCGAACCATCTGCGCGGATGCAGAACGTAGTCGGTTCATCAGCTGCTAGGCTATGAGCGCCCTCTCTCGCCCAGCAACCGTAATGCTTAAACGCCGGCGCTCTTGATCCAGCCCGTGGGCGCTACAAAGCCCGTCGCAAAATCTAGGCGTGCCTTGATTTCAGTACCGTCTACACCCCATCCGTCGCGCGTTTCGGTATAAACCCCGGCCTGGCCTTCGAGGTAAGCATATTCGAGGCTTGTCGACCCATTTGCCACCAGATACCAGGCGGTAGCACTTACATCGTCCAGCCTTGGCTCAACGATCACCTTTAAGCCATTTCCCAAAGGATTCACATCGCCCGTCTTGGTGGCGTTAATGGTCGCGGTTAATTGCTTTGCAGCAACCTCCAAAGCGGCAGGAACAACCAACGCACCCGGCTCGGCTGCAATGAATCCGCCGTCCTTTTCCTTTTGCATGCGCAGTTTCATGACAGCATTAGCCAGCCCTGTTGCGGCAAGTGTCGATGGTGCGCCAGTGAGTAAGCTGCCCTTTGTGGCATCAAACATCGCAACGCCGTCAACTGCAGGATTAGCTAACAAAACGGCGGCCATTGAATCGGCTTCACGGCGTGCACCGGATTCACCAAACTTGCGGATTAGATCACCGAAGGCGCTTAGATCGTCATTAACAAGCGCTTGGCGTGACAGAGTAATAATCCGGCCATACGTCGCCAGCGCATAAGCGGCGCTTGATTCCGACAATCCGCCATAGTGATACTCACCTGCTTCATTCACCTGAATAAGATCAGGCGCAGCGCCAAGCCGCGCAACCGTACGCGCGCGAAAGTCAGGCAACATAACCTGCCGTGCCACCGCTTTCAATACTGCCGGTGTTAGGTTATAGCCGTCAAACAGTACGCGACCAATAGCATTGCCCAAGATCGTTGGAAAGTTGCTTGTGGTGAGTGACCGTTCAATAATCTGTTGGCGGTTCATGCTGGAAGTGACGCGCATCCCCGCCTGCTGCATTGAACGCACCGCAAAATCAACCACACTGGCGCGCGTGTCAATCTCGCCATTAACGCGGCAACCCATACGAGATGCGAGCGTATTGACGGCAACTGCATTGGATTCTTCGTCGGTGTGCATGGGAAAGCCCGGCCTGGTTATGAAGGATTCTGACCGCTCTGCCAGTTTTTCCAAGATGGCATTACGCGCCGCTTCGAGCGATCCACCAATAAGACTGCGCTCAAGTTCAGGGAATCCGTGACGGATGCAGAGTTCTTTGATTTCGGTTTGTGTTTGCATGGTGTTTGCTCCAACAATGTTGATACTGCGATTGATGCCGGCCTGCGGGTCGGCGGGGACGGATACGATGCTGCATTCAAAAGGTTCCCAGCTTGTTGCAATCAGTGTGTCGCCGTCTTGATGGGACTCGGTAATCTGGTAGCCGACTGACAGGTCAGTGAGAATTCCACCAAGAACATCGGCTTGTATCTGCTGCGCCTCTGCGCTACTACCAAAACGCAGGAATCCGCGCAGCTTTCGCGCGACTTCGTCCAGGCGGATTCCGTCGACACGGCCGACTGGGGTTTCCTGCTGGTGAAACGCCAGCAACGGGAGGCCGCGTTCAGCGCGACCCAGGTTTATAGCGCCAGCTTCATGAGAGAGAATTTCGGCATATCCGCCACGCGTAACAGGCGTCTCCGTTGAGAGTGTGCAGGGTATGCCTTCGGTACTGGCTGCACGGGTGTCAAGCTCAATTGTTCCGAATACATGTTTCATGGTTTTCTCCTTCCTGACACAATATAAGCGTCTGGCATAGACTTACCTGCACTCATTAGAGCGTTGATTACGTCCTTGATGAAAAACTTCAAATTAAATATTTCTTGATCTCCAAGTTGAATTTCAATCTGTTTTGACTCATCCCACATTGAAAGAGTGAGTTGGTTATTGATGATGGCTGCGCAAAATCCACCATCTATTTGCGGCGGTCGCACTTGTTGCAAGGTTGTTTTCATAGCGGCTCCTTGGTGAGTTTCAATATGGTGGGGCATGACTTGACAATGACAAACCAACGGTCAATCAAGTGTCATTAGCAATTATTCGCAGCAGCTGTCTGTAGCCTGGAATCCGATGGATCGCATCAATTTCTTGCAGTAGGCCAGCGCGCTTCATCCGTAAAATTTCATTTGCGCAGTCTTTTGCAGTCTGCTTGCCCAAATTGCCAGCAAGGGCGCGCAAGGCCGCATCGCGGTCAGGGATTCGAGAATGCAGTGATAGCCGACCGGCATGGCGGGAACGCAACCCAAGCTCACGATCCAGCGAACTGGATGGATTAGCAATGCGGTGCATAACAGCTCGACCAAACCAGCTCCGAATGTGTAGAGGAATGGAATTGTTGGCAGCGGTGGCCTGAGCAAGCAGTCTTAACGAGTCGGCAGCTTCGCGCGGCTTCATTGTGTCGGGTTTCCCTCTCCCTCCAATGGCGAGGCGCGCGGGTTGATGAACTCCGAGTGCTGAAGTTCTGCGTCGGCAGGTTCATCGGGCGCAACAAGACTCTCGGTATCCATGACCAAGCTCAGGGTCTTGATGACATCCGTGCGCCATTCGTCGGCGTCGAGGCTGGCGCGGACGTCCGGCGGGGCTTCTGTGATGCGCCGCTTGAATTCGTCGAGCCAGCGCTCAAGGGTTTCGTAATCCTGATCCGTCGAGAATCGCTCGACCTCGATCTGCTCGGCCAGCGCCGCGACCTTGAGCCCGAGCTCGTCGGCGCGGGCCGCCATCGTGCGCAGATCGCCCATATCGGAGAAGGCCTGGCGCACCAGTCGGGCGCGAATGCGGCCGGGGTCACCAGTCCGCAACAACTCGCGCATTGCTTTGGTTGGATTTAGCCGCCCATCGGCGCCAAGTGTCACTTTTCCGTCTTTGATCCAGCGGGAAACGGACTGCTTAGTGGTGCCGATGGCTCGCGCGAATTCCGCTGGCCGCAGGCGTACCGCGAGCAGTTCTATTTCGGCAAATGGAAGGAAAGGTTGCGCCTTGCCGGATGCCGCAGAATCTGAGTTTTTAGGGGGCTGGGTCACAAAGTCAATCAAAAGGTTGCCTATAACCAAACCCGATATACACCAAATAATTCACGGCACGAATTACCCGTAGATGAATGACCTGGGAAGTACCTTTGCACTTTGAGCGGCGGGTAATGGCGGCAATGGCGGGGTGAATTCAGCCCTATATATATATTTTGTCTCTGACACTTTTCATACGTTGTAGGAAGTATTACCCGCATTACCCGCATTACCCGCTGCATGATGCAACCTTCCATTTGGCGACCTTGGCCTTGTTGTCGGCGCCGGCATGCAGTAGTTGCAGGCCGTCGACAATCCTGTTGCGGTGGGATCGAAGCCAGAAGCCCAGGCGCCGGCCGTTGGGCTTTTCGGAGCAGACCAGTTGCAGGGCGTCGCGCAAGTCATGGTTCTTCACCTCGCTGGCCATGCCGAGCAAGTCGGCGGCCGTTATCGCGTTACCCGATGGCACGATGCCTTTCCATGCGGTGAACAACAGGCGCATGGCCTCAAGGTCGGGATCCTGGTCTCTCAATCCCTCGGCTGGAAAGAGGGGATCGGGGAGGCCGAGCCACACCAACGGGCGGCGCACCATGCGATCCCATTGTTCGAAGCCGCCAAAGCCGTGCAGGCCGTCTATCCTGGGCTCGCCTGCGGCGAGATAGGCGCCGCAGATCGTGAGCGCGTCGGTGATGATTTCGCCGCGCCGCGCCGTAATCTCGGCGAGGTGGTCGCGATTGAATGTGCGTTGCTCCGGGCGTTCGGTCTGCGCGTCAAGTCGGATCATCAGCACGCGCCGTTTGAGGTCGCCGATCACAGCCAGGTTGTTGCCGGTGGCGATCAGCAGCGCATGCGTCGGCACGTTGAGCATGCCTGAACCACCCAGGGGTCGCAGGCGGACGAATTGCTGCGTAGCAACCTGGCAGAGTAGATCACCCTTGAGTGGTCGCTCGATGTTGTCGACAGAGATCACGGCATCGCCGGCCATCAGTACGCCGGCCAGACGTTTCTCTGTTTCAGCATCGTCATGGCCCAGGGACAGCACGCTGGCGCGGCGGTTGGTCGCCACAATCGCCAGCGTTTCGCACAGTAGTGTCTTGCCAGTGCCGGGCGTCGGTGCGGTGATGCAGAACATCGGCGCAGAGGGCAGCACGCGCCGCAGGATCGCAGTTAAGACTCCGGCAAGCATGGCGCTCTTGTCGGCATCTTCAACGAATGGAAACTTCTCGAACAGGCCTTTGGTCCGGTCAGCTGCGCGCTGCGCATCGGCGAGGGAGTCGAGCGGGCGAACGTAGCCAGGAATATCGGTGAACGCGCAAAACAGTCCGCTGGTGGCATCGTAGCCTGATTGATCGATCAGGCGACCATCCAGTGCGCGCAGGGGTGTCTCGACGAATCCGGCCAGATCGGGCAGCCTCGGCCAATGTCCACGCGCCAGGTATGCATCAGCGACACGGCGCGGGCAATCGCAGGGGCGATCCGTGCCTGAGCGGACGTCATGCTTCTCGTGTATCGCCGCGCGGCCAGCAAGCTCAACCAGATGCGCCGCTTCGACCGGGTGCACCATGATGGCTCCGGCTGGGCGGCGCACGGCGCCGTCGGTGGCCTCGCTGGCCTGATAGACGCGTGCCAGGCGGCCGGCGTAGCGGTACAGATTAAGATCGGGCGCGTCCGCAAGTGCGACCTCGAGCGTGTCGAGAATTTCCGGCAGCTTGCCGTTGTCATGGTGAATAACGTGGCGCCCGGTAACGTCAAAAGCACCAGCCGACCGGGGTGTGCTTTGTTTCTGCACTGTCTTTGCGCCCGCGATCTTATCGCGCATTTTCTTGGCTTGGATTAATTCGCCCATGTGCGCACCTCGTCGTTTAGGTCGTATCCGTCGGCATCGGCCGAGATCACGTGCACGTCGGCATGATCTGCCCAGCGTCTGGCGCATTCGGCAGCCGCCTTGCGGCCGGCATCGTCGTTATCGGCGGCAATAATGAGATCCCGCACGCCGTTGAGCACAGGAAACTTCGCCAGGTGCCCGGCATCAATGCATGCCCAGACCGGCGTAAAGCCATGCGCCAGAGAGAGCGCGGTTTCAATGCCTTCAGCGATGCCGAGGCCAGAGGTCACGGCATCATCAGGCCATAAGCGGATCACCCCGCCGCTTATCGGGTGATCTTTGAGCAGGAGGCGCGGCGTAATGGCATCGGCTTTGCTGCCATCCGGTTTGATCCAGGTGCGGTGTAGTGAAAGCGGCGCGCCGCTTTCCGTGTCGGTGATGAGCGCCACTAGGGCGGGGCCGATGTAGCCCGACGGATGCTTGAGCGCGGGCATGCAGCGCAAATCGCTATCATAGGGCGGCAGCTGGCAGGCGCGTGCCTGGAGATAATCACGCGCCGGGCCGGAAATTGGCGCTGTAGCTGCCCAAAGTTGCCTGCCATAGTCGGATAGCCCGCGCCGCCGTTCGACAGGACTTGGAACCAGCACGCGCGTTTGCGTTGGCGCATTGTCGTTGCGAGACCGGCTTGATCCTGCCATTTCACAGCGGTGGCAATGCCAGACGATGGTGTTGTCCGGTTCCAGGCGGACAGACAGCGCGGTGTCCTTGGCTCCTCGGTCGCAGGCCGGGCAAGGCAAGCGGTTTTCGCCTGACTTGAGCCTGGTCGGGTCGATGTCGTAGGGAATCATCGGCGATTGGAGCCAACCGCATCGCGGCCAATGGCTACGGCGGCCTGCCCAAACCGTGACGGATGGAACCGCAATCGGCCGGTGATGTTGATCAGCGCACCAGCTGTCGCGAGCTCGTCGCGGTGCTGGCGCACAAACCACTTGAGGCTATCAACCGACGGGAAGGTATTTCTTACAGCGGGAAGTAACGACTGCAGGTCGACAAATTCATCGAGTGCAGTGAGGGGGTGCGGTGCGTCTTGCATAGCGATCTCCTGTGATCAAACGCCTTGCCGGGCCATTGCTGTGGCGGCTTGCGTGTGAAGGGGATGCTAGGTGTGTGCGTGTGCCAAGTTAAGTAAAAAAGTGGACTATTTTTTCTTACGTACCTCGTTTAACAGTTGATAAGCACGGCTCCGTCCGATCCCGTGCTTATCCATAAGTTGCGCTGCAGTCATGCGTTTTGCGTCGAGACGCTTGCTTTCTGCGGGACGCTTTTTAAGTCGAACCGTTGTTCCGCCATATCGCTCCCTCAATACAGCCATGAATAGTTGGTTCCATAAAGCCGGACTTAGGCTCGGATTAACAGCAAAAAGAAAGGCAACAGCGGCCGGAATGAAATCCATACGCCGTCCATTGCTGTCAGACTTTCGCTCAAATGATGGAATTTGCTGATTTGCTCCCGGCAATCCATGCGCCATGAAAATGAACCGAATCCAGTCATCAATTGGATCGTCAGTCTCCTTCAAGTCCGTTCGCGCCATGTAGCTGCGAACGAACCTTGATATCTCTTTATCCGTGAAATCACGCAAACAATCCATCACATCGCCGCTAACATCTGGTGCCAGCATTCAGCGACCTGCTTGTCTGATAAGCTGCCGATCTTGATCCACTCGACGATCCTCGCCACGTCGTCGTGCAGTTCACTCTCGCCCCGGCTGGAAACTTGAATTCCTCGTTCATGGTGGTCTCCAATCCCTAAAGCAGCCCGCACTCGGCAAACGACAAAGGTGGCTTGGCACCGCCGACGATGAAGTGGTCTAGCACTTTCACGTCCACTAGTGCCAGCGCATTTTTTAAGCTCATGGTGAGATCTTCGTCCGATTTTGAGGGCTTAGTCATTCCAGATGGATGATTGTGCGCCAGGATCGCGGCGCCAGCATTGTGTGCTAGCGCACTCTTGACCACTTCGCGCGGGTAGACGCTGGCCTGCGTCAGGGTGCCCCTAAAAAGCTCCTCGATTTCGATCAGCGCGTTTTGTGTATCCAGCCATAGCACCACAAAAACTTCGTGTTCCAGTTCGGCCATGCGCAGGCGCAAAAAGTCCCTCACTGTCTGCGGACTACCCAGCACCGTGCGCTTGTACTCGAGGCGATCTTCCAGCACGCGCAGCGCGCGGCGGATCAAGGTGTTTTCGGCGCGTCGCTGCGCCGCTGTCGGGGTGACCTTGCGCATCACAGTCTCCCCTCAAATACCCGCGTCATCAGGCGGCGCCGGCTGTCTGTGTTCAGGTGGGCGTACCGCTGCACCATGCGCAGCTGGCGATGACCCAAGGTGTCTGCGATTTCCAGCAGTGATGCGCCGTGTTGCGCCATGTAGGACGCGGCGGTATGCCGACAATCGTGAAAGCGGAAATTCTTGATGCTGGTCGCCTGTAAGGCATCGCGAAAGGCTTCGGCCATGGCGTAGGGCTGCGAAGGCCGCAGCCGTGAGCGGAACACCAGGGCATCGCTCTTGTGAGCATCTTTGGGGGCAAAGCGCTCAAGTTCGACAGATACCTG
The DNA here is from genome assembly GCA_030645365.1 of Rugosibacter sp. Taxonomy (GTDB): domain Bacteria; phylum Pseudomonadota; class Gammaproteobacteria; order Burkholderiales; family Rhodocyclaceae; genus Rugosibacter. The sequence goes on from JAUSMB010000009.1 coordinate 15,878, forward strand.
CGGCAGCAAGATCAGGCAGCGCGCGTCTCCGTTCTTCGTTTCTGTGTCCTTGTCCGCGCCGATGTGAGCCTCGCCGCGTTCGATATCAACGTCCTTCCAGCGCAAACCCAGGAGCTCGCCGCGCCGGGCGCCGGTAGTCAGCGCCATCAAAACCAACAAATACAGGCGTGGCCAGGCAGATTCCCGGCAAGCAGCCAGCAGGCGCTCACGTTCATCGTTGGACAGATAGCGCACCCGTCCGCGCGACTCAGTATGCTTCTCGATATGCTTGGTCGGCGACTCGAAGCCGCGCGGCACTAGGCGGTTACGCCGCGCCCAAGCAAAGAGGGCGCCCAAGGCTACCAGGTAACGGTTCAGCGTCGCGCCCGAGCGCTGGCCTGCTTTGCGCTTGAAAATCGGGTTGCCGTCGGCGTCTTTACCGTTGTAGACCTTAGCGGGCTCGCTGGCCAGTACGGCCATGGCGGCGTCAATCTCTTCGGGCGTGAGTGTGGTGAAAGGTTTATCACCTATAAGGCGAATCCACGTTCCAATGCGCTGGTAACGTGATTTATCCCGTCCTTCATAGGATGCAAGGTAACTAGCGGCAACTTCTGCCATGGTTTGAACGGCTGCAGCAACAGCCGGTTCATGTGGTGCATTCATGTCGGTCTCCTTCGTTTCGGAAAATCGACGATCTAGAGTTTAGACCGCCGGTCTTACGCAGAGGCCCGACAAGGGCTTGATAATACAGGAGTTCTGGCTCCTCGACCTGGGCTCGAACCAGGGACCTACGGATTAACAGTCCGGCGCTCTACCGACTGAGCTATCGAGGAATATGAAGGCGCGAATTATAGCCACAGGGGTTAGCGCCTGCAATACCTTTCGCGTGTTTACTTTTTGCTGATGACGGATGCGATGGCGGTGGCGACGTAGTCGATATTTTTGGTGTTGAGTGCAGCCAGGCAGATGCGGCCGGTGCTGACAGCATAAATACCGAACTCGGTTTTTAGTTGTTCAACTTGTGGGGCGGTCAGGCCAGTGTAGGAGAACATGCCGCGCTGTTTGACGACAAAAGAAAAATCCTGAGGTACGTTTTTTTCCTTGAGTTTTTCTACGAGCGAAATGCGCATGGCACGAATGCGTTCGCGCATGGTGGCGAGTTCAGCCTCCCATTGCTGGCGCAGGGCGGGGCTGGATAGCACGGCAGCAACAATGGCGCCACCATGGGTTGGCGGGTTGGAGTAGTTGGTACGGATAACGCGTTTGACTTGCGAGAGTACGCGCGCGGATTCTTCCTTGTTTTCCGTGATCAAAGTGAGCGCGCCAACCCGTTCGCCGTAGAGCGAGAAGGACTTTGAAAAGCTGCTGGACACTAAAAACTGAAGGCCGGATGCGGCAAACAAGTTCAGCGCAACGGCGTCTTCCGCAATGCCGTCGGCAAAGCCTTGATAAGCCATGTCGATAAACGCGATCAGATTTTTTTCGCGGATGATAGCGACAATTTTTTGCCATTGCTCGGCGCTGAGGTCAGCGCCTGTCGGGTTGTGGCAGCAGGCATGCAGGACGATGATGGCGTTGGCTTCCAGTGTGGCAAGGTAGGCCGTCATGGCAGAAAAATTCACGCTCTGGGTGGCGGCATCGTAGTAGGGGTAGTTTTCTACGGTGAATCCGGCGGATTCAAACAGAGCGCGGTGGTTTTCCCAGCTGGGGTCGCTGATATAGATTTTGGATGCAGGATAGAGTCGCTTGAGAAAATCTGCGCCCACTTTCAGTGCACCTGTCCCACCGAGTGCTTCAATGGTTACCGCACGGCTTTCTTTGAGCAGCGGAGAGTCTGCGCCGAAAATGAGATTTTGTACGCTGGTATTAAAGGCGCCCAGGCCTTCGATGGGCTGATAGCCGCGCGCCGGGGCGGCTTCCAGACGCGCTTTTTCGGCGGCTTTGACGGCTTCGAGCAAGGGGAGCTTGCCGTCATCGTTGTAATAAACGCCGACGCCTAAATTAACTTTATTGGGGTTGGTGTCTGCATTAAAGCCTTCAGTCAGGCCAAGAATGGGGTCGCGAGGGGCTAGTTCAACCGCTGAAAAAATTGAGGTCATGGGATTCCAGAAAGTGGTGGTGAAGAATGTTAGATAAAAAAGTCGGCACCCTAAGGATACTTCCTGCGGGGCGCGCTGGTGAGACGGCGATTTGTTGACTGATTTGTCGATAAAGAGCGCGTAACGCGTAATAATACCCGATTGAGCAGAGTCTTTGAATGGTCTGATGCGCGAATGAGCGCCTGTTGAAGCATCAAAAAAAGCGATAAAACGAGGATATGCAGTGACGCAGGAAAATGATCAAAAAGCAGATGTCGTGGTGTTTGAGGGCAGCCCTTTTCGCCTGCATCAACCCTTTTCGCCTGCGGGCGATCAGCCCGAAGCAATTCGCCTGCTAACTGAAGGGATTAACGACGGATTGTCGTTTCAAACACTGCTTGGGGTGACGGGGTCGGGCAAGACCTACACCATGGCTAACGTGATTGCGCGGCTGGGGCGGCCGGCGTTGGTGCTGGCGCCGAATAAAACGCTGGCAGCGCAGTTGTATTCCGAATTTCGCGAGTTTTTTCCTGAAAACGCGGTGGAGTATTTTGTTTCTTATTACGACTACTATCAGCCCGAAGCTTACGTGCCTTCGCGCGATTTGTTCATCGAGAAAGACTCGGCAATCAATGAGCATATTGAGCAAATGCGCTTATCGACCACCAAAAGTTTGCTGGAGCGACGCGATGTCGTCATCGTGTGCACGGTGTCGGCGATTTACGGTATTGGTGATCCGGTGGATTATCACAGCATGATTTTGCATTTGCGCCAGGGCGAGAAAATGGGGCAGCGCGAGATCATCCAACGGCTGACTGAAATGCAGTACGAGCGCAATGAGGTTGATTTTCGGCGCGGTGTTTATCGTGTGCGTGGCGATGTGATTGATGTGTTCCCGGCTGAAAATGCGGAGAACGCGATACGCATTACTTTATTTGACGACGACATTGAGACCTTGACCCTGTTTGATCCTTTAACAGGGCAAACGAAGAAGAAGCTGAATCGGTTTACTGTGTTTCCTTCGAGCCACTATGTGACTCCCCGTGCCACGGTGTTGAAGGCCGTGGAAGCGATCAAGTCTGAGCTGCGTGAGCGGATGGATTTTTATACCCACGAGCACAAGTTGGTTGAGCTGCAGCGGATTGAGCAGCGCACGCGGTTTGACCTGGAAATGCTCGATCAACTCGGTTTTTGCAAGGGAATTGAAAACTATTCGCGCCATTTATCCGGCCGCCAGCCGGGCGAGCCGCCACCGACGTTGTATGACTATCTGCCGAGCGATGCCATCATGTTTGTGGATGAATCGCATGTGGCCATTCCGCAAGTGGGTAGCATGTATAAAGGCGACCGCGCGCGCAAAGAAAATCTCGTGAGCTATGGGTTTCGTCTGCCCTCAGCGATGGACAATCGGCCTTTGAAGTTCGAGGAGTTCGAGAAACTCATGCCGCAAACGGTGTTTGTTTCGGCCACGCCCTCAGTCTATGAAGAGGCGCATCAAGGTCAGGTGGTTGAGCAGCTGGTGCGCCCCACGGGGCTGGTTGATCCGATACTGGAAATTCGCCCGGCCACAACTCAGGTGGATGATCTGCTGGCGGAACTAAAAAAACGCATTGCCCTGGGCGAGCGGGTGCTGGTCACAACGTTGACCAAGCGGCTGTCGGAGCAGCTCACGGAATACTTGAGTGGCAATGGTATCAAGGTGCGTTACCTGCATTCGGATATTGATACGGTGGAACGTGTCGAAATTATTCGCGACCTGCGTCTGGGCGTATTCGATGTGTTGATCGGCATCAATCTGCTGCGCGAGGGGCTGGATATTCCGGAAGTCTCGCTGGTGGCGATATTGGATGCCGACAAAGAGGGGTTTTTGCGCTCAACCCGTTCGCTGATACAAACCATAGGCCGCGCGGCGCGGCATATCAATGGTATGGCGATTTTGTATGCAGATCGAATCACGGATTCGATGCAGCGCGCGATGGATGAAACCGAGCGTCGCCGCAACACACAGCTGGCGCACAACGCGGCGCATGGGGTTACCCCGCAGGGCGTGGTGAAGCGTATCAAGGACATCATTGAGGGGGCATATGATGCCGACTCGGCGGTACAGACGCGGCAAGCGGTACAAGAAGCTGCGCGTTTTGAAATGATGAGTGAAAAAGAGTTGGCGCAGCACATTAAAAAGCTGGAAAAAGCGATGCAGGCGCACGCAAAAAATCTGGAGTTTGAGGCGGCTGCCGCTGCGCGGGATGAGCTTTTTCGCGTCAAGCGCCTGGCCTTTGGCGGTGAAGCGCACGATGCGGATTGATGTGCGCTGAAATATGCCAGGCTCTTCCAAGCCCTGCCAAACCGATGCCTGTGCGTTGCGTGATTGACGTGCATTGTGTAGCATCCATGAGTCGAAAGCTCGGATGGATAACGAGCTAAGCGATGCTTGGCGATCAGGCAAGATTCTCAGGTGAGATTCTCAGGCGAGATTCCGTGCGGGTCTGTGCGATAACGAAATAAATGATGGAGTAGTCATGAGTGATACGAACGATAAGTTTGAATGGTCGGATTCTTATTTGCTAGGGCATGGCCCGATGGACGAAACGCACAAAGAATTTGTGCTGTTGGTGAATGCGATGAAGAATGCCTCTGACGCTGATTTTGCTGCGCGTCTGGATGATTTTGAAAAGCATGCCGTCAAACATTTTTCTCAAGAAGACGACTGGATGACATCAACCAACTTCCCTTCGGCTGATTGTCATATTGATGAGCATGGCAAAGTGCTCGCTTCAGTGCATGGCATACAAGCCATGGATGAAGAAAAGAAACTGAAGATTGGCCGTGGTCTGGTAACGGCACTGGAAGAATGGTTTCCCGGACACGCTGATTACCTGGATTCGGCCCTGGCAAAATGGATGGTCAAGCAGAGCTTTGGCGGCGAACGGGTTGCGCCCGTCGTATTCAAGCGTAATCCAAAGATGAGCGAAGCTGGCGTAGGTGTGCAGAGTAAAAATTCGTAAGATTGGTGTGGTGCGAGCGTGTTAGAAGTGTGCAATGAGGTGGGGTGACTATCGCTCGCAAAAGCTTTTTAAACTTGCGCTGCTACTCTCTGTTGTGTTGCACGGCATTGTGTTGTCGCTGCATATGAAGTCACCTGGCTTAACAGCACGATCGGCGAAAAATGCAGAAAATTCGCCTGCTGCACGGCTGGAGGCAACATTAGCGCCACAGAAAACTCCTCGGCTAACTCCTCAGCTAACCCCGCCACCTTTGGCCACACCTCAGCCTCGCGTCATAGCTAAGCGTCGTGACACACGTCCACGGCAAACAAAAATACTCAGCGTGCCGCGAGAGTTAACGACCAACAGGTCATGGACTATTGCTGAACGGGATGAGATGGATCAGTTTCTAAATGAGCTGAAACCTGCGCCGTCGGTGCCAACTCCGCCACCAAAACCCGGTTTTGATTTATCGCGGCAAGCCCTTGCGATGGCAAAATCAGAAGGACGCCGCTTGCAAAAGCAAGACGAAGCGACCGAGGCTGAGGTGGCTGCGGCCGAATCTTCCGTCAATAGCAAGGCAGTTGAGCCATTTAGCTTGCAGATGTACTTTGATGCCTTTGTGCGCAAGCTCAATCAGAGTTCGGCATTCGTTAAAAGTGATCCGCGCAGCAGAGGGTCACGCAAAGCCCTGGTGCAGATTTTATTGAAGCCCGACGGTACGCTCAAGAGCTACCGGGTGCTGCGTGCGGCAGACCAGCAGGCGCAGATTGCTTACATAAAAACCGTGATTGATCTGGCGTCGCCATTCTCCCCTTTCCCACGAGATATTCGTGCGGGGATGGATTCTTTTTCTGTGTTGATTTGTATTTTCCCCGCCCGGGAGGGAGAGAGCGGTGGCGGATTTACACGCAGCTTTGGCGGCCGCGATTGTGATTGAGGTTGCCGCGATGTTGCCGTGGTGTTGATATTGAGTTGCTGTGCAAACGTGTCAAACCTCAGATAAGCGGTTCAGTAAAAGTCGGCGCTGGTGAGACGGCGCCAAAACAAAAAAGCCCCGGTTTGCCGGGGCTTTTTGCTTTCAGTTCAGGTGTTGATTACACCGTTACCGTATCTGCTACTTCGCTGAATTCCTTGATCTGATCGAAATTCATGTAGCGATAGATCTCGGCGGCCTTGGCATTTACCGCCTGCACTTGCGCCATGTATTCGGCCACTGTCGGAATTTTTCCCATCAAGGCCGTGACGGCGGCCAGCTCGGCGGAACTCAGATAGACGCGCGTTTCGATGCCCAATCGATTCGGAAAGTTGCGCGTGGAGGTTGAGACGGCCGTGCTGCCTTTTTTGATCTGCGCCTGGTTGCCCATGCATAGCGAGCAGCCGGGCATTTCCATGCGGGCGCCGGATTTGCCGAGAATGGCGTAATAGCCTTCTTCGTTGAGAATCATGGCATCCATCTTGGTGGGTGGTGCAATCCACAGGCGGGTGGGGATGTCCGTTTGGCCTTCGAGCACTTTGCCGGCAGCGCGAAAATGGCAGATGTTGGTCATGCAGCTGCCGATGAAGACTTCGTCAATTTTTTCGCCAGCTACTTCAGACAATATCTTTACATCGTCCGGATCGTTCGGGCAGGCGAGGATGGGTTCCGTGATGTCGGCCAGATCAATCTCGATGATGGCCGCATATTCGGCATCAGCATCGGGTTGCAACAGGGTACCGTTGGCAATCCATTCTTCCATGGCCTTGATGCGGCGACCGAGGGTGCGCTTGTCCTCGTAGCCTTCGGCAATCATCCATTTCATCAAGGTAATGTTGGAGCGCATGTATTCGACGATGGGTGCTTTGTCCAGGCGCACGGAGCAGCCAGCGGCAGAGCGTTCGGCGGAGGCGTCAGTGAGCTCGAAGGCTTGCTCCACTTTAAGATCAGGCAGGCCTTCGATTTCCAGAATGCGACCGGAGAAGACATTTTTCTTGCCTTGTTTGGCCACCGTGAGCAAACCCGCTTTGATAGCGTAGAGGGGAATGGCGTTGACCAGATCGCGCAGCGTGATACCGGGTTGCATCGTGCCTTTGAAACGCACCAGTACCGATTCGGGCATGTCCAGCGGCATCACCCCGGTGGCGGCGGCGAAGGCGACGAGGCCGGAGCCCGCCGGGAAGGAAATGCCGATGGGAAAGCGGGTGTGAGAATCGCCGCCCGTGCCCACGGTATCGGGCAACAGAAAGCGGTTAAGCCAGGAGTGAATAATGCCATCGCCGGGTTTGAGTGAGATGCCGCCGCGCGAGGTGATGAAGCTGGGCAGGGTGCGATGCGTCTTGACGTCGACCAGTTTGGGGTAAGCGGCGGTGTGGCAGAAGGACTGCATCACCAGATCAGCGGAAAAGCCCAGGCAGGCGAGGTCTTTGAGCTCATCGCGGGTCATCGGGCCGGTGGTGTCCTGGCTGCCGACAGACGTCATGCGTGGCTCGCAGTAGGTTCCCGGGCGAACACCCTTGCCTTCGGGAAAGCCGCAGGCGCGGCCAACGATTTTTTGCGCTTGCGAGAAACCCTTGCCAGTATCAACGGGCGGTTTGGGCAGGCGGAACAGGGTGGAGGCGGGCAGACCAAGGAAGTCACGCGCCTTGGCAGTGAGGCCGCGACCGATGATCAAATTGATGCGGCCACCGGCGCGCACTTCATCGAGCAACACTTCGGATTTGTAATCGAAGGTGGAAATAACTTGACCATTTTTCTCGATTTTCTTGTCATAGGGATAGATGTCGATGACATCGCCCATGGCCATTTGCGTTACATCACACTCGATGGGGAAGGCGCCGGCATCTTCTTGTGTGTTAAAGAAAATCGGGGCGATTTTCCCCCCTAAGCAAAAGCCGCCAAAGCGTTTGTTCGGCACAAAGGGAATATCGTCGCCCGTCCACCAGGTGACAGAGTTGGTGGCGGACTTGCGCGAAGAACCGGTGCCAACCACATCACCCACGTAGGCGACTGGATGACCTTTCTTCTTGAGTTCTTCAATCAGCCCCATCGGGCCGCGCTCGCCGGGTTTTTCCGGGGTGATGCCATCGCGTGCGTTCTTCAGCATGGCCAAACCATGCAATGGAATATCCGGACGGCTCCAGGCGTCAGGCGCGGGCGAGAGATCATCGGTATTGGTTTCGCCCGTGACTTTGAACACCGTGACGCTGATTTTTTTCGGTACTTCCGGGCGTTGCGTAAACCATTCGGCATCGGCCCAGGATTGCATGACCGCTTTGGCATTGGAGCTACCGGCCTTGGCTTTCTCAGAGACATCGTGGAAGGCATCAAACATCAGTAACGTGGATTTAAGTGCAGTCGCGGCGGTGGTGCCGACGGTGGCGTCGTCCAGCGCGTCGATCAGCGGTTTGACGTTGTAACCACCGACCATGGTGCCGAGTAGTTCGGTAGCTTTTGTGCGTGAAATGAGGGCACATGCCGTCTCACCAGCGCCGATTTTTGCAAGAAACTCCGCTTTGACTTTAGCGGCTTCATCAACACCTGCCGGGACGCGGTGCGTGATCAAATCAAGCAACGTGGCTTCTTCGCCTTGAGGTGGGTTGAGTAACAGATCAACCAAGGCTTCGGTCTGCTGCTTGGTGAGCGGTAGCGGGGGAATGCCAAGTGCGGCGCGCTCGGCAACATGTTGGCGGTAGGCTTCAAGCATGGTGGTTTCCTTTTGTGCGATGGTGAGATGGATGAAAGGTGAATGCGTGAAAAATGGACTGTTGTTTTTAATGGGAAGGCTCGAAAAAATGCTGGGCAGTTTCTGTTGTCATGGGCACACCTGTCGCGCGTGCGCGTTGCAGCAACTCCCAGTAATATCGGTAAGACGCACGGTCGTGTAGTGTGCCTTTCCATGAGATCGGCCCCCAGGCAGCGGCTTGAGCTGCCAGCAAGAGTTCTGCGGCCTCACTGACTGCAGCAAAGTCGGGGCGCATGGCTTCGATGATGGGTTGAATTTGCGCCGGGTGAATGCTCCACATGCGCAAAAAACCAAAGTCATTGCGCGCGCGTCGCGCATCCTCGAGTACGACGGCAGTGTCACGCAACTCCGTGGTGACGTTGTGCGCGGGCACAATACCGTTGGCTAATGCGGCTGCCGCAATTTCACACTTGGCGCGAACGATCAGCGGATGCGTAAATTGGCCGGGCGCGCGCATCGCGGTATCGGGAATCGCCCCGTGGTGTGCGCTGATAAAGTCCATGAGGCCGAAGTCGATGGACTCCACGTGGGGAAGGCTGGCAATTTGCCAGACCTCGTGCAATGCCCCAGGTGTCTCGATAAGAACATGCACGGGAATTTCGCGAGTAATGGCGTGGCGTTGCCGCGTCTGGTCAATAGCTGCAATCTGCTGGGCAGCATCATTCGCGCAGTTTGGCTTGGGTAGCACGATGTAGGCTACCTGCTGCCCTGCGCGCTGGATGATGATATCCAGATCATCCCGCCAATGCGGGTGGGTGATGTCATGGATGCGCACCCCCAGTCGCCCGTGGCGGTTGGCCGGGTCCAGCAGTAGCGCACTGACCATCTCTGCATGGTCACGTTCGTGACCTGCTGCGGCACCATCTTCACAATCAGCCGTGATGTCAAAAACCGGCCCGAGCTCAGTCTGGAGTTGCAGTGCCTTGCGGATCATTTTTTCTGATCCGGCATAGTGTTCGCAGGCGGCAAGCACAGGGAAGGGGCGACTTCCCTGATATAGAACTGCTGCGGGATGAAGGCGCTGGCTCACGGGCACTGGCACGGGATTTTTTTCTGCTTCATCCCGTGCATTTGCGGCAAATGGCAACGTGTGTGCAAGGCGCGCAATCAGCCCAGTAAGCTCGCAACACCGGCTTGCTCTTCTTGCAATTCGGCCAGCGTTTTATCCATCATGCTGCGTGAATAGTCGTCGATAGCAAGACCTTCCACGCGTTTGTACTGACCGTTTTCGCAGGTGACTGGCACACCATAAATGATGTCTTGCGGAATGCCGTAAGAGCCATCGGACGGAATACCCATGGTGACCCACTTGCCGTTGGTTCCCAAGGCCCAATCGCGCATGTGGTCAATGGCGGCATTCGCTGCAGAGGCGGCAGATGATGCGCCGCGTGCGGCAATGATCGCTGCACCGCGTTTGCCCACGGTGGGGATGTACTCGTTTTTGTACCAGGCCTCATCATTGATGGCCGCCAATGCAGGCTGACCAGCGACGGTAGTAAACCGCAGATCAGGATACATGGTGGGCGAGTGATTACCCCACACGAGCATTTTTTCCACATCCACAACCGCTTTGCCTGTGCGTGTGGCCAACTGCGAAATGGCACGGTTATGATCCAGGCGCAGCATGGCGGTGAAGTTTTGCTTCGGCAGACTGGGGGCGGACTTCATCGCAATGTAAGCATTGGTGTTCGCCGGGTTACCCACGACCAGCACTTTCACATTGCGTGAGGCAACGTCATTGAGTGCTTTGCCTTGTTCGATGAAGATCTTGGCGTTTTCCATCAGCAGGTCTTTGCGTTCCATGCCGGGGCCACGCGGTTTGGCGCCGACCAATAAAGCGTAATCCGCATCTTTAAATGCCACTTTGGGGTCATCCGTGCCGACCATGCCCACCAGGGTGGGGAAGGCACAATCATCGAGTTCCATCATCACGCCTTTGAGTGCTGCCTGGGCTTTTTCCATGGGCAGTTCCAGCATTTGCAGAATGACTGGCTGATCTTTGCCTAGCATCTCGCCTGCAGCAATGCGAAAGATCAGCGCGTAACCGATTTGTCCGGCAGCACCGGTAACAGCAATACGAACGGGGGGTTTGGTCATAATGAGAACTCCAGGAGGTAATAGAAAAAAATGAAAAAACAGGGAAGGAACAGCGTTGAATAAAATGAATATCAGTTGAATTTAAGTCTTGGTTTCTAAGTCAGGGTAATGGCGACCATGTACCATTTGCTTAGCGGTGGCATTTACAAAGATGCGCGAAAAACATAAAAAGTGCTTTATCTCAATACGCACTCCCAACGCTTTCCAAGCGCGAAATAGTAATTTGGATGCAATGTCTTGTCAATATTTATTATATGTCTTATATATAACATATGACTAAGTATGGACGTCGCCTGGAAAATATGTTCAAATCCATTTTATGAATAAAAGCGCCGTCCTGCCATCGCCGACTTTTAGCCCGCTTTATCGCCAGATAAAAGCGCTACTGGTGCAGCAGCTTCAATCAGGTGAGTGGCACCCGGGCGAGGTGATTCCCAGCGAAAATGAGCTTGCAGTTCGTTTCTCGGTTAGCCAGGGCACCGTGCGCAAAGCCGTTGATGAATTAGCTGCGGAACATTTACTGGTGCGTCGCCAAGGCAAGGGGACGTTTGTTGCCAGCCACGATGACCCGCGTGCGTTTTTTCGTTTTTTGCGCTTGATGCCAATCAATGGGGAGATACAGCAAGCCAAGAGCATTCCGCTGGAATGCTGGCGTGCGAAAGCAGGCCCGGAAGCCTCGCGCATGTTGGAGATCAAGGTGGGTGACCCCATTACCGTCTTGCGTCGCGTGCTGCAGTTTGCGGAAAAGCCCATTGTGGTAGATGAAATTTATTTACCGGGTGCCATGTTTGGGACCATAACCCTGGACATGCTGCGTGATTATCAGGGTTCGCTGTACAGTTTTTTTGAGGATCGTTTTGGCGTGCGCATGGTGCGTGCTGAGGAGCGTCTGCGTGCTGTGGCTGCTGATCGGTCGAGTGCCGAGTTGCTCCATGTGGCAGAAGGCAGCCCATTGCTATCGGTTGAACGTCTGAGTTTTTCCTATGCTGACAAACCGATGGAATGGCGGCGCGGGTTGTATTCCACGCAAGAGCATTGTTATTTCAATGAGCTTGGGTAGGCTGAAGTAGCCAGGTAAATTTGTTACCGGCAACAATGTTCGTATTTAGAAAGGGGATAGCATCAAATGTCAGCGTTAAATGAACAGAAAAAACAACGTCCAAAGTTTTTGGATCTGACCGTCATACGTCTGCCACTGGCTGGCTATGCATCGATTCTGCATCGCGTGAGTGGTGCCGGGCTATTCTTGATGCTGCCATTGCTCATATGGCTGCTTGATTTATCCCTGAGTTCAACACCCGAACATCTGGCGCTGTTTGAAAGCATCACGAGAAACATTTTAGTCAAGCTTGTTCTGTTGGGCTTGATCTGGGCCTTTTTGCATCATTTCTGCATGGGTTTGCGCATTTTGCTGATTGATGTGCATGTCGGGGTAGAAAAACAGCAAGCGCGGTCTTCCGCGATGGCTGTCATGGTGGTCAGCTTGTCATTGACGCTGGCATTTGGCCTCAAACTTTTTGGAGTTTATTGAGATGAGTCGTCTGGTCGTAGGGGCCCATTACGGGGTAAAAGACTGGCTGGCGCAGCGTATCACCGCTGTGCTGATGGCAATTTATACCTTGGTTATTTTTGCAGCAGTTTTAGCGGGTGCGACTGGTTCGCATGATGCGTGGCGAGATTTCATGGCACATGGTGTGGTGCGATTTTTCACCTTTTTGTTCATCATCAGCCTGGGCTACCATGCGTGGGTTGGCGTGCGTGATGTCTGGATGGACTATATCAAGCCCACAAGTATTCGCATTCTGTTGCATGTTTTGACATTGCTGGTTCTGATTGGTTATGCCGGCTGGGCAATTCAGATTATCTGGAGGTTGTAAGAGTGACTTATACCGTACGCAAATTTGATGCTGTGGTGGTGGGTGCAGGTGGTGCTGGTCTGCGTGCTGCGCTGCAACTTTCTGAATCCGGCTTGAAAACAGCCGTGCTAACCAAAGTGTTTCCCACGCGCTCGCACACAGTGGCTGCGCAAGGTGGGGTGGCGGCTTCTTTGGGGAATTCTGAAGAGGATAACTGGCACTGGCACATGTATGACACCGTCAAAGGCTCTGATTGGCTGGGGGATCAGGATGCGATCGAGTTCATGTGTCGGCAGGCCAACCAGGCAGTGGTTGAGCTGGAGCACTACGGGATGCCATTTGATCGGGTCGATAACGGCAAAATTTATCAACGCCCGTTTGGTGGGCACATGTCCAACTTTGGTGAAAAACCAGTGCGTCGATCATGTGCGGCTGCAGATCGTACGGGGCACGCGATGCTACATGCCCTGTATCAGCGGAATATCAAAGTAAATACGCAGTTTTTTGTCGAGTGGCAAGCGTTGGATCTGATCCGCGATGCGGATGGCGAAGTGTTAGGTGTTGTTGCGATGGATATGGAAACCAGTGAGGTGGTGGCCTTTCATGCGAAAGCAACTATTTTTGCCACGGGTGGCGCGGGTCGCGTTTACTATTCATCTACCAATGCTTTCATCAATACCGGCGATGGTTTGGGCATGGCGGCGCGGGCGGGTATTCCGCTGGAGGATATGGAATTCTGGCAATTCCATCCGACGGGAGTAGCCGGTGCGGGTGTGCTGATCACCGAAGGGGTGCGCGGCGAAGGCGGCATATTGCGTAATGCAGATGGTGAGCGATTTATGGAGCGCTACGCACCGAATGCTAAAGATCTGGCATCGCGCGATGTGGTTTCCCGCTCAATGCTGACTGAGATCAATGAAGGTCGTGGCGCGGGTCCGTACAAGGATTATGTGTACCTTGATCTGACTCATCTGGACCCCCAGGTTATTCTGAAGCGCTTGCCCAGCATCCATGAAATTGGTATTCAGTTTGCTGGCGTAGACTGCCTGAAAGAATATATTCCGGTTGTGCCCACGTGCCATTACCAGATGGGCGGCATTCCGACAAACCGCTTTGGTCAGGTTGTTGTGACAAAGGGCGATGATTTATCGTCTCCCGTGCCAGGTTTTTATGCGGCAGGCGAGTGCGCCTGCGCCTCGGTGCATGGCGCTAACCGATTAGGGACTAATTCATTGCTCGATTTACTGGTGTTCGGGAAATCATCAGGTGAAGCTGCGGTTGCTTCGATTCGGGAAAATGTTAAAGCGCACAAGCCGTTACCTGTTGATGCGATTGAAAAATCCCTGGCGCGTCTGGATCGATTGAATACGCAAAAAGGCGGTTCTAATGTGCATGAAACGCGGGTGCTAATGCAGCGGACGATGCAAAAACATGCCGGGGTATTTCGCTTTAGCCAGTTGCTCAAAGAGGGCGTCGATAAAATTCTCGAAGTAGCTCAAGCGGTCGCATGCACAGAAATTCAAGATAAGTCCAAGGTGTTCAACACGGCGCGTATTGAAGCACTCGAGCTGGATAACTTGATTGAAGTAGCCAAGGCCACCATGATTTCAGCGGAAGCGCGCAAGGAGTCGCGCGGGGCCCATGTGCGTGACGATGCCCACGATACGCTTGAAACACCCGATGGCCGCGATGATAAAAACTGGTTGAAACATACCCTGTGGCATCGTGATGGTAATCGTCTTGATTACAAGCCGGTACAAATGAAACCGCTTTCAGTCGCTACCATCGACCTGAAAAAGCGTACCTACTGAGAAGGATATAAGGATGACAACGCCCCTCGCAATGCGGACTTACCATTTTAAAATCTATCGTTACGATCCGGATAAAGACGCCAAGCCCTACATGCAGGATATCTCCGTTGAGTGCGACCCAATGGACAAAAAATTGCTCGACGCAATGGTCAAGCTAAAAGCCAAGGATGATTCGCTGTCATTTCGTCGTTCCTGTCGTGAAGGCGTTTGCGGGTCGGATGCCATGAATATCAATGGCAAAAATGGTCTGGCCTGCCTGACTGATCTGGCGGCTTTCCCCGAAGGCAAGCCCATTGTGTTGCGCCCGTTGCCAGGCTTGCCTGTAGTGCGCGATTTAATCGTCGATATGACACAATTTTTTAAGCAATATCTTTCGATCAAGCCGTACCTTGTCAATGATGACCCCTTGCCTGAGCGTGAGCGGTTGCAGTCACCTGAAGACAGAGAAGAGCTTAATGGTCTTTACGAATGCATTATGTGCGCGTGCTGCACAACCGCATGCCCTTCGTTTTGGTGGAATCCGGACAAATTTGTCGGCCCGGCGGGTTTGCTGGCTGCTTATCGCTTCATTGCTGATACGCGAGACCAAGCGACGAATGAGCGGTTGGATAATCTGGAAGATCCTTATCGTCTGTTCAGGTGCCATACGATCATGAACTGCGTGGATGTTTGCCCTAAAGGATTGAATCCAACCAAGGCGATCGGCAAGATCAAAGAAATGCTGGTTCAGCGGGCCGTCTGATTTAAATTCATCATGCTTGAAGACCGTCATGTTCGCTTGGGAAGGTTGCGCTGGCAATGTCGGCGAGCCTTGTTGGAGCTGGATTTGCTGTTCGAGAGATTTTGGCAGCGGTATGGCGACACGGTTGATCTGCAGGATGAAGCAGTGCTGGGGCAGCTGTTAGCGCTGGACGATTATGACTTGTGGGCGCTGGTAAGCGGAACTCAAAAAATTGATGATCCGCAATTAATACAGATGATTGAGCGCATACGCAACGAGTTTGTACCACTTGATCATGACCGAATAAGTGACAATTTTTATTTCAACGCTACCACATAGGGGAACCGAGTATGAGTACAAATCGCACCGCAAATTTTTCCGTCGATAGCAAGAACGTTGAATTTCCAGTGATGTCTGGGACACATGGCAATAATGTCATCGACATTCGGACTCTGGGGGCTAAAACCGGCTTGTTTACTTATGATCCCGGCTTTCTTTCCACCGCGAGTTGCCAATCGAAAGTGACTTACATTGATGGTGATAAAGGCGAGCTGCTTTACCGGGGGTATCCGATTGAGCAATTAGCCGACGAGTGTAATTTTCTTGAGGTGGCATATCTGCTGAAAAATGGCGAATTGCCAAACTTAGAGCAAAAAACAAAATTTGAAGGAACCATCAAAAATCACACGATGGTGCATGAGCAGTTAGTCAAGTTTTATCAAGGCTTTCGGCGTGATGCGCATCCGATGGCTGTCATGGTTGGTGTAGTCGGCGCTTTGTCAGCTTTTTATCATGATGCACATGATTTTTCTGATGCTGAACATCGCAGTATTTCGTTTAACCGGCTAGTCGCCAAGATGCCAACGATCGTTGCCATGACTTACAAATACAGTGTCGGTCAGCCATTCATGCACCCGCGCAATGATCTCGATTACACCTCTAATTTCATGCAAATGATGTTCGGCACACCCGCCGAGGAGTACAAGCCTAACCCGGTGTTAGTGCGCGCACTGGATGTTATTTTCACGCTGCATGCTGATCACGAACAAAACGCCTCTACTTCAACCGTGCGCTTGGCTGGCTCGTCGGGGGCGAATCCGTTTGCCTGTATTTCTGCCGGAATCGCTTGTCTTTGGGGCCCCGCACACGGGGGCGCCAATGAGGCTTGCCTGCAAATGCTGGAAGAAATTGGCGATGTTTCCCGTGTTGGTGAATATATTAAACGTGCCAAAGATAAAACAGATGGATTTAAGTTGATGGGTTTTGGTCATCGCGTCTATAAGAACTTTGACCCACGTGCCAAGCTGATGAGTAAAGTATGTGCTGATGTTTTGAGCGAATTGGGCCTGGAGAACGATCGTTTGTTCAAGCTGGCTAAAGAGCTTGAAAGAATTGCGTTGGAAGACGACTATTTCATTGAAAAGAAACTGTATCCGAATGTCGATTTTTACTCAGGTATTGTGCAAAAGGCGTTGGGTATCCCAACGTCCATGTTCACCTGCATTTTTGCTTTGGCGCGGACCGTTGGCTGGATGACTCAATGGGAAGAGATGATCACTGATCCTGAGTACAAAATCGGTCGTCCACGTCAGCTTTACACCGGAGCTGCTCGCCGTGATGTTATTGAGCTCGGCAAGCGTTGAACCATTGGATTAAAAAACAGTAATTCAAAGTAACCCAATTTTTAAATAGCCCAACGAATGATAAAGGTGATGCCATGATGAAGCAGATGCTGTCTAATTCTTATTTATTTGGCGCTAACACGCCTTATATCGAAGAGTTGTACGACGCTTACCTTGCTAACCCCGCATCGGTTGATCCTGCATGGCGAGACTACTTCGACAAACTGTCCATTCTGCCGGGTGCTGGCAACTATACCGGGCCGGATGTGGCGCATTATCCGGTCATTGCTTCGTTTGCCCAGCGTGCTAAAGAAGGCACATTGCACTCACCAGCGCGCGCAATTGCAACGGATGACAAACAGGTAAAGGTGCTGCAATTGATCAATGCCTATCGTTTTCTGGGAAATCGATGGGCGCAAATTGATCCATTAAAACGAAGTGAACGTCCAGTCATTGCCGAGTTAGAGCCTTCGCATTATGGTTTTACTGAGGCTGATTTAGGACAAAGCTTTCAAACAGGCTCATTCGCCGCTTTGCCAGACACCGCGACCTTGCGTGAGATTCTTGAGGCATTACGCGAGACCTACTGTGGCACCATTGGCTCTGAATACATGTATATGGCGGATATCCAGCAAAAACGCTGGATACAGGCCAAGCTAGAACCGAGCCGTGCAACACCTTCGCATACAGCAGAAGAAAAGAAGCGATTTCTTGAGCGTATAACGGCCGCTGAGACGCTTGAGCGTTATTTACATACCCGCTATGTGGGACAAAAGCGCTTTTCGCTTGAAGGTGGTGAATCGACCATTTTGGCAATGGATGAGTTGATTCGTGTGGGTGGCAGTCACGGTATTCAGGAAATTGTGATCGGCATGGCGCATCGTGGTCGCTTGAATGTCCTGGTGAATACTTTAGGCAAGTCGCCAAAAATGCTGTTTGATGAGTTTGAGGGCAAGAAAGCGTCTGACCTCTCAGCAGGTGATGTTAAATACCACATGGGTTTTTCATCCGATCTTGCTACGCCAGGCGGCCCGGTTCACCTCACGCTTGCTTTCAATCCTTCCCATCTTGAAATTGTGAATCCCGTGGTTGAAGGTTCGGTGTATGCCCGTCAGCGGCATCGTGGCGATAGAACGGGATCACAAGTATTAGCGGTGCTGCTTCACGGCGATGCCGCTGTGGCAGGTCAAGGTGTGAATCAGGAAATATTGAACTTTTCTGCCACGCGCGGTTATGGTACGGGGGGCACCGTGCATATTGTGATCAATAACCAGATTGGGTTTACCACATCCGATATCCGTGACTATCGTTCCTCGCTGTACTGCACCGATATTTTCAAAATGATCGAGGCGCCCATTTTTCATGTCAACGGAGACGACCCAGAGGCTGTTGCCTTCGTCACCAAACTGGCCATGGAATATCGGCAAGAGTTCAAGCGCGATGTCGTGATTGATCTGGTGTGTTTTCGCAAGCTTGGCCACAATGAGCAAGATGAGCCTATGGTCACGCAACCGCTGATGTACAAAAAAATCACCCAGCACCCAGGGACGCGCCAGTTATATGCAGACAAACTGGTAGCGCAAGGTATCTGCGCAGCTGGCGAGCCTGAGCAAGTCATTGCGGATTACCGTGCAGCCCTTGACCGGGGTGAGTTGCTTTACAACCCGGTGTTGGAAAATTACGCACACAAGTTTTTAATTGACTGGACGCCATTCATCGGTCAGCCCTATACCGATAAATGCAATACCACGGTGCCGTTAGCTGACTTGAAGAATCTGGCCAAACAAATTTCGACCATCCCTGATAACTTCACGCTCCATTCACGCGTGCAAAAAATTATTGATGATCGCCGTTCGATGAGTGAAGGCAAGCTCCCGCTGGATTGGGGGATGGCTGAAAACCTGGCTTACGCTACGCTACTGGTACAAGGTTTTGGTGTACGCGTGTCTGGTGAAGATACCGGACGTGGTACTTTTTTCCACCGGCATGCCGTTTTGCACGACCAGAATCGTGAAAAATGGGACGATGGTAACTATGTGCCATTGCAAAATCTGGGCAATAAACAAGCGCCGTTTGTGGTGATTGATTCGGTGCTATCAGAAGAGGGTGTTATGGCGTTTGATTACGGTTACTCAACCGCAGCGCCTAATGAGCTGGTTGTCTGGGAAGGTCAATTTGGTGACTTTGCCAATGGCGCGCAGGTCGTCATTGATCAGTTCATCTCCTCTGGCGAGGCCAAATGGGGGCGTTTGTCCGGGCTTACCCTGATGTTGCCTCACGGCTATGAAGGGCAAGGTCCGGAACACTCTTCTGCGAGGATCGAGCGATTCATGAGTTTGTCAGCAGAAAATAACTGGCAGGTATGCATCCCTACTACGCCCGCACAGATTTTCCATTTACTTCGCCGACAGATGTTACGCAAACTGCGGAAACCATTAATCATCATCACACCCAAATCGCTGCTGCGGCATAAGGATGCTGTGTCATCACTGAGTGAGCTTTCCAAAGGAAAATTCCAGACAGTGATTGGCGAAACCGATGAGCTGGACGCTAAAAAAGTGACGCGTGTTGTCATGTGTTCTGGCAAGATTTATTATGAATTGGTGGCGCATCGTCGCGAACAGAAAATCACGAACACCGCGATTATTCGGCTGGAACAGCCCTATCCATTTCCGGAAGCCGAGCTTGATGCCGAGTTGGCGAAGTGGCCAAAAGCCAAAGAGGTGGTGTGGTGCCAGGAAGAGCCGCGCAACCAAGGCTGCTGGTACTGGCTGGCTTCGCGCCAGCATCTGGTAAATGCCATAGACCAGGCGGCCTTGTTTTTAGTGAGCCGTCCGGCCTCGGCGTCACCTGCGGCTGGCTACTACTCCAAGCATAACGCACAACAAAAAGCAGTTATTGAGGGCGCATTCGGCGTGCTCAAGGCACCGCAATAATTCGTAATTCATTGGAACGAGTGAGGAATATATGCTGATCGAAGTTAAAGTCCCGCAGTTGTCTGAATCAGTCGCTGAGGCGACACTT
The DNA here is from genome assembly GCA_030645365.1 of Rugosibacter sp. Taxonomy (GTDB): domain Bacteria; phylum Pseudomonadota; class Gammaproteobacteria; order Burkholderiales; family Rhodocyclaceae; genus Rugosibacter. The sequence goes on from JAUSMB010000009.1 coordinate 35,772, forward strand.
TCTGTATGGCATGTCAAAGAAGGCGATGCGGTTGGCCGCGATCAAAATCTGATCGATATAGAAACCGATAAAGTCGTGCTGGAGTTGCCGGCCCCTGCAGCCGGCGTCATTGTTAAAATAATCAAAACCAATGGCGCTACGGTTGTTGCTGGCGAGGTGATTGCTCATCTCGATACGGAGGCTACAGCGAGTACATCGGCTGTTAAAGCAACTCCGGAAATACCCGTTGTTGCACAAGCCAGCGCTGCTCCGGTAGCCATGCCTGCTGCACGCAAGATCATGGAAGAAAAAGGGTTGGCAGCAGCTGAGGTCCAGGGTAGTGGGCGCGGCGGCCGCATTCTTAAAGAAGATGTCTCTGGTGCGCCCAAAGCCGCAGTAACCGTGGCTACCGCAGGTGTTGCTGCCGTCCCGCCAGCGCCGACTTTTTCGGTACAATCTTCCCTGCCTCAGCCCACCGCAGTTAATACGGATGCGATTACTGCGAATCGCTCTGAGCAACGTGTGCCGATGTCGCGCTTACGTGTTCGGGTGGCTGAGCGACTGCTTCAGTCGCAAGCCACGAATGCTATTTTGACGACCTTTAATGAAGTCAACATGGCGCCTGTGATCGAGCTGCGCAAAAAGTATCATGAGGTATTTGAAAAAGAACATGGCGTCAAATTGGGCTTCATGTCGTTTTTCGTTAAGGCGGCTGTCGCTGCACTGAAAAAATACCCTGTGATTAATGCCTCAGTCGATGGCAATGACATTGTCTATCACGGCTATTTTGACATCGGTATTGCTGTCGGTTCACCTCGCGGTTTGGTTGTGCCAATTTTGCGCGATGCCGATCAAATGAGCTTGGCGCAAATTGAAAAGAAAATTGCTGAATTTGGCCAGAAAGCCAAAGAGGGCAAACTTTCACTCGAAGAGTTGACGGGTGGCACATTTACCATTTCCAATGGCGGCACTTTCGGGTCGATGCTTTCCACGCCCATCATCAATCCGCCGCAATCCGCCATTCTGGGGATTCATGCGACCAAAGATCGTGCAGTGGTTGAAAATGGTCAGGTTGTTGTTCGCCCGATGAATTATTTTGCCATGTCGTACGACCACCGCATCATTGATGGCCGTGAGGCCGTGCTCGGTTTGGTGACCATCAAGGAAGCACTGGAAGACCCTGCGCGTCTCTTGCTCGATATATAACGTTTAGCGCGAGTTGGCATTAAGGATTAGCGTTGAAACTTACTGATTTTGAAAGGTTGTCTCATGTTCAAACAATTTGATGTTGTCGTTATTGGGGGTGGGCCGGGTGGCTATGTGGCTGCTATTCGTGCCGCCCAGTTAGGGTTGTCTACGGCATGCATTGAATCCGAATCCTATGCCGACCCGAAAGGGGCTGTTAGGCTGGGTGGAACGTGCCTGAATGTGGGCTGCATTCCTTCCAAAGCACTATTGCAATCATCTGAATTGTTCGAGCAAGCAACCCATTCTTTCATCATGCATGGCATCTCTGCGAGCGATGTGAAAATGGATGTGGCCACCATGGTCAAGCGCAAAGATAATATTGTTGATCAGCTCACGAGTGGCATTAAGAGTTTGTTCAAGAAAAACAAAGTCACCTTGCTAGCGGGTCACGGAAAATTTGTCGGCCGCGAAAATGACCGCTGGCAAATCGATGTCAGCGGCGAAACAGTTGAAGCAACGCATGTCATTGTGGCAACTGGATCCCAGGCGCGCCACTTGCCAAATATTCCCGTGGATAACAAAATTGTTTGCGACAATGTGGGGGCGCTGTCTTTTGAGACTGCGCCCAAACGACTAGGCGTTATCGGGGCAGGCGTCATTGGCTTGGAGTTGGGTTCTGTTTGGAAAAGGCTTGGTTCTGAAGTCACCATTCTTGAAGCGATGCCGGATTTTCTGGTATCAGCCGATACGGCAGTTGCAAAAGAAGCATGGAAAACATTCACGCAAAAGCAGGGCTTGGCGATTCACTTGGGTGCGAAAATCACGAAAGTGGATGTCACCAAAAAAGGCGTCACTGTGGCTTATGAGCTAGGTGATGAGTCAAAAGTACTGGAATGTGATCGACTCATTGTGTCTGTGGGGCGTATTCCGACCACTCACAGTATCGGTGCTGAAACTGTTGGTTTGGTGATGACAGAGCGTGGTTTTATTGCGGTTGATGCGCAGTGCCGCACTAACTTACCCAACGTTTGGGCGGTAGGGGATGTCGTGCCAGGCCCCATGCTTGCCCATAAAAGCATGGAAGAGGGTGTGATGGTTGCTGAATGTATCGCTGGGCAAAAAGGTCATGTCAATTATGACGCTATCCCGTGGGTGATTTATACCCATCCTGAAATCGCCTGGGTTGGTAAAACAGAACAACAATTGAAAAATGAAGGCACTGAATACCGTGTCGGACAGATTCCTTTTGCTGCTAATGGTCGCGCATTAGGGCAGGGGGATACCACCGGTTTTGTCAAAATGCTGGCATGCGCTAAAACGGATCGTATTCTCGGCGTGCATGTTATCGGTAACAATGCATCAGAATTGATTGCAGAGGCCGTCGTGGCGATGGAGTTCAACGCATCGTCGGAAGATATTGCCCGCATTTGCCACGCACATCCCACCTTATCCGAAGCAATGCATGAGTCTGCATTGGCGGTTGATAAACGCGCACTGCATTTTTAGTCTTTGCCATCGCAGCACTTTGTTCTGGGGTTTTTCTGCGGCTGGGCAGCGCTTTATTTTGATAGCAAGGCATGGGTTCGCCAGCGGCCAAGGCGCTTTTTATCGGTGCTGTAATCGATGTTGTAATAACTCACCCCATGCCCTATCGAACTCTTAATGTTGCTAAAGACGGCGTGCGCCGAGCGTTCAGTGCAACGCTTGCCGAGCGTAATATTGTTGCCGATACTGAACAACTCATTGCCGTGGAACGGCTGCAAGTGTTCTATGACGAATTGCTTGCCCTGAAAGCTGCGCGGCGTAATCGGTTGCGCAAGTTCTTCATTCACCCTGAGCTACCCCGTGGGGTTTGGCTTTGGGGCGGAGTCGGCCGTGGTAAAAGTTTTCTCATGGATTGTTTTTTTGATGCCGTCCCTTATCAGAGAAAACGGCGTGTGCATTTTCACGCCTTCATGCGCGAGGTGCATCAAGCACTCAAAGCGTACCACTTTGAAACAGATCCTCTGGCCAGAGTAGCCGCCGACATTGCACGAGATACTCGGTTGATGTGTTTTGATGAATTTCATGTGTCAGATATTGCCGATGCCATGATTCTTGGCCGCTTGATGAAAGCCTTGTTTGATGGTGGCGTTATTTTTTGCATTACTTCCAATTACCCACCCGATGGCCTTTATCCGAATGGGTTGCAAAGACAGAATTTTTTACCAACGATACAGCTATTGAACCAGACGCTGGATGTGTTGAAAATTGATGCCGGCATAGATTACCGTCTGCGTACCTTAGAGCAAGCAGATATATTTTTAGTCGAGGATTTCGTATTTGCCACTAAAGCTTTACAGCAGATGTTCCGCCAGCTGGCGGGTGGTGAAGGATCCACGCAGGCCATCAACCTGGTGAATCGCGATTTACCTGTGGTGCGACGTGCCCAAGGCATCATCTGGTTTGATTTTGCGACACTCTGTGCAGGCCCGCGTTCGCAAAATGATTACCTGGCGTTAGCTGAGGAATATCACACGGTGATGTTATCTAACGTACCAAAAATGACCCTTGATGATTCAAGTGCCGCGCGACGGTTTACCTGGCTGGTTGACGTGCTTTACGATCACCGGGTGAAGTTGATTATCAGTGCAGCATGCCCTGCCGAAGCGCTGTACGTGCAAGGCCCACAAGCGATTGAATTTGCCCGCACGGTTAGTCGTTTGATTGAAATGCGCTCACACGAGTATTTGGCTAGTGCCCATAAATCAGCCGTCGCATTAACTCCGGATGAAAAAAGAACGACGTAAAAATAGTGCTTGATTTACTTGGCGAATGCTCGGTTAGAATAAGTCATCCTTACCCGGAGGGCAAACCGAATGCTGCATGCTGGAGAAGCCGCGCCTGATTTCTTGTTGCCCGATGCGGACATGGCGTGGGTCGATTCTCGCTCGGTATATGGTCAGTACCATGCCGTGTTGTTTTTCTATCCTCGTGACAACACGCCTAACTGCATTATTGAAGCCGCTGATTTTTCAGATCACGAAAATGAGTTTGCCAGGCTGGGTTGTAAAATATTCGGCGTTTCACGAGATGATTGTTATTCACACGCAAATTTTCGTGATCTGCATGGCCTGTCTGTGCCTCTGCTTTCGGATGAAAAAGGCGAAGTATGTAGACAATTTGGTGTTAGCCAATACCGTGAGCATGACGGCCACAAAAAACTTTGTATCATTCGCTCTACGTTTATTATCGACAAAAATGGCATTGTTCAGCATGCACTTTACGATGTGCAGCCCAAAGGGCACGCCGCTATGGTTTATCAACTTGTTCAACGTTTAAATGGCAAAGGAAAGCATCATGCAAATCGCTAGAAACAGCGTCGTCACTCTTAAATATACGGTTAAAGATCCGGATGGCAATCTGATTGATGCGGGTAATGCGCCACTCGTCTATTTACATGGTGGTTATGGTGGTATTTTTGATCGCATTGAGGAAGAAATTCAAGGCAAAGTCGCTGGTGACAGCATTGAAGTCAAGCTGCAACCTGAAGACGCTTTTGGCGAATATGACGCTGAATTGATCATTATCGAGCCGCGTAACCTGTTTCCGGAAAACATCGAAATGGGTACCCAGTTTGAACGTGGTGACGAAGATGAACGGTTATATACAATTACCGATATTACGGAAGATAAAGTTGTTGTCGATGGGAATCATCCGCTGGCCGGCATCGCGTTGATTTTTTCTTGCACGGTGACGGAGGTTCGTGCTGCAACAGCGGAAGAAATCACCCATGGCCACGTTCACGGGGCGCACGGTCACCACCATTAATCCCCGAATACGATGCAGGGCATATTTCCTAAACGGAGATATGCCCGTTTTAGAGCCGTGATAGCCGTGATGGCCGAACTGAACTGGTCTGGTCAGCTGTTTTTCCCACTGTCGATTTCATCTGCAGGAGCATCTCCGCCGAGTGCTTTATAGAGTTGGGCCGCAGCAGTGAGCATTGCACTGCGCGCTTGAATGGCGCTTTGTTGCGCTGTGAATGTATCGCGTTGCGCATCCAGCAACTCAAGGTAACTGGAAACTCCCGCGCGGTAGCGAGCATCGACAAGTTTTAAGCGTTCGGTTTGGGATTTTTCCGTAGCGTTCAGGGCGCTAAGTTGCTTGCTCAGTTGATCACGCGCAGCCAAGGCATCGGCCACTTCGCGGAAGGCTTGCTGTATGGTTTTTTCATACTCGGCAACAGCGATGACTTTGCGCGCTTCTGTCAGGCTAACGTTGGCTTGCGTACGGCCGGAATCAAACAGGGGCTGTACCAGGGACGGGGCAAAGCTCCATGCGCCAGTGCCAGCGTCAAACAAGCCGGAGAGCGTTCGACTGGCTGTACCGAAGGCCAGGCTCAGCCCGATGCGCGGAAAAAATGCGGCGCGGGCGGCACCGATATTGGCGTTCGCCGCGAGCAAACGCTGCTCGGCTGAGCGAACATCCGGACGACGCAGCAACACCTCACTGGGTACTGATAGCAACGCAGGTAATTCGCCTTGGTCAATTAGTCGGCGACCTGGCGGCAAATCCTGAGTTACCGTGCCGACGAATAAATCTAGCGTGTTGCTGGCAAGGTGCTGGTTACGTTCGATATTGGCGAGCTCTGCACGTGCTGACTCATAGGCGGCGTCTGCTGCCAGAAAGTCAAGATCACCGGCGAGACCGACATCACGCCGCTTGCCGATGAGCCGACGACTGTCTGCACGACTGTCCAGTGTGGCCTGCGCTAGAAGGTGCCGCTCATCGAGCGCTTGTAGTGAGTAATACGCGTTGGCTACGTCAGCGATCAAACTCAAGCGAAAGGCTTCGCGGGCTTGGGCTGTTGCAAGATAATTTGCGCGGGCAGCAGCATCAAGATTTTTAACTCGACCCCAAAAGTCGAGCTCAAAGGCTGTCATACCTAAATTGACATCGTATCGACGGTTGGTTTGAGTCTGTAGCGTGGGGGATAGTTGTGCAGGAGTTCGCGCAGCTGACTGCGTAGCACCAATATTTATGGTGGGCAAACGATCCGCATGGGTGACGCCATATAGTGCTTGCGCTTCTTCTACACGAGCAATGGCAATGCGCATGTCACGATTGTGATCAAGTGCGGCTTCAATCAAGCGCTGTAAGCGAGGATCTGTAAAGAAGCTGCGCCAACTCATCGGCTGTACTATTGAGGCGCTCAGGGACTCATGAGCCGCCGTGTCACCAGCACCGACTTTTACATAAGTGGGCCATTGTGCAGGCACAGGGAGTTCTGGCTGTTGATAGGCGGGAGCAAAAGAGCAACCTGCAAGCGTGAGGGTCGCCACCCAAGTGCATAACTTATGCATCGTGTGACTCCTTGTGAGGTAGTGACTTTCCAGGGAAAATACGGCGCACGACCACAAAGAAAATCGGCACAAAGAACACTGTCAGGAGGGTGGCCGTAAACATGCCCCCGATCACGCCCGTTCCAATAGCATGGCGGCTTTCAGCACCTGCGCCGGTTGAAATTGCGAGTGGAAAAACCCCCGCTATAAATGCAATGGAGGTCATCAAGATAGGCCGGAAGCGCAAGCGGCAGGCTTCGAGCGTAGCGTCAATCAAGCCCATGCCATCATCTTGGAGTTTGCGTGCAAACTCGATAATAAGAATCGCATTTTTGGACGAAAGACCAATAATCGCAATGAGCCCCACTTTAAAATAAACATCGTTAGGCAAGTCCCTCAGGGTGACGGCAAGTAACGAGCCAAATATTCCGAGCGGTACTGCAAGCATGACTGCAAACGGGATCGACCAGCTTTCATACAAAGCCGCAAGACATAAGAAAACTGCGATAAGGGACACGGCAAAAAGCAACGGCGCCTGGGCACCTGCCAGTTTTTCTTCGAAAGCAATGCCCGACCATTCAAAACCGATACCCAGTGGAAGTTTGGCTGCGATGCCCTCCATGGTGGCTATCGCTTCACCGCTGCTTCTGCCGGGAGCCGGGGCACCAGAGATCTTCATTGAGGGTAAGCCATTAAAGCGGTCAAGCCTGGGTGGCGCAACAATCCAATGGGGTGTGACTAGCTCACTGAGCATGACCATTTCACCTTTATTGTTGCGCACCGGTAAGCGCAGGATCGTATCAACGGTCTTGCGCGTATTGGCTTCGGCTTGCATTTGCACGCGCAAAACGCGACCCTGCATGACAAAGTCGTTGATATAGGCCACACCCAAAGCTGATTGCATGGTCTCGTTCAGGTTTGTCATGCTGACGCCTAAGGTTTCTGTTTTTGTGCGGTCTACATCCAGAAATAATTGTGGCGCGGGCTCTTGACCTTCAGGCCGGACACCTGTCAGATGGGAATTTTGTGACGCCATGCCAAGCGCGATATTTCTGGCTTCAAGGAGCTTTTCACGGCCAAGGCCCCCACGATCTTGTAAGCGGAAGTCAAACCCGCCGGCGGCAGCCAACTCAGGGATAGGTGGTGGATTGATGGTGAAAATCAACGCTTGCTTGATGTTGAAAAATGCCATGTTAGCTTTGCGTATCATCACCTGGGCGGAGCTATCGTGTGCGCTGCGCTGATCCCAGTCTTTTAGATTAACAAAGGCAAGCGCAGAGTTTTGACCGCTACCAGCAAATGAAAAACCCACGACACCAACCACATGCGACACTTCAGGTTGTTTCATGAAATACTGTTCAACGTTCTCCAGTATCTTGAGGGTTCGACTTGTGGTAGCACCGGGAGGTAATTGGATCATGGTGACAAAATATCCTTGATCTTCTTCAGGAAGGAAGCTGTCCGGCAGGCGACTAAACAGCCACACCGCTGCAACAATGAAGAGCAAATACAGAACAAGGTAACGGGCACTATTTTTAACGAGACGTGACACGCTCGATACGTAACGCGTGGTGGTTCGATTGAAGAAACGATTGAATCGCCCGAGCAAGCCGTTTTCTATTACTTCCACTTGATTGGGATGTGCCTTGAGTAGGGTCGCACATAACGCGGGTGTTAGCGTCATGGCCATCAGGGCCGAGAAGCCCATTGTTAAAACAAGGGTGACTGCAAATTGTCGATAGATGGCACCGGTTGATCCACCAAAAAAAGTCATCGGCAGAAATACAGCAGAAAGCACTACGGTAATAGCAATCACCGCGCTGGTAATTTGCCCCATGGCTTTTTTTGTGGCGTCTCGTGGCGATAGATTTTCTGTAGTCATCAGTCGCTCAACATTTTCAACGACCACAATGGCGTCATCAACGACGATACCAATAGCCAATACCATGGCGAAAAGGGTTAACACATTGATTGAGTAACCAAAGGCATACAGTCCCAACACGCCACCCATCAGCGCAATAGGCACAACGATTGTAGGAATGAGTGTGGCGCGTAAGTTACCCATGAATAAATACATCACCAGAAATACGAGAAAAACAGCCTCGAATAAAGTAGTGATTACTTCACGTATTGATATGGCAACGAATCGGGAGGTATCGTAAGGATTAATCCAGTCGATTTTTCCCTTCGGGAAAAAGCGGGAGAGTTCTGTCATTTTCGCTCTCGTTGCTTGCACCGTATCCAATGCATTGGCGCCCGGGGATAATCGTATCGCAATATTGGCACTGTTTTTTCCGTCAATCCTTGATGACCGCGTATAGGTTT
>JAUSMB010000010.1 GCA_030645365.1 Rugosibacter sp.
GGAGTACGCCTCATACACGCGAATCGGCTCGCCGCTGCCCGCGTGCGTCCATAAATTCTTGCCCAGACGCTGCGGATTATTTTGAATGATGGCGTTTGCCGCATCCAAAATATTGCCGTGCGAGCGATAGTTCTGCTCCAGGCGAATCATGTGCTTGACGTTGAACTCGCGCTCAAAATCGCGCATGTTGCCCACGTCCGCCCCGCGAAACGCATAGATGCTCTGGTCATCGTCGCCCACGCAGAACAACGCCGCGTGTTGCCCGGCGAGCAGCTTTAGCCACTGGTATTGCAGTTTGTTCGTGTCTTGAAATTCATCTACCAGAATATGCCCAAAGCGTTCCTGATAATGGCGCAGCAGAGGTTCATTGCGGGCCAACAACTCAAACGAGCGCAACAGCAGTTCGGCGAAATCGACCACGCCTTCACGCTGGCATTGCGTCTCGTAAGCGGCATAAATCTCCACCTTCTTTTTTGCCCAGCTATCCCATGCCTCAACGGCGGACGCGCGCAAGCCTTGTTCTTTTTGTGCGTTGATGAACTGGCACATTTCGCGCGGCGGAAATTTTTCGTCATCCACGTTCAGCGCCTTGAGCAATCGTTTAACGGATGAGAGCTGATCTGCCGAATCGAGAATCTGAAACAGTTGTGGCAAACCCGCATCGCGGTAATGCGCGCGCAGCAGACGATTGCACAAGCCATGGAAAGTACCGATCCACATACTTTTCACATTCACCGGCAACATCGCCGCCAGGCGCGTTTGCATTTCCTTCGCCGCCTTGTTGGTGAAGGTGACCGCCAGGATATTCTGCTGCCGCGCCAACCCATTCGATATCAGCCAGGCGATGCGCGTGGTTAGCACGCGTGTTTTGCCGGAACCGGCGCCCGCCAGAATCAGGGCGTGCTCGGCAGGTAGCGTGACGGCGGCGTGTTGTGGTTCATTGAGATTGTCGAGCAGAGAAGTCATGACGGCGTACGCGGGGTGAAGGTTTTCGAGAGAGGACGGATTTTCGTCGATTTGCCGCCGTATCACCAGCGCCGACTTTTAACGCGATGGGTTTAGTCACGTCGGCGCGTTTTTTTAAGCGCGCGGCGGCACAAAAAAACGGGCGGGTTCTTTGCGCACGCGTTCCAGCAAAAGCGCTGCAAGCCCCTGGGTAGCGGTGATGTCCGCGCCTCGCGCCTTGAGCGCTACCCATAAGGCCAAGGCGAAACTGACGGTAAGATTGGTGAAGCCCACCAACGCGATACCTGCCAGCGTTTCGATGAGGGTGAATGGATCAATATGAAAATTAAGCGCGGTGAGGGCGAAGGCAAAATTGGCGGAGGACAAGGTCACATGCCGCACATCCAGCGGCAGGCCGAGAAAGACGCCAAGGGGTGCTAGGCTGGCCAGCATGATGCCCAGCAAAAAGTTACCGGCGAGGCTGCCCAGGTTGCGCCCGATATAGTTGGCGAAACGGTCGGCGCGCTGCGGGCCAATCAGGCGGCGCAGCCAGCCAAGATGGGCGATGCGTTCCGGGATGCGATCGTAAGCCGCTTTGTTATCGAAAAATCCGGAGAGCAGCCCGGCAAGAAAAAGCAGGATGCCGGTCAGCGCCGCATGCGGGATGGCCAGGCTCGCGATGGGTGAAAGATCATGCAGCGTATGTTGTGCTTTAGCGACATCCATCGCTGGCTGACCAATGATCCACTGATAGACGAGCGCGATGACAACCGCGGTCGGGATGGCCACCGCCACGTTGCCCGCAATGGCCGCGAACTGGCTGCGCATCATGGCGACGACCAGGTCGGCAAGACGGTGCAAGTCACGCGTTTTGCCCTCCGACTTGTCGATGCTCTCGGCGATGGTCGCCGCCGTCATCGCCGGCTGCTTGGTGGCCAGCGTGAAACGCAGCACATGGATCAGCACGAAGCCCAGCGAATAGTTCAGGCTATGCATAAACACATAGACGAACGGCGCAAAAATGAACTTGCCCAGCAGCAGCTTGATCAGCGCCATGAAGCCGACGATGAAACCGCCACCGGCGGCCGAACGCCACATGGCAGCATATTCGGCGCGATCGGTCGTTATATAGTGTTCGCCGGTGCGGTGCGCATTTTCGGTCACGCGCAGCGCAAGCAGGCCGGTGAGGCGGCTAAATGGTTCGCGCAAGCTGTTGCGGCGGTTTTCTCCCTGCACCAGATCATGCGTCAGGCGTACCCAGCGGTCGACCATCGCGCTGCGCATTTCAGGCTGGAATTCAGGCTGAAAGCGTGCGCACAGCACGCCGGTAAGCTGCACCAGCCGCTGCAGGCATTGTTCCGTGCGCACCAGCAGATAGGTGAGGCTGAGGCTGGTGCCCTCGCTGGCCGCGTTGCGCCGCGCACGGGCCATCACGTCGCGGCACTGATCGACCAGTACCATGATGTGCCGTTCGTCCTCGTGCTCGGCGGTGGGGTCGGCATGGTGCGCCCGCCAGGCCTCGGCAAAGTGCAACACTTCCGCATTCAGATGCACGAAGGGCGATTCGAATTCGATGATGCGCGGCTGCACGCGCGTGAGTTCAGGTTCCAGCCCCATCGCGCCGATGCGCGTCGCCAGCACCTGCATGGCCTCGAGCAGTTGCGCTTCGGTGTGCAATTGCCAGCGCGCTTCATTGCTTGCATCACTTGTATCGCTTGCAGCGTCCGCAGCCATGCTGAACACCGCATCCCACAAAGTCAGCTTGTCATCGAGCGGCCCGGCTGCCAGCCAGACATGGTCATCGCGGTCATGGAACATCGCATCGAAACAGTCCTTGAGCCGTGCGGCATCGGGTACCGGCGGCAGTATCCGGCCCATGGCACGGCGCCACAGCTCACTGAAAAATCCGGAGTTCGGCAGAATGCCTGCATCGGTGTACAGGCTGACCTGCTGGGTTCCACGCAAGAGCTGCTGTACCTGACAGCGCAGCGTGGCACGGTATTTTTCATTGCTTGCTACGATGTCGCGCAAGCTGGCAAATACGGCCGTTGCAGCCTCGGTGCTGTGAGGATCATCGGGGCGAATGGCATCCACCAGAGAAATGAAAAATCGCAAAGCACCTTCAGGCGTGCTGGCGTAAGGGCGTTCGAGAACGCTAATCACATCAGTTTTCAACATCAGTTGATTGTAACGGATGGGGCAGGGCGGCTATGTGCGATGCGCCTCATTGCTTTGATGTGTCGCCGTCCCAAACGGGACTAGCTGCGCGGCGTCTTGCGAACGCCGACTTTTAACGGCGAGCAGGTTTTGCGGCAAGCCAGTGTTTTTCCAGCTCGACGATGATGATGACAGTCAGCGCCACGATGCTTATCTCGCCCCAGGCGCGGGCGTCGATGGGGGCGGTGCCGAAGAGGCTGGCAAGTGGCAGCCAGTAGGTTAGCGCCAGTTGCAGCGCCAGCATGGCGCCCGCACCCCACCAGACCCACGGATTCGAGAACACCGCCATTTTGGTGATGGGCAGATGCAGCGAGCGGCAGTTGAACAGGTAGGCTATTTCTATGGCGACGAAGACATTGACGGCGACGGTGCGCGCTATTTCCAATGATTGTCCTCGTGATAGCGCTAGTTCAAACAGCCCGAATGCCGCCGCCAGCATCAGGACGCCGACCAGCAGCACGCGCTTGACCAGCCGGCGGTCGAGAATGGATGCGCCGGGCGGGCGCGGCGGGCGGCGCATGATGCCGCGCTCGGCAGGCTCAAAGGCCAGCGGCAGGCCAAGCAGCAC
>JAUSMB010000020.1 GCA_030645365.1 Rugosibacter sp.
TGCTGCCCGCGCTGGTGCAACGCTGCGCCGTGTTGGTAACAGGCGACACCGGCACACTGCATGTGGCCGTTGCCATCGACACGCCCACGGTATCTTTGTTTGCGGTTTCGGGCCCGGATGTTTCGGGCCCGGCTTATGATCACGAACGACATATTGTTATTCATCACCCAGCGCCAGCGGGTGTCCGCTCCAAGACGGATAATGATCGCTGGATGGCGCAGATTCCGTCGGACGAAGTTGCTGTGGCTGTGATGCAGCAACTAATAAATAACAAATAACGCAAACAGGAATTAACACGTGGCTAATCTAGTCAAACGCATCCTGCTGCTCGATACCGGCAACGAATGGGGCGGCGGCACCAACAGCATGATTGAACTGTTGAAGCGTATCGATCGCACACGCTTTACGGTGACGGCCTGCTTTTATCACAACTATCGACATGGGGATTCGACACTGCGCGAGGCGTTGGCAGCCATCGATATTCCGTTGCTCGTCCTGCCCACACGTCACCAGTCGTGGTGGGTCAAACTCGCCAAGGAGCTGGCACGCGGGCTTTTGTTTTGGCATAAATCGTGGCGCGCGGCGGCGGTGTTCAGGGTCGAGATATTCTGGCGCATCCGGCCGCGCGCGCGCGCGCTGGCTGAATTGCTGCGCAAGGAAAATTACACCTTGCTGTACATGAACAATCAACCAGCCTCTAATCTGGAAGGCTATCTTGCGGCGGAAAAGGCTGGTGTGTCGGTGGTACAGCATTGCCGCATCGAACCGAAGCTCAATGCCATCGAGCGCGATGCTGTCAATCGCGTGGCGCGTCGGGTGATTTGTGTTTCGCAGGGAGTAAAGGATGCGCTGTTGCGGCAGGGTGTACGGCCTGCGCTTTGTCAGGTCGTGCATAACGGTATCGACACTCGCCAGCCGTTTCCTGAACCGCAGCCGTTGCCGGGCGTGGCGTTGGATACGCCGGTCATCGGCACCATCGGTTCGTTGATCAAGCGCAAATCTGTTGATCATCTGCTGCGCGCGGTGGCGCGTCTGCCACAAGATTTGACGCCGCATCTGCTGATTGTTGGCGAAGGGGCGGAAGCAGCCGCTTTGCGGCAACTGGCCAGTGAGTTGGGGCTGGCCAGCCGCGTTACTTTTACCGGTTTTCAGAAGCAACCCTTACCTTGGCTGGCGGTGATGGATGTGTTTGTACTTGCCTCGTCGAGCGAAGGACTGCCAAGGGTGATTTTGGAAGCGATGTTGCTTGAAAAGCCAGTGATTGCTTCGCGCATTGTGGGTTCCAGTGAGGTCGTGGTTCATGGCGAGACGGGTTACCTTTACGATTACGGCGACATTGACGCGCTGGCAGAATTTCTTGCCGATCTTCTGCGCAATCCGGCAAAAAGACAGTCCTTTGGCGCAGCCGGTCGCCGTCGTGCCAGCGCCGACTTTTCCATCGAGGCTTATGTTGCGGGCGTGACGAAAATTCTGGAGGCGGCGGCCTGATGTTTTATCTGTGGCTGACCTGGCTGGTTTCACCGCTATTGCGGATCATGGCTGGACGGGCACCTGCCGAGCCGCAGCGTATTCTCGTTATCCAGATGGCGAAAATCGGTGACTTGCTGTGTGCCACGCCGGTGTTTAGAGAAATCAAGGCGCGTTATCCGCAAGCACATTTAGCCGTGATGGCCACAGCACAGAATGTGCCGTTATTGCGCGCCAATCCGCAGGTGAATGGCGTGGTCGTGGCCGAGGCTAAAACCTTTCGCGGGCTGGGCGGCAAATGGCGGCTTATCCATTTGCTGCGTCAGGGCCGCTATGACACGGTGGTATGCCTCAATGCGGGTGCGGCCTATGCTGTGGCGGCGTTGTGGGCGTTGACTCCCCGGCGGCTGGCAGTGCAGTCGAATTTCGGCGGCATGAGTCATCAACTGGCCGCTCGCTTGTGGAGCGAGGTTGAGATACATCGCAGTGACCGCTTGATTCAAGCAACTTATTTGGCTTTGCTGACACGCCTTGGGATTAGCGCAGGGCGGTTGGACAAGGAAGTTTTTACAGCCCACGGTGCTGCGGGAAAAGCGGACGCGGTGCTCGGGCAAGTGACTGGCGTGCTGGTGGGCATCGGCGTCTCCAGCGCGAATCGCTTGAAGGCGTTGGGGAGTGAAAAAATCATTGCGGTTGCAAGACAGATGCTCGCTGCACGGCCTGCGGCACGCTTGGTGTTGATCGGCAGTGATGAAGATAAATCACAAGCAGCGGAGATCGCCAGCCAGCTGCCGCCAGGCACGGTGATTGATGCGTGTGGTGCGGTAGGTATTGCCGAATTGCCTGCCCTGTTGCAGCGGCTGACGGTATTCATCGGCGTCGATTCGGGCGTGACTTACATGGCCGATGCCCTCAATCTGCCGATTGTTTCCGTTGCCGGGCCGGTGGATATGCAGGAAACCCGCCCATTGGGCAAACATGTGATTATTTTGCAACGCACGGACTTGCCCTGTGCGCCTTGCTCGCATACGTTCGACGCGCCTTATACCTGCCGCGTTGGCACGCGCGCCTGTATCGAAGGAATTGACGCTCGGCAGATTGCAGAGGCAGCACTCGCTTTATGTAGTAACTCCGGTAACCCTTCGGAAATTTCTGCTTCATGATAAAAAAAATGACCTTGGCCCTGGTTCTCGGGCTTTTATTTACCTGGTCGTTGCCGGATGTCCCCGCTTTGCGCTATTGGTTGCTGTTTTTGTCTCTGCTTGGGGTGGCTAGGCTAACCTCATGGCAAAGCTTGCCACCTGTTTGGAGAGCTAATCGTTGGGTATTCGGCCTTCTTGCAGCCTTTACCTTGTGGCTGGTGTGGCAAGCGGTGTTCATTTCGCATCAAACCCTGTGGGCATTGAAGGAGTTGAAAGGCCAGTGGCTGAACGCGCTGCTGGCCTTGGGTTTAGGCGTTCTGCTGGCGTGTGCCTCGCGCGAGAAAAAATTGTGGTCCGGTGCGATTATTACTACCACGCTGATTGGCGTGTGGGTTCTGCAAGCCATGATTGCCGTGGGCCAATCGGTTGCGCACTGGTGGCTGCACGGCGAGTTACTGCGCGGCCTGGTGCCTCTAACCGGTGGCAAGCTGGAGATGAGTTTTATTTTGAATATGCTGCTGGCGGCCCTGACGGTGGATTTGCTGTTTCGTGCATGTCATGCGCGCCGCTTCTTGCAGCTGCCGTGGAAGGTAGTCATCGGTGCAGCAGCCATCAGTTTGACCAGCTTGTATTTGGCCGGTGCACGTAATGGTGTCATCGGGCTGCTTTTTCTCGCAGTTTCGGCGAGTCTGTTGTACAGCATTCACCGGATTCGTCAGCAAGGTGTGCGTCGCGGCATGCTGGGTGGGGCAATGTTGCTGGCCCTGGTGATGAGTCTTGCCGTGATCAGCTATCAAGCAGATAACCGCTGGCCAGCATTTATGGAAAGTACCGCACTGGGCTGGGATATTGACGGCCAGCGCGCCTGGATGGATATTGATCATGCCCCGCTTCCGGTAATGAAAAGTGGTGTTGCGGTGGATGCCTCTGCCTACATCCGCGTGGCATTCATTCACGCCGGATTACGCTTGATTGAGGAGCTTCCGTTAGGTGTGGGGTATGGCCGCAATGCGTTTTCCCATGCGCTGCGCGAGACCGGCGTGGATGCGCAAGTAGGCCATGCGCATAGCGGCTGGATTGATCTTGGCATTGGTGCGGGCATACCTGCGGTGGTGCTGTGGCTGCTGTTTATGGGTAGCCTGATGGTTACGGGCGGGGTACGTTATTTTCGTGATCAGAATCCGCACGGGCTGTGGCTTTTGTTTCTCGCCAGTGGCTTTATCGGCAGGATGGTGGTCGATAGCGTGAATCGAGATCACATGCTGCAGATATTTTTGTTTTTGGCAGGCTATCTATTGGCCATGTCTATCCGTGATGATCAGTGGCGGGTGACGTGACATGGGGGATTTGAACACCGTCGATGGCAAGCTGGATCATATCCATCAACCCCGAAAAATCCTGATTATCCGTCGCGATAATATCGGCGATCTGGTGTGCACCACGCCACTTTTCGCCGCACTGCGCGCGCGCTTTCCCGATGCCTGGATCGGTGTGCTGGCGAATAGCTACAACGCGCCGGTGCTGGCGGGGAACCCGCATGTCAATGAGGTTTTTACTTATACCAAGGGCAAGCATCTCGCCCCAGGGCAAAGTCAATGGCGGGCGTTGTGGCAGCGCTTGCGGCTGATCCTGAATTTGCGTAGGCGGCGGATTGATGAGGTGATCCTGCCCGGTGGTGAGCAGGCCAGTGCGCGCCGTTTTGCACGCTGGGTTGCGCCACGGCGGGTGCTGGTGGCGCCATCAACAGCGGTGGGGCACGAGGTGGAACGCAGCATGGCTTGTTTGGCGGCTTATGGCGTCACCCCTGTGAACGTCAATGCGGACGCCAATGCGGACGTCCATGCGCTGCCGCCTTGCACGATAGTGGCCGATGTTGCGCTGGCGAATCGTCTGGCAGCGCACCTTCCCTCGGCGCTGGCGGGACGGCGTTTGATTGCCTTGCAACTCTCCGCACGCAAGCCCAGGCAGCGCTGGCCGGTGGCGCATTTTGCCGAATTGGCGCGGCAACTGCATGCGGCCAGCGGCTGCGGTTTTCTGCTGTTCTGGTCGCCGGGCGCGGCCGATGATGCGCTGCATCCGGGCGATGATGCCAAAGCGGCCGAACTGGTGGCGCTCACCCGCGATCTGCCGCTGGCCGCCGTACCGACGCATGAACTGACTGAGCTCATCGCCGGGCTTTCATTGTGCGATGCGGTGATTTGTTCCGATGGCGGCGCGATGCACATTGCGGCGGGCCTCGGCAAACCCATCGTCTGCCTGTTCGGCAATTCAGATGCCGTGCGCTGGCGCCCCTGGCATGTGCCCCATGTGTTGTTGCAGCCAGAGAGTCGTGATGTGGCGGATATCAGTGTGGCAGAGGTAATGGCAGCCTATACGACACTGATGAATGAAAGCCGTGGTTAATGCGCTTCATCCCAGTTCGCGCCAACGCCGATTTCAACCAGCAGGGGTACTTTGAGTTCGGCTACGCCGCCCATCAGCCTGGGCAGCGCGTCGCGTACCGTGGCGAGTTCTTCTTCCGGCACTTCCAGCACCAGCTCGTCATGCACTTGCAGCACGAGCAGTGTGCGCATTTTTTGCGCTTCCAGCCAGCCTTGCACGGCCAGCATGGCGCGCTTGATTAAATCCGCCGCTGTGCCCTGCATCGGCGCGTTGATGGCGGCGCGCTCTGCGCCCTGGCGGCGGGCGGCGTTGGTGGAATTGATTTCCGGCAGCCATAAACGGCGACCGAAGACGGTTTCGACATAACCCTGGCTGCGTGCGGCTTCGCGAGTTTCTTCCATGTACCGAGCCACGCCGGGGTAACGCGCGAAATAGCGATCCATGTAGGCGGCCGCCGCGCTACGGTCCAGCTTCAATTCGCGAGCGAGGCCGAAGGCGCTCATGCCGTAGATCAGGCCGAAGTTGATGGCTTTGGCGGCGCGGCGCTGTTCGTTGCTGACCTCTGCCGGGGTGATGCCGAACACCTCGGCGGCGGTGGCGCGGTGTACGTCTTCACCCTGAGCGAAGGCTTCCAACAGGCGCGCGTCATTCGACAAATGCGCCATGATGCGCAGCTCGACCTGTGAATAGTCGGCGCTGGCGATGTAATAACGGCGCGGTGTCCCGATCGGGGCGATAAAGGCGGAACGGATGCGTCGGCCTTCGGGCGTGCGGATAGGGATATTTTGCAGGTTGGGCTCGCTGGAAGCGAGGCGCCCGGTGACCGCCACGGCTTGCGCAAAGCTGGTGTGCACACGGCCTGTGCTGCGTTCGACCATCTGCGGCAGTTTGTCGGTGTAGGTGTTTTTGAGTTTGGCCAGGCTGCGATAGTCGAGAATTTTTCGCGGCAGCGGATAATCTTCGGCCAGCTTTTCCAGCACTTCTTCATCCGTCGAAGGCCCGCCTGAAGGTGTTTTTTTGACTACCGGCAGGCCTTGTTGGGTGAATAGGATTTCCGCCAACTGCTTGGGTGAATTGAGGTTGAATGGCTGGCCCGCCAGTGTATGCGCTTCGCCTTCCAGCACCTGCATTTTGTGCCCGAGTTCATGGCTTTGCCGGGTCAGCGCGGCAGGGTCGATCAGCACGCCATTGCGTTCGATGCGGAACAGGACTTCGGCAACCGGCAATTCCAGGTCGCGGTAGAGCTGCTCCAGCGCCGGTTCGGCAGCCAGTTGCGGGCGCAACACATGATGTACGCGCCAGGTGACATCGGCATCTTCCGCGGCGTATTCAGTAGCCCGCGCGATGTCCACCTGGCTGAAAGAAATGCGCGCGGCGCCCTTGCCGGTGATGTCGTCATAGCTCAGGGTTTTTAGCCCGCAGTGCCGCGCGGCAAGCGAGCCGAGATCGTGCGGCTTGCCGGATTCCAGCACATAGGATTCGAGCAGCGTATCCTCAACGATGCCCGCGAGTTGCACGCCGTGGTTGGCGAAAATGTGCCGGTCATACTTGAGATGCTGGCCGAGTTTGTGGTGGTGAGGCGACTCCAGCCAGGGGCGCAATTTCTCTAGCGCATCAGCCAGCGGCAGTTGCGTTGGCGCACCTGCATAGTTGTGGCCGAGCGGCAGGTAGGCGGCGTGGATTGCGTCACCTTCGCTTAGCGCAAACGAGATGCCGACGAGCTGCGCCTGCATCGGATTAAGGCCCGTGGTTTCGGTATCCAGCGCGACGAGTTCGGCCGCCATCAGCCGTGCCAGCCAGGTGTCGAGGTGTGCTGCATCAAGGATGCAGGTATAGCCGCTGCGGTCGGGTTCGGTGGTGACAAGGTCGTTAAAAGTCGGCGCTGGTGGGTCGGCGCGTAGCGGGTTATTTCGCGCGTTGCCGACCGAAAAATCACCTTGCGCGGCGTCGTTTCCCGTTTTGCTGGAAGCACCCAGTTCCTTCAGCCAGCTTTTGAATTCCAGCCGCGTGAATAATTCGATCAGTTTTTGGGTGTCAGGCACTTGCGGCGTGAGCTCAGGGATCGCGACGGGCAAATCCAGATCGCATACCACCGTAACCAGTTTTTTGCCCAATGGCAAAAAATCCAGATGCTGGCGCAGATTTTCACCCACCACGCCGTTGATGTCTTGCGCGTGTGTGACCACGCCATCCAGCGAGCCATATTGAGCGAGCCATTTCACGGCAGTCTTGGGCCCGACTTTATTCACCCCTGGCACGCCGTCTACCGCGTCGCCCATCAGTGCGAGATAATCGACGATGCGCTCTGGTGGCACGCCAAATTTTGCCAGCACGCCCGCTTCATCGAGCGTTTCGTTGCTCATGGTGTTGATCAGCGTGACATGATGGTTTACTAATTGCGCCAGATCTTTATCCCCGGTTGAAATGATGCAGTCGATGGTGGACTGGGTGGCGGCGTGCGCCAATGTGCCGATCACATCGTCGGCCTCGACGCCATCGATCATCACCAGTGGCCAGCCCGCTGCGCGGATGCATTCATGTAACAACGGAATCTGCGCTGCCAGGTCTTCGGGCATGGAAGGCCGGTGCGCTTTGTAGGCGGGGTACCAGTCTTCGCGAAAGGTTTTGCCTTTGGCATCGAACACCACGGCGCGGTAATCTGCCTTATAGTCGGCTTCTAACACGCGCAGCATCGAGAGCACGCCGCGGATGGCGCCCGTGGGTTCATTCGCGGCATTGCGCAGATCGGGCAGGGCGTGAAAGGCGCGGTAGAGATAAGACGAGCCGTCGACGAGTAATAAAGTAGGCATGGAGAGATAAAGTGAGTGCAAAAAACAAGTTGCCGAAAGGCTTTGAAGTACCTCCCGCAGCACAGGCTACAAGCGATTCGCGCGAGGCGTGGCGGGTGTTTGGTATTATGGCAGAGTTTGTCGAGGCGACCCAGCGTTTGGCGACAGTGCGGCCTGCGGTGTCGATCTTCGGTAGTGCGCGTCTCACGCCGGATTCAGAGATCTATCGGCTGACCGAAAAAATCGCGCGCATGCTCTCGGATGCGGGTTTTTCTGTCATCTCGGGTGGTGGCCCCGGTGTGATGGAGGCTGCCAATAAGGGGGCTTTCGCGGGGAAAAGCCTTTCCGTTGGTCTCAACATCCAGTTACCGCACGAGCAAAAGCCGAATCCTTATCAGGATATTTCGCAGAGTTTTCACCATTTTTTCGCCCGCAAATACATGTTCGTCAAAGTGGCCGCAGCCTATGTGGTGATGCCCGGTGGTTTTGGTACGCTGGATGAATTGCTCGAAGCACTCACGCTGATCCAGACCGGAAAAAGCCCGCGCATCCCCATCATTCTTGTGGGCAGTGAATTCTGGGCTGGCCTGATTGACTGGCTAGGTACCCGTCTGGTGGCTGATGGCATGATTCATGCGGATGATATAAAGCTGATTCAAGTGATTGATGATCCGCAAAGTATTCTGGATGCGATTTTTGATCATTATGAGGCGCGTGGATTTGCCCATCTGCCTGAAGAGCACGAGCTCTTGCTTAACCTTTGATACACTGCAACTTGATTCATTGCAATGCACTGTCCCCTTTAAGGAAACCGCCATGCGCCGTTATTTATTTGTCCTCTGCTCACTGTTTGCGCTGACTGTTGCAGCGCAAAGCACGCCACCAAAACTGGAGCCGCTGCCCGAGCCACCACCACCACCACCGGCCGGTGTCGTGGATGAATCGCTTGAACCTCAGGTGACCATTAGCCAACGTGGCGAAGACAAGGTTGAGGAATACCGCGCGAATGGCAAGCTGTACATGATGAAGGTGACGCCGCCGCACGGCGTGCCCTATTACCTGATCGATAATCGTGGCGATGGCAGCTGGGTACGCGACGATGCGATCGGTGGCACAAGGTTGAGCGTGCCCATGTGGGTGATCGGCACGTTCTGATCTGCCTGTTGTGAAGCAAGCTGCGCTGAAAAAGTCGGCGCTGGTGATACGCTGCGTAGCCTGGAGTTCGCTTCTGGAAAGCCTTCTTGGGAGACGGTGGTGAATACACTACGGGCACGCGATATTGCCACATTCGGTCAGATATTCACGCCACCCTCGGTGGTAGAACGCATGTTGTCGCTGCGCAAGAACACCGGCCGCGTGCTCGAGCCATCTTGTGGCGACGGGGCATTTTCTGCACGTCTTCCTGGGTGTGTGGCGATTGAACTGGATGCAGCACATTGTCCGCCAGACGCGCTCAATAGTGATTTTTTCAGCTATCCAGAGCACGAGCAGTTCGCTACGATCATTGGCAATCCGCCATATGTCAAAGCGCGTGATATTGCCCCGACAACGCGTCAGTATTTACATTCGCGGTTGCTGGATGGGCATGCGAATCTGTATCTGCATTTCATCGAGAAATCCGTGCGTCATCTCGCCGTAGGCGGCGAGGTGATCTTCATTACGCCACGTGATTTTTTGAAAGCCACGAGTGCCGCACGGCTGAACACTTGGCTGTTTGAGCAGGGCACGATCACTCATTTTGAAGACCTGGGCGATGCGCGAATTTTTGCCGGTGCAACGCCTAATTGCGCGATTTGGCGGTTCGAGAAAGGCGATCTGAGTCATCGTTTGCATGATGGGCGTCGTATGGTGCTGGCGAACGGACAATTGATGTTTACTCGCGCAATTTATTCCGTGCCGCTCAAGCGCGTGTTTTTTGTCAAAGTCGGCGCTGTCTCGGGCGCGGATGAAATTTTTACGCATGCTGAACTCGGTAATGCGGATTTTGTCTGCTCGAAAACAGCACAAACCGGCGAAACGCGGCGCATGATTTATCTGGAGGATGGGGTGAGCGCAGGCTGCAGAACAGCACTCATGGATTATCTGGAACGCTTCAAACAGCGCCTGTTGCAACGACGGGTGACGACCTTCACCGAATCTAACTGGTGGCAATGGGGGCGCCGACATCATGTTTCTGCCGCGCCGCGTATCTATGTGAACGGCCGTACGCGCAACGCGCGGCCATTTTTTCTGCATTCCTGTACTAATTACGATGGCGCCGTGCTGGCTTTATTTCCACATCGGGCTGATTTGAGCGTACAGCAATGCCAACAGCTGGCCGATTGGTTGAATGCAGTCGATTGGCGCGAGCTGGGTTTTGTCTGCGACGGGCGCTTTATTTTTTCGCAACGCAGTCTGGAGCATGTCTTGTTACCCGAAGACTTTGTCGAGTTTGTCAGTTAATGAGTCGTGTAACATCGCACAGCATAAAATAGCAAAAAATCTGCGGACAAAGACATTGATGATTCGCAGTGATCAAAGGAAGAAATAATCATGGTTCCACATCTCACGACCGCCCTGACGGGGCCGCTGCTTGACCTTGAGCGCTGCTTTCTGGATAACGAAACAACGGTTGAGCGTTGGCTGCGCACGCAATGGTTGGATCACACGCCGCCGTTCTATGCGTCAGTTGATTTGCGCAATGCCGGTTACAAACTCGCCCCTGTGGATACGAATTTGTTTCCTGGCGGATTTAATAACCTCAATACGGATTTTCTGCCTTTATGCGTGCAAGCCGCGATGGCAGCGGTTGAGAAAATTTGTCCTGAGGCCAGAAACCTCTTGTTGATTCCCGAGAATCACACGCGCAATCAGTTTTATTTGATGAATGTGGCACGGCTGGCAAACATTCTGCAACATGCCGGGCTGAATGTGCGCATCGGCTCGCTGCTGCCGGAAATAACCGCGCCAACATCACTTGATCTGCCTGATGGCCAGCGCCTCGTACTCGAGCCCTTAAAGCGCCTTGGCAGCGATGGTCGACGTTTGGGTCTGGAAGGGTTTGACCCGTGCGCGGTGCTGCTGAACAATGATCTCTCCGCCGGCGTGCCGGAAATTTTGCTGAATCTGGAAGAACAGTTTGTTATTCCCCCGCTGTGGGCAGGCTGGCATGTGCGGCGAAAATCGGCGCACTTTGCGGCTTATCGTGATGTCGCGCAATCGTTCGCGCGTGAATTAAGCATCGACCCCTGGTTGATTGATCCGGACTTTGAAGTGTGCAGTGAAATCAATTTTCATGAGCGTGTAGGCGAAGAATGTCTTGCGGGCAGTGTCGATAAGCTGCTTAACCGCATGCGCCTCAAATACAAGGAATATGGCATAACCGAGGAGCCCTTTGTCATTGTCAAGGCCGATGCGGGCACTTATGGTATGGGCATTATGACGGTGAAGGATGCCAGCGAAGTGAAGCAACTCAACCGCAAGCAGCGCAATAAAATGGCGGTGGTCAAAGAAGGTCTGCAAGTCACGGATGTGATTATTCAGGAAGGCGTACCAACGGTTGAGCGTGTGGATGAAGGCACGGCAGAACCCGTGGTGTACATGATTGATCGCTATGTGGTTGGCGGGTTTTATCGTGTGAATGCATCGCGTGGCACGGATGAAAATCTCAATGCGCCGGGTATGCATTTCAAGCCGTTGGGGTTTGCCACGGCATGTTCATTACCCGATGCTCGCATGGACCCGGATGCACCTGCTAATCGGTTTTATGCCTATGGTGTGGTGGCACGACTGGCCTTGCTGGCCGCATCGCTCGAACTGGAACGGGCTGCACCGGCGGAGGCGGCATGAAAATCGCCTTCATTGTTGACCCGTTATCCGCGCTCAAGGCTTACAAGGATTCCAGCATTGCCATGATGCGCGCAGCGGCAAAGCGCGGCCATGAGGTGTGGACCATACAGCGCGAAGCCTTGCATTGGCGCGATGGCCGAACCATGGCGCATGCGGTGAAAATCCGGCTCACAGAAGATGATGCCGCATGGTTTTCAGTGACCGAAAAAACCTGTCTGCCCTTGACGGAATTTTCTGTCGTATTGATGCGTCAGGATCCGCCATTCGATTTTGAATACATCACGGCGACCTGGCTGCTCGAACGTGCTGAGGCTGAGGGCGCACGCATCTTCAATCGTCCCCGGGCGATACGCGATCACTCGGAAAAGGTGGCGATTGCAGAGTTTGCGCAACTTGCGCCAACGACACTCATCTCGCGTCATCCCAAGGATGTGCATGACTTTATCAATGAGCTGGGTGAGGCGATTCTCAAGCCGCTGGATGGCATGGGTGGCAGCAGTATTTTCCATGTGCGGCGGCAAGACCCGAATCGGAATGTGATTGTCGAGATGCTCACCGACTTTGGCGCACGCAGCATCATGGCGCAACAATATCTGCCGGCCATCAGCGAAGGGGATAAGCGCATTTTGCTGATTGCTGGCGAGCCGGTGCCGTATTGTCTGGCGCGCATTCCTATGCAGGGCGAAACTCGTGGCAATCTGGCAGCGGGTGGCACTGGTGTGGCACGTGCACTGACCGCCCGGGATGAGGAAATCGCCGTCTCGCTAGCGCCGACTTTATGGGCGCGCGGCTTGCTGATTGTCGGCTTGGACGTGATTGGCGACAAGCTCACTGAAATCAATGTCACCAGCCCTACTTGTTTTGTCGAGATCGCGCAGCAGACAGGATTCGATGTTGCGGGCATGCTGTTGAATGCGCTGGAGCGGGAGTGCGCACGCGCCTGATACGCCTGTTTGCGATTTGCGTTGCGGTGACGTTTTTCACCGGCTGCGCACCATCCGCGCCTTGGCGGCAGGAATCTTTTGTTTTCGGTACCCGTGTTGAGCTACTGATCACTGGTGTGCCCGAAGCACAGGCTCGCGCGGCAGGTAATCAGGTGCTGGCGGAATTTGATCGTCTGCATCGCACCTACCATGCATGGCAACCGTCCGAACTCTCTTCGCTGAATGCGGCAATTGCCATGGGCAAGCCCTTTGATGTATCGCCCGAGCTTGCTGGCTATATTCGAGAAGCTCAGGCGATCGCAGCAGCCAGCAATTATCTGTTCGACCCCGGCATCGGTCGCTTGATTGCCTTGTGGGGGTTCCAAACCGATGAGATCGTACCGCATCTGCCGGATGAAACGGCGCTCAAGGCGCTGCTGGCGCAGCGACCATCCATCGCCGATCTGCATCTGGAAGGGTGGCGTGTCACGAGTCGCAACAATGCCGTGGTGCTTGATTTTGGCGGTTATCTGAAAGGCGTGGCGCTCGACCATGCGGCGGCTATTCTTCGCCGAGCGGGCGTACATAATGCATTGATCAACATTGGTGGCAACGTTATGGCGCTGGGTACAAAAAACGGCACGCCATGGCGCGTGGGTATCCAGCATCCGCGTCCCGCACAAGTGGGTGGGGCTGCTCTGGCCAGCCTTGAATTACGCGACGGGGAGGCGATTGGCACTTCAGGCGACTATCACCGGTATTTCGAACTCGGAGGTCGCCGTTATTGCCATTTGCTTGACCCACGCACCGGCCGTCCGGCGGACGGCACACAGGCTGTGACGGTCTTGATTGCACCAGGCGCCGCAGCGGGCATGCGCTCTGACGCATTGTCCAAACCGCTGTTCATCGCCGGCAAGGATTGGTTGCCACAAGCCCGCAAACTGGGCATAGTTGCTGCGTTAAAAGTCGGCGCTGACGGCACGGTGGATGCCACACCCGCGATGCATGCGCGACTTAAAGTGGAGCCGTTTGACAACACGCGAGCCAATGATAGATAAACAACGGATAAACAACGTCCTCTGCCTATCCCGAATGACAGGCTGCTAGAATAAAGTCATGATTGGCCTTTTCCTGATTACCCACGCTACTTACGGCGAATCCCTGATTCAATGTGCCTGCCATGTGCTGAACAAGCGGCCGTTGCAGATCGCCCAACTCGGGGTTTCGTTGCAGGATGATCCATTGGATCTTCTGCCGCTGGCGCGCGATATGTTGCAGCTGGTAGATACAGGTGAGGGGGTGCTGATCATGACCGATCTGTATGGAGCGACGCCATCCAATATCGCCACCAAATTGCTAGCGCCTGGGTATATTGCAGGGTTGGCCGGTGTGAACTTGCCCATGCTGCTACGTGCGTTGACTTACCGTGATAAAGGCATGGAAACGCTGATTACCCGTGCGATTGCGGGGGGGCGTGATGGCGTGCTCAACATAATGGACCACTGATATGCCACAAGCAGAAGTTGAAATTGTTAATAAACTGGGTTTACATGCACGTGCCTCTGCCAAGCTGACGCAGCTGGCAGGCAGTTTTCCGTGCGAAGTCTGGATGGAAAGAGGTGGGCGCCGCATCAATGCTAAAAGCATTATGGGTGTGATGATGCTGGCCGCAGGCAAGGGGTCAAAAGTCATGGTGATCACAGGCGGCGAGCAAGAGAATGAGGCCTTGCAAAGCTTGTTATTGTTAATTGCTGATCGCTTTGGCGAGGCTGATTAAGCATCATGAGCTTTACACTGCATGGTCTGGCGGTATCGGGAGGCATTGCCATTGGCCATGCGCATCTGATTTCGCATGCGGTGCTGGAGGTGACGCAGTATCAGCTGCGTGAGCGAGATGTCGCCGATGAGTTAAAGCGGCTGGATGCTGCGCTAGCTACTGCAATAGACGAGCTGGATGCTTTGCGCGAAGAGGCGAATAATGCGGGCAGTCCGGGTGAGTTATCTGCATTCATTGATCTGCATTCCATGTTGCTGGCAGACCAGGATTTGATTGCTGGCGTGCATACATTGATCCGTGATGGCCGCTGCAATGCCGAATGGGCGATGGTGCAACAGATGCATGAAGTGGCTGCGCAGTTTGATGCTTTCGAAGACGCCTACCTGCGGGAGCGTAAGCACGATGTTTCGCAAGTGGTTGAGCGCGTCTTGCGCATATTGCAAAACAAACCGCGCAAGATTGCCAGTCGAAAGATCACACCGGATACTGAATTGATTCTGGTTGCAAATGATCTTTCTCCGGCAGATACACTGCAATTCAAGAATTTGAAAGTTGGCGGCTTTGTCACCGATACGGGCGGGGCGACTTCACATACGGCGATTGTTGCGCGCAGCCTGGCGATTCCAGCGGTGGTCGGCATGCAAAATGCGCGGCCGCTGATCCAGGATAATGATTTGCTGATTCTCGATGGCACTCGCGGCATGCTGATTGTTGATCCGGATGCGCGCGTGCTGGAAGAATACCGGCTCAAAAAGGCAGGGATTGAGCTGGAGCGCAGTAAGCTCATGCGGCTTAAGACGGCGCGCGCCGCTACCCTGGATGGTGAGCTGATCGAGCTGCATGCCAATATCGAATTGCCGCAGGATGCTGAGCGGGCTAAAGAAGTGGGCGCTGATGGCATCGGTTTGTTTCGCTCGGAATTTCTTTTCATGAACCGCGATGAGTTGCCGGATGAAGATGAACAATATGAGGCCTATCGGCGGGTAGTGAAGGTGTTTTCCAGTAAGCCGGTCACGATACGCACTTTGGATATTGGTGCCGATAAAGAGGCGCGCGCATTAAGAAACCGCGCAGGCGATTATCTTTCTCCTAACCCCGCACTGGGTTTGCGCGCCATTCGATTTTGCCTCACGGAGCCGCAGATTTTTCTCACCCAGTTGCGCGCTATTTTGCGAGCTTCGCAACATGGCAGAGTTCGATTGTTGATTCCTATGCTGGCGCATGCACAGGAAATTGTGCAAACGCTGGCTTTGATCGAACAAGCCAAAGCGCAACTGCGCGAATCACGGCATAAATTTGCGGCGGATATTGAAGTCGGGGGCATGATAGAAATTCCTGCGGCGGCTTTGGTGCTTGGTCCGTTTTTACGGCATCTTGATTTTTTGTCGATCGGCACGAATGATTTGATTCAATACACGCTGGCCATTGATCGCAGCGATGGGGCGGTAGCTCATCTGTACGACCCCTTGCATCCGGCCGTGTTGCAATTGATTCTCAGAACCTTACAGGCTGGCGCGCGCGCCGGGCTGCAGGTTTCTGTGTGCGGTGAAATGGCGGGTGATCCCAAATTAACGCGCCTATTGCTAGGCATGGGGTTGCGTCAATTTTCGATGCATCCAGCGCAGTTGCTGGCAGTTAAGCAACAGGTGCTGAAGTCAGATACAGCCCTTTTGGCTCCGCATGTCTCGCGCTTGTTGAAAATCGATGAGCCTGAAAAAATCGCCGAGCTAATGGCGCGGCTGTAAGGTGATTTAAGATAACAATGATGAGTGTCGGATTAGTCATCCCTCAGCAGGCGCATTTTTCTGCACCCTTGGTGCTGAAAAGCGGTGCGTTGCTGCCCAGTTTTGATCTGGTATATGAAACCTACGGCACATTAAACGCGGCCAAATCCAATGCGATTCTTGTTTGTCATGCGCTCTCTGGCCATCATCATGTGGCAGGATATTACGCAGATCAAAATGACAGCATCGGCTGGTGGGATAACATTATCGGCCCTGGCCGCCCGTTAGATACAGATCGTTTTTTTATCGTCGGCGTGAATAATCTGGGTGGATGTCATGGTTCGACGGGGCCTGCCAGCATCAACCCCGCAACAGGAAAACACTGGGGTGCAGACTTTCCTGTAGTGACGGTTGAAGATTGGGTGACAACGCAAGCACGCCTGGCCGACGCTCTGGGTATTGATGTCTGGGCGGCTGTGATTGGTGGCAGCCTGGGTGGTATGCAGGCACTGCAATGGACGCTGAGCTTTCCTGAAAGGGTGCGGCATAGTTTAGTGATTGCTGCTGCCGCTAAACTCTCGGCTGAAAACATTGCGTTCAATGAAATTGCGCGGCAGGCTATTTTGAGCGACCCGGATTTTCATGGCGGCAACTATTATGCGCATGACGTGCGGCCGTTAAATGGCTTGCGATTGGCGCGTATGCTGGGCCATATTACTTATTTGTCGGATGATCAGATGGCCGAAAAATTTGGTCGCCGTCAGCGTCCTGGTGCTGGCAGTTACAGTTTTGAGGTGGAATTCGAGATCGAATCTTATTTGCGCTATCAGGGGGATAAGTTTGCGGGCCTGTTTGATGCGAATACGTATCTGCGCATGACTAGAGCATTGGATTACTTTGATCCGGCGTTAGCCTATGACGGGCAACTGGCTGCGGCGCTGGCGCCTGCGCAGGCAAGCTTTTTGGTCATCGCTTTTTCCACCGATTGGCGGTTTGCCCCCTTTCGGTCGCGCGAGATTGTGCATGCGCTGGTGCATAACGGGCAATCGGTCGCCTATGCTGAAAGCAATTGTGCTCATGGTCATGATTCTTTTCTCATGGATGATGCGTATTACCATGCGGTTGTGGCCGCCTATCTGCAACGGATAACTCTGTGATGCAAACTGTCGAACGTGCCGACTTTGATTTAATCGCGAGCTGGGTGAAGCCCAATGAACGTGTACTCGATCTGGGTTGTGGCGATGGCTCGTTGCTGAAGCGCTTGATTGAAGAGCGAGGTGCCTTTGGTTATGGCATTGAGCGCGAAGAAGCGGGTGTTTTGGCGGCCATTGCGCAGGGTATTAATGTGATTCAGGGTGATCTGGAACAGGGCTTGGCAGGCTTTGACGATGGCACGTTCAATCACGTGGTGCTGTCACGCACATTACAGACTGTACGTCATACGGAACGCCTTCTGACGGAGATGTTACGTGTCGGTCGCGAAGCCGTGGTGAGCTTCCCGAACTTCGCCTACTGGAAGAACCGCGTGGCGGTGATGAATGGCCGCATGCCGGTTTCTGAAGACCTGCCCTATGAATGGTTTGATACGCCCAACCTGCGATTTTTCACACTACTTGATTTTGAGGCGCTGTGCGCCAAAATGCAGCTTGTGATCCGCGAGCGGCAAGTGCTCGACGAGGCTGGCCAGCTCGTCGTCGCAGGGCCTAATTTTCTAGGTAGTCTCGCCGTCTATCGGCTGGGGCGCTAGATCTTCCGGTTGCGCAGGAGTATTGTCCTCTGGAGTGTCCGGCGTGCCTTGCTTGCGCAGGCGTTTTTCTTCTTTTTTCTGTTTCTTGGCCAGATCACGCTGGCGCTTTTCAAAAGAATAGTTGGGCTTGGCCATCGGCGTTCGTTCCTCAATCAGGGAGTAAGTAAATAACAGGGTAGGCTGGCAATTATACGGTAGCAGGCTATGCGCAAACTGCCGATTTAAAAAGGTAAGGTCGCTGAAGCGGGCAGGAGATACTCCTTCAGATAGCCCTTCCGCTTCCACCCACTTGATTGCCTCCGCCCGAACTTCCGGCGTTTAGATCCTCTTAGGTATCCGTTCCATCGGTGTCCTCCGTCTCGCAAAATGACACGATTCGGGGGGCTTTATTTTTTGCAGCCTATTGGCCTGCCTCAGTAACTGGTGGGTTGTGACAGAGTCGAACTGTCGACCTACGGATTAAAATTTCGCTGCTCTACCAGGTGAGCTAACAACCCAAAGAATTGGGTTGAAATGGGTTGGCAATATTTTATATAAAGTGGTGGGTCGGGCGAGATTCGAACTCGCGACCAACGGATTAAAAGTCCGCTGCTCTACCGACTGAGCTACCGACCCAGCGTCAAAGGCCGCGAATGCTACAAGCCTTACATCATCCTGTCAAACAGAAAATAGGTTGTTTTATGCCATCCTGTTGTTGTCAAAGATATTTTTATTTTTCAGGAAAAAATAAATTATCCGATGAACGTGCGAACAATTTTCTGATGTGCATTGAAGTGCGGGAACCGAGTCCAGGTTACATAAATATGCAGTGGTTGGAATGTGT
Organism: Rugosibacter sp.; assembly: GCA_030645365.1. Lineage (GTDB taxonomy): Bacteria > Pseudomonadota > Gammaproteobacteria > Burkholderiales > Rhodocyclaceae > Rugosibacter. Next base: position 18,603 of record JAUSMB010000020.1, read on the forward strand.
CAATGCGAAGCAAACTCCGGTTGTTGAGCGGCAGGTAGTTTGTCGATTTTATTTACAATTAATGCAATCAGAAAACCAAAATTTTTATTGTATAAGCATGAATTAAAACAATAAAATTATTATGGAACGAAATTTGCTTTATGTAGGCTATGTTTCTTAAAGTTAATTTCATTGCAGGTTGTGACGTGTGAGCTATTGGATAGTAGCCGCTCATGAGGTTAGAGTATCTTTTCCTGCCAGGGATATTCTGCTTTTTTCCCTTGCCGTCACTGGCTTGTTGAACAGCCTTTCTTGTGCTGTTTTTTCTAGCTCGCCGTATCGCTAGCGCCGACTTTTTATGCCACACTCATTACGAACTTATGGATTATTGGCGATAACACTAAGGCAACTGTGTGTTGCTGTTATACATGGGGCTTTAGTCTGGGTGTCGCTTGCTTTTTTCACACGTGAGCAGGGCAGTAGCGCTTTATTTCTAGCAAGCGGATTCGCACTGGCAATGCTTTTGTTCAATCCACGCTACATTGGGGCGGTTTTTCTGGGCGCACTCGCCGCTACTGCATTGCTGGGTTATTCGGGAGAGACTGTTCTGCTGGTGTCGATAGGGAGCACGCTAGGCGCATATTTGGGTGCTTGGCTGCTGTCCCGTGATAAGGTGTTTGATGCCACTCTCGTGACTGCGCGCGATTATCTTTTGCTTATTGTGTATGGGGGCTTTATTGGTAGTTCTGTAAGTGCAGGGGTTGGTGTCACCGGGCTGTTATCGGGTGGCATTCTGGCGCATGAAACCCAGCTAAACAGTTTGTTTTTTGGATGGTTGATGGATGTGCTGGGGGTCATTTTTATTACCCCGTTGATTCTTCTTTGGGGCCATCCATACAAAGAAGCATTTTCGAAACAAAAAATAAGCGAAGCATTTTGGACGGTTACCAGTGCACTTCTAGTGGGGCAAATGGTTTTTGGGAAGTGGTTTACTGAAGTCATTGGCCATTCAATTAATTTTTATTGGCTAGCGTTGCCTATCGCCTGGGCTGCTTTACGCCTAGGCAAGCGCTGGGTAGCGTTGCTTCTGGCTTTGGCTGCGATGCAGGCAATTTTTTCGGTGAAGTCGGACATGGCTTTTTTTGCTCATGACATTTCATCAGGCATGCTAGGTAATGACTGGCTAATCATGGTGGCATTGGCGCTGGCGGGCATGTTGCTCAGCATTGACTGTGAGCAGCGTCGGCAAGCTGAAGTTAGGCTGCGTCAGCAGACTGACGAATTAAATTTCCGAAACCAGGTTTTGCAGCGCATTAACCGTGGCGCCTCTTTACCACTGGTTCTGAGTGGCTTAACACAGGAGTTTGAACGTTTGCATCCGGGGTGTTGGTGCGCCATGTTGTTGCTCGATAAAGAGGGCAAGCATTTGCATTATGGGGCAGCGCCCAGCTTGCCTGATTTTTATAAACAGGCAATTAATGGTTTGCCCATAGGTGAGGGTGTTGGTGCCTGTGGTGCGGCTGTACGCCGTGGCGAACGGTTCATCATTTCAGATATGCAGAGCTATACCTTCTGGCCTGTGGGATTTCGCTTTCGTGATGCGGCCAAAAAAGCGGGGATTCAATCCTGCTGGTCCCAGCCGATTAAAAATAGCGAGTATCAGGTTCTTGGTACTTTTGATATTTATCACACGACCCATCGCGAGCCGTCGGCTGAAGAAGTTGATCAGATGGAACGTATGGCCCACCTGGCAGGGCAAGTGATTCACCAGGCAAGCCTCCAGGAAATTCTGCATTTGAAGGATGTGGCATTTAACACATCCAGTAATGCCATGGCCATTACTGATAAAGACGCTCGCATCCAATGGGTGAACCTCGCCTTTGGAGAAATGACAGGTTATCCCCCGAGTGAGGTGATTGGATTGACTTTGCGTGACCTGGGAAAATCAGAGAAGCAAGACCCTGCATATGAGCAGACCATTTGGAAAACAATCCTTGCGGGGAATGGGTGGCACGGAGAGCTTGTCCATCGGCATAAAAATGGTGCTGATTATGATGAGGAAATGACGATAACGCCGATGAAGGATGCCGCAGGAAATCCAATCCATTTCATCGCGGTCATGCGCGATATCACCGAGCGTAAAAAGTCTGAAGAGCAGATCCGCACCCTGGCTTTTTATGACACGTTAACGCAACTGCCGAACCGACGCCTTCTGGATGATCGACTCAGCCGCGCCATGATTGCAAGTAAGCGCAGCAATCGCTATGGGGCTCTCATGTTTCTTGATCTGGACAACTTTAAGCCACTCAACGATAAGTATGGACATGGTACGGGGGATTTGTTGCTGATCGAAGTGGCGCAGCGAATAACGCAGTGTGTTCGCGGCACAGATACTGTTGCGCGGTTTGGGGGGGATGAGTTTGTGGTGATGCTCGACGGGCTGAGCACTGACAGAAATGGGTCCATATCTGAAGCAGAAATTGTTGCTGAAAAAATTCGTCGATCGATCGCCGAACCTTTTAAACTCAGCGTGCATAAGGAGGGCAGGGGGGAGGTCAGCATTGAGCACCGGTGTTCGACCAGCATCGGTGTGGCGCTATTTATCGGTGATGGGGTCAGCTCTGATGATTTACTTAAGCGAGCGGACATGGCGATGTATCGTGCCAAAGACAAAGGCCGTAATCGCGTACATTTTTTTGATGCAAGACACGCTTAGCAGTGGTCCCTATGGCAGCTATTGTTTCCACAATGGTTTCCACAATGCAAACTATCGTACATGAGTTTCGTACATGAGTTTTGGGCAAAGCCCGCCTTGCTGATTACGTCTGCATCGTCTTGATATTAGCAATGACATCAGCAATTGCCTGTTGTGCGCTGCCATAGAGTAACCGGGTGTTTTCGCCATAGAACAAGGCATTCTCAATCCCCGAGTAGCCTGCACCTTTGCCGCGCTTGTTCACAATCACGTTTTGCGCGTAATCGACATTCAAAATTGGCATGCCATAGATTGGGCTGGATTTATCCGTGCGCGCAGAGGGGTTGACGACATCGTTGGCACCAATCACCAAGGCGACATCCGTCTGGCTAAACTCTTCGTTGATCTCTTCCAGATCAAAAATCATGTCGTAGGGAACCCCGGCTTCCGCGAGCAACACATTCATGTGGCCGGGCATTCGTCCTGCGACAGGATGAATCGCAAATTTGACTTCAACCCCGGCTTCCTGGAGTAGTTTTGCCATCTCCCATACCTTGTGTTGCGCCCCAGCCACCGCCATGCCGTACCCGGGCACGATAATGACCTTTTGCGCAAAACGCATCATCGCGGCAGCATCCATCGCGTTTGCTTCTTTCATGGTACCGGTAATGGTTTCTCCCGCCTGGGCTTCGCCGGTTATGGGGGTGAAGATAATATTGGTAATGGGCCGATTCATCGATTTAGACATTAACTGAGTCAGCAAAGTACCTGATGCGCCAACCACAATGCCCGCAATAATCAGCGCTGGATTGCCCAGAACATAGCCCTCAAGACCAACCGCCAAGCCAGTGAAGGCATTGAGCAGCGAGATAACAACCGGCATATCCGCCCCGCCGATAGGGACTGTCAGAACAATGCCTAGTAGCAACGATACGGTGAAAAAAGCGATGAGCGTCGTTGTATCGAGGACTACACTCGTTGCGCCTGGTTCTGCTGCAGCACCTGCCATAACCAGTTTGATCGCCAGGCCAAGCGCAACCAGGGCTAGCATCAAGTTGATCGCATTTTGTGCGGGCAATCGCCAGGCTTTTTTTATAATACCTTGCAGTTTTGCAAAGGCAATGCATGAGCCAGAAAAAGCCACCGAGCCGATCAAGGCACCCAGTACAGCCAGCGTCGTGACAACGACACCATGCACATGGCCGCGCGTAAATTCAAGCGCCGCAATCGCCGCTGCAGCGCCACCCCCCATGCCGTTATAGATGGCGACCATTTGCGGCATATCGGTCATCTTGACCACGCGACCGAGATACCAGGCCAGGCCACCGCCCAGCACGATCGCTACAATCATCAGCACAAAGTTGTGCATTCCCGGCGTGGCGAAGGTAATCAGGGTTGCCAGCAACATACCGATGCCGGCCCAAACAATACCGCGTTTGGCTGTAACGGGTGAGGCCATGGCTTTCAAGCCGAGAATGAATAGAACGGCAACAACGAAGTAGGCAACCTGGATCAGTGCAGTCATTTTGCTTCCTTCTTGTTTAATTTGAACATCGCCAGCATGCGTTCAGTGACGACATAGCCTCCAGCCGCATTGGCAGCGCCGAGAAACACGGCAAAGAAACCGATCGCCAGTTGTAACGGATCATCTGGGTCCGCATTACCCAGCGCTACCATCGCGCCGACGAGTACCACGCCATGCACAAAATTAGAGCCGGACATCAGCGGCGTGTGCAAAATTACCGGCACGCGTGAAATAATTTCGTAGCCCGTAAAGGCTGCCAGCATGAAGATATAAACGTAGATGAAATTTTCCATGTCAGATATCTCCAAATACTTTTTTAACGCTTTCATGCATCAATTGGCCATCGCGCGTCAGGCAAGCTCCGGCTAGCACTTCATCGCTCCAGTCGAGATTAAGCACGCTGTCCTTAATGAAGGGGGAGATGAAGTTGTAGAGATTCTTGGCGAACATTTCCGATGCATGTACTGGCATCTGCGCGGGCAAATTAACGGCACCGATGATTGTGACGTTCCCCACTTTGATCGTCTGCCCGGCCTCTGTCCCCGCGCAATTGCCGCCCCCTTCGGCCGCCATGTCAACCACCACGGCACCGGGCTTCATGCCGGCAATCATGGCGGCGCTGACGATCAGCGGTGAGCGTTTACCGGGAATGGCTGCTGTAGTAATCAGTACATCGGCATTGGCGACGGCGCGACCGAGTTTGTCGGCTTGCTGGGTTTTTTCTTCCTCAGTCAGTTCGCGCGCATAGCCGCCGCTGCCAGCGGCCGAGACACCCGTGTCCACAAATTTTGCGCCCAGCGATTCAATTTGTTCGCGGGTTTCCGGGCGTACGTCATAACCCTCAACAATGGCGCCCAGACGCTTGGCGGTGGCGATGGCCTGCAAACCGGCAACGCCTGCGCCGATTACCAGCACGCGCGCCGGGCGGATAGTGCCGGCAGCATAAGTCAGCATCGGGAAAAACTTTGGGCAGTGATTGGCCGCAATCAGCACCGTCAGATAACCTGAAACCGCCGCCTGGCTGGACAGGGTATCCATGCTTTGCGCGCGCGAAATGCGGGGGATCAGTTCGGTGGCAAACGCCGTGATGTTTCTGGTTTTCAGTGCCTCAATGCGCTCGCGACTGGCATAAGGCGCGAGCGAGCCGATCAATACGGTACCCGGAGCCATGGTATTAATATCGTCAAGGCAGGGCGGCTGAACAGTGAGCAGCACCTGAGCTGTGGAAAATACCTGTGCGGCATTCATCGCAACAGCGTCTGCGCCAAAGTCTTCGTCGCTCAGGTAACAGGCCGATCCGGCCTGCGTCTCGATACATACCGTTGCGCCGAGTGCTTTATATTTCTTTACCACATCGGGCACGCTGGCGACGCGTGTTTCACCAGCGAGACGCTCCCGAAGTATGCCAATGGTTAGTGTCATTATTTTGTTTCTCCTGACCCGGATCACTAGGATTTCAAGGGATGAATAATACTCAAATAAGTCATTATGAAAAGTCGGCGCTGGCAAGACGGCGAGAAAGGGTTGAAATGCCCGAAAAAGAAAGGATTTACCGCCGCTTCTTTTTTAGCCGGCAAGCTTCTCTTATATAATCTTTTGTGTAAGCGTAGTTGTGCGCGTAGTCGTAGTGTGTGGCGAGATGTCGTGACTTTTTGCCGCAGCTTCCAACAACTTATCAGAAACAACACTTTTTAAAAAACATCTGACCCGATCAATGGAAAACCTTTCCACAATTGAGCGTATTCTGGCTGCGAAGCAATCCTTGCCTGGAGCGCTGTTGCCTATCCTGCATGATATTCAGGATGCCCTTGGCTACATTCCGCCGGACGCTGTGCCGTCTATTGCCAGAGCACTGAATCTTTCGCGTGCCGAAGTACATGGCGTGATCACTTACTACCATTATTTTCGCCAGACACCACCAGGCCGCCATGTGGTGCGCGTGTGTCGCGCAGAGGCTTGTCAGTCAGTTGGCTGCGAGGCGCTGGCTACACATGTGCAAAGCGCATTGGCATGTGAGTTTCATGCCACAAGTGCGGATGGCGATTTGACGCTCGAAGCTGTCTATTGTCTGGGTCATTGTGCGGTGGGGCCGAATATTCAGATTGATGAAACCACATTGCATGCACGCATGACGCCTGAGAAATTTGATCGGTTGTTAGCTGAATTAAGAAGCAAGCCATGAGCACAACATTTTATATTCCGTGCGATTCAACAGCACTTGCGCTCGGCGCCGATGCGGTCGCCAGGTCCATCGTTACTGAATCGGCGCAGCGGCAATTGGATGTCACTATCGTGCGCAACGGCTCACGCGGCCTGTTCTGGCTGGAGCCGATGATCGAAGTGGTTACGCCTAGAGGACGTATTGCTTATGGCCCGGTGGCGGCTACTGATATTCCCTCATTGCTCGATGCGGGTTTGCTTACCGGTGGTGCGCATGCGCTGTGTCTGGGGCCGGTTGAAGACATTCCCTATCTCAAACGGCAGCAACGCATCAGCTTGAGGCGTGTCGGCGTGACCGATCCGCTATCGGTCGAGGATTATCTGGCACATGGTGGCACGCTGGGGCTGCATCGGGCGTTGGGCATGACAGAGGTAGAGATCGTCAAGGAAGTTACCGATTCGGGTCTGCGTGGCCGTGGCGGGGCGGCTTTTCCTACGGGCATCAAATGGAACACGGTGCTCAATGCGTCAGCGCTACAAAAATATATTGTCTGCAATGCGGACGAGGGCGACTCCGGCACATTTTCTGATCGCATGCTGATGGAAGGTGATCCTTTCCAGTTAATCGAAGGGATGGCGATTGCGGCTTTGGCCGTGGGCGCGACGCAGGGTTATATTTATGTGCGTTCCGAATACCCCCATGCCATTGCTGCGCTGAACGCTGCTGTCATCAAGGCAACACAAAATGGCTGGCTGGGCGACAGCCTGTTGGGCACCGGTAAACGTTTTCATCTTGAAGTGCGTAAGGCCGCCGGGGCTTATGTGTGCGGTGAAGAAACCGCCTTGCTGGAAAGCCTGGAAGGGCGGCGCGGCATTGTGCGCGCCAAGCCTCCGCTGCCCGCAATTTCAGGGTTGTTTGGCCAGCCGACGGTAATTAACAATGTGATTACGTTCGCCAGCGTGCCTGATATTCTGGCCCAAGGTGCTGCGGCGTATCAATCCTTTGGCAGTGGACGTTCGCGCGGCACACTGCCTTTTCAGCTCACCGGGAACATCAAGCAGGGCGGGTTGGTGGAAGTGCCTTTTGGGCTGACCTTGCGTGAATTACTTTATGATTTTGGCGGAGGCAGTTTAAGTGGCCGCCCCTTGCGTGCTGTGCAAGTCGGTGGCCCGCTCGGGGCTTATATGCCCGAATCGCAGTTCGATACAGTGCTGGATTATGAAGCCTTTGCGGCCGTGAATGCGGTACTGGGCCATGGAGGCATTGTGGCATTTGATGACACCGTGGATATGCTGAAACAGGCCCGCTACGCGATGGAATTTTGCGCCATTGAGTCATGCGGTAAATGCACTCCTTGCCGTATCGGTTCCACCCGTGGCGTCGAAGTGATCGATCGTCTTAAAGCCGATCGACCCGGGCAAATTGAATTGTTGCGCGACCTGTGTGACACTTTGCAAAATGGCTCACTATGCGCCATGGGCAGCATGACCCCTTATCCCGTACTCTCGGCACTGAATCATTTCCCTGAGGATTTCAGCAGGAGACAAACATGAACGCACCCATGAACTCATTGACTCATTCATTTAACGAGATTGATCACGGCACCCCCGCCATGCGTGAGGTTAGCGCAGAAGTCACGTTGATGATTGATGGTAAAGAAGTGACCGTGCCTGCCGGCACATCCCTCATGCGGGCTGCAGTGGATGCCGGTGTGATGGTGCCTAAACTGTGTGCGACGGATTCGCTTGAGCCGTTTGGCTCCTGCCGCCTTTGCCTGGTTGAGGTTGATGGTCGTCGAGGTTTTCCTGCCTCGTGTACTACGCCTGCAGAAAACGGCATGACAGTGCGCACGCAATCGCCCAAGCTAGCAGATCTGCGACGCAATGTGATGGAACTTTACATTTCCGATCATCCGCTGGATTGCCTTACCTGCAGCGCGAATGGCAATTGCGAGTTGCAGACCATGGCCGGTGTGGTAGGTCTGCGCGATGTGCGCTATGGCATTGGTGATGTTAAGGCAGCTGATGGCGGAAATGGCGGAGTGATCGGCAAGACCCATCTTGCGGAAGAGAAAGATGAATCCAATCCATATTTCACTTACGATCCGTCAAAGTGCATTGTGTGCAATCGCTGCGTGCGTGCGTGCGAAGAACAGCAAGGTACGTTTGCGCTGACAATTTCAGGCCGCGGTTTTGACTCGCGTGTGTCTGCCGGGCAGGATCAGCCCTTTATGGAATCTGAATGTGTCTCGTGCGGCGCCTGCGTGAATGCCTGCCCGACGGCGACGCTGACCGAGAAAACCCTCATCGCCAAGGGCCAGGCCGAGCACGCGGTGATTACCACCTGCGCCTATTGTGGCGTGGGTTGCGGCTTCAAGGCAGAGATGAAAGGCAATGAAGTGGTGCGCATGGTGCCGTGGAAAGACGGCGGCGCTAATGAAGGCCACGCTTGCGTGAAAGGCCGCTTTGCCTGGGGCTATGCGAGCCACCCAGATCGCATCACACGTCCGATGATACGCGCAAAAATTACCGATCCCTGGCGCGAGGTGTCATGGGATGAAGCGATCAATCATGCCGCATCCGAGCTGCGCCGCATTCAGCAAAAGTATGGTCAGAATGCTATCGGCGGGTTGGTCTCTTCACGCTGTACCAACGAAGAAGATTACCTCGTACAGAAAATGGTGCGTGCTGCCTTTGGTAACAACAATGTCGATACCTGCGCACGGGTATGTCATTCGCCTACGGGCTATGGCTTGAAGCAAACGCTGGGTGAATCTGCCGGAACACAGACGTTCAAGTCGGTGGAAAAAGCGGATGTCATCATGGTCATCGGCGCTAACCCAACGGATGGTCATCCGGTGTTTGCCTCGCGCATGAAACGGCGTATCCGCGAGGGGGCAAAGCTGATTGTGATTGACCCGCGCGCGATTGATCTGGTCAGTTCGCCGCATATCAAAGCTGCACACCATCTCAAGTTGCGGCCAGGCACGAATGTCGCCGTGCTCTCCGCCCTGGCGCATGTGATCGTTACCGAAGGTTTGGTGGATGAAGCCTTTGTTGCTGCACGCTGCGAAGCCAAAGCATTTGATGAGTGGCGTGAGTTTGTCGCACGGCCGACCAATTCACCGGAAGCGCTGGAGGCGGATTCTGGGGTTCCCGCTGCTGAAATCCGTGCTGCAGCCAGGCTTTACGCTACTGCTGGCAACGGTGCAATCTACTACGGGCTGGGCGTGACCGAGCATTCACAAGGCTCAACCGCCGTGATTGCGATTGCCAACCTGGCCATGGCGACAGGCAATGTGGGGCGCGAAGGTGTTGGCGTTAATCCGCTGCGCGGGCAGAACAATGTGCAGGGTTCGTGCGATATGGGTTCTTTCCCGCATGAGTTGCCGGGTTATCGGCATGTGTCCGATACGATCACGCGGACCTTGTTTGAAAGTCATTGGGGCGTGGCGATTCAACCCGAGCCAGGCTTGCGCATCCCGAACATGTTTGAAGCCGCATTGGATGGCAGCTTCCGTGGGCTGTATTGCCAGGGCGAAGACATTGCTCAATCTGACCCCAACACCCAGCACGTTACGGCGGCACTTCTCGCCATGGAGTGTGTGGTTGTACAGGATTTATTTCTCAACGAGACGGCCAAGTTTGCGCACGTTTTTCTGCCAGGCTCATCCTTTCTTGAAAAAGATGGCACCTTCACCAATGCCGAGCGACGCATTTCGCGCGTGCGCCAGGTGATGCCACCGCTTTCAGGCAAAGGGGATTGGGAAGCCACAATGGCCTTGGCCAATGCCATGGGCTACCGCATGCACTACACGCATCCCTCGCAGATCATGGATGAGATTGCGCGCCTGACGCCCACGTTTGCGGGAGTGAGCTACGACAAGCTCGATCGCCTGGGCAGCTTGCAATGGCCGTGCAATGCAGATGCGCCAAGCGGCACGCCGACCATGCATATAGATACCTTCGTGCGCGGTAAAGGCCGGTTTTTGATTACACAGTATGTGCCGACGGACGAAAAAATAACGCGTCGCTTCCCGTTGCTGCTCACCACGGGCCGCGTGCTGTCGCAATACAACGTTGGCGCACAAACCCGCCGTACTGCCAACACCGAGTTTTATGCGGAAGATGTGCTGGAGATTCATCCGCACGATGCAGAAGAGCGCGGTATTCAAGAGAATGATTGGGTGGGTATTGAATCGCGCGCCGGGCAAACCGTGCTGCGCGCGATGCTCACCGAACGGGTGCAGCCTGGCGTGGTGTATACCACCTTCCATTTCCCGGAATCTGGTGCCAATGTAATTACGACGGATAACTCCGACTGGGCAACGAATTGCCCCGAATACAAGGTGACGGCAGTGCAGTTGGTGCGAGTAGCGCAAACTTCGCAATCGTCAGAATGGCAAAAAGAGTTTGCCCGCTTCACTGCCGAGCAGGAACATTTGCTGACGCAAGCACACGAGGCAAGCCTGTTGTCGTGAAGGCTTATGTTGAGTTGCCGGTCATTCGGCTGCACGGCTCAGAGGGAAAAGCACAGGAAGCCAAGATCGACAGTATTGCCGAAGAAATACCTGTGGCCTTTGAGTACAACGGGATTGCGCATACCGTGATGCTCGCAACCCCCGCTGATCTGGAAGATTTCGCGCTGGGCTTTAGCTTGAGCGAAGGGATTGTTGAGCAGTGCAAAGATGTTTTTGATATTGACGTTGTTTCTTCTGAATTAGGCATCACCCTGCGCTTATCTGTGGCAGGCGATACTTTCGCACGATTGAAAGAGCGTCGCCGTAGCCTGGCGGGGCGTACGGGATGTGGGTTGTGCGGCGCAGAAAGCCTGGCGCAAGTCATGCGTGATTTGCCCCCGGTATCGCCGCCTGCTGCCATGCGACCTGGTGCGCTTTATCAGGGCATGGCCCAGCTGTCGGCACATCAAAAATTGCAACAGGTGACCGGGGCAACCCATGCTGCTTGCTGGGTTAATGGCGTGGGTGAAATAAGCCATGTGCGCGAAGACATCGGTCGTCACAATGCGCTGGACAAAACCATCGGCGCACTGGCAAAAACAGGGTTCGAGGCGCAGTCTGGCGCCATCATCATTACCAGTCGAGCCAGTTTTGAGATGGTGCAAAAATCCGCTGCGATGGGCATCGGCATCGTGGCAGCTGTTTCTGCGCCGACTGCCGCTGCACTCCGTTTGGCTGAACGACTGAATGTCACATTAGTCGGCTTTTTGCGCGATGCGCAGTGCGTGATTTATACCGGAAACCATCTGCTGCTGGAGAACACAGAATGAATGCTACAAACCTGATCAAAATGGTCAATCAGATTGGCGCTTTTTTTGAAGCCATGCCGGACCATGAACAAGCAGTGAGCGATGTTGCCCTTCATTTGAAAAACACATGGGATCCCCGCATGCGGCAAACCTTGTTAGAAAACATCGCAACACAAGGTGACAGTGAACTCAAACCCATCGTGCGTGAGGCTATTGCGCTCCTCCGCGCTGATTGAGTCAGGCAGGCGAACATCTTCCGCGCGTATTCGCCACACATTTGCCATAGCACTAATGTGCACCCCGCAGGCTTGAGTCCATTTCTGGACATTCCCTTTGGGGTGCCGGGTTTTCAGCCGCCGGTCAGAGCCGTTCGAAAATCGCCGCGATGCCTTGGCCGCCGCCGATGCACATGGTGACCAGCGCATAACGGCCGTTGATGCGTTGCAGTTCATACAGCGCCTTGGTGGCGATCACCGCGCCAGAAGCGCCGACCGGATGGCCTAGCGCAATGGCGCCACCATTCGGGTTGGTCTTCGCGCTGTCCAGCCCCAGCCCCTTGGTCACTGCCAGCGCTTGAGCGGCAAAGGCTTCGTTGGACTCGATGACATCCATCTGTGACAAGCTCAAACCTGATTTTTTGAACACCAGTTTCGAGGCTGGAATTGGTCCTTCACCCATGATGTCATTGGGCACGCCAGCGACGGCATAGGCGACCAGCCGCGCGATGGGTTTTTGCCCCGCTTTGGCTGCTGCATCGGCTGCGGCCAGTACGAAGAAAGATGCGCCATCGTTAATGCCGGAGGCATTGCCAGCCGTTACCGAGCCGTCTTTTTTGAAGGCTGGTTTCATTTTGCTGAGGGACTCCAGCGTCGTGCTCGCCTTGACATGCTCGTCGGTATCGAACACCACTTCACCTTTGCGCGTTTGCTGCACGATAGGCACGATCTGGGATTTGAAGCGGCCTTCGGCGATGGCAGCGGCGGCACGGCGCTGCGATTCGACGGCAAACGCATCTTGTTCTTCGCGCGAGATATTCCACTTGGTCGCCACATTTTCGGCGGTGATGCCCATGTGTCCGACGCCGAACGGGTCGGTCAAGGCGGCGACCATCATGTCGACTACCGTAGTGTCGCCCATACGGGCGCCGGTGCGCATGGCGGGCGTGAGGTAACCGCCGCGCGACATGACTTCTACGCCGCCACCCACGCCGTAGTCGCAATCACCCAGCATGATGGCTTGCGCGGTGGATACGATGCCCTGCAGCCCCGAGCTGCACAACCGATTCACCGTCATGGCTACGGACTCCATTGGCAGCCCAGCCTGAATCGAGGCGATGCGTGCCACATAGGCCGAGCGCGCCTCGGTCGGAATGCAATTGCCCACCGTGACGTAATTGATCTGCTGCGGATCAACACCGGAACGACTGACGGCTTCTTTCATCACCATGCCGCCCAGTTCGGAGGGTTCAATACTGCTTAAAGCGCCGCCAAATGACCCAATAGCAGAACGCACTGCACTCAATACAACCACATCTCTCTTGTCAGCCATGATATTTACTCCTATATGAAAAAAATCAACTGCCAACCCAGGCAGAAATCTGCATCAGGGTCAGGATCACCAAACTCAGCACCAGGCTACGCCAAACCAGGCCGATGGTGCTTTGCATGAAATCAACATCGGCTTCATCGCCAAGCCCTAGCTCAGGGCGATCATCGTCTGCTTCAAGTTCATGTGGCAAATCATGTACCGGCATGCCCAGCCTCACGCCCAAAGCACCGGCGCCACTGCTGAGCAGAATGCCATTGGCTTTATCTGGCCAATGATCCGCTTGGGTACGCCAGCAATTGACGGCATCTTCAAAGTCGCCCACCACGGCAAATATCGCCGCTGTAATGCGCACGGGTAGCCAGTTGATCAAAGCAAATACGCGGTGCGCAAACCAGCCAAAGGCCTCTAATGTGGCGGATTCATCCGCCGGATGATGTGCTGCGCTCTGCCAGTATTCATCAAACAGTTGTGCTAATCGGTAGAGCAGTGCGCCAGCAGGCCCGAGTAGCACAAACCAGAGTAGCGGCGCAAAGACATGCGTGTTAGACAAAGGCAAAGCGCGCTCAATGGCAAGGCGGGCAATCTCACTACTAGAGAGACGGTCGCCGCTCTGTCCGCGCCATTCGGCCAGAATATGCCGTGCTTGATCAATTTCGCCAGCCTGCAAAGCAAGATGGATGTCAGTAAAAAAATGGCTGAACTGACGAAAACCCATGGTCAGGTACAGGACGCCGATACTTAGCAATATCGCCAATAGGGGTTGTGCGTTTTGCAACAGACGATGCACAACGAACAATGCTATCGTAGGTACAGCGGCTCCCAGCACCCAGGCAATGCCTCCGTGCAGGCGAATACCATCATTCAAGCGATACTCAAGAAAGGCGGCTAGTTTGGCGATGGGGGCTCGCACCAGTCGTTCGACAGACAAGGGCCGAAACTGTTCCAGAATCAACGCGGCAAGAATGGATAGAAGTGTCATGCGATTAGGTTCGATTCAGGTTTCGGCAAATAAGAAATGATGCAGACTAACCAGCATGCCTGCGGTAGCGCCCCAAATATAGCGGTCCTGCCATGGCATGGCCCAGTATTCACGTGTCGCTCCCTGGAATTCGCGCTGATGGCGCTGGTGGTTTTTCTGATCGAGCAAAAATTCAAGCGGAGGTTCAAAGACATCGGCTACTTCAAAATCATCCAGCTTAAGGTTGAGCGGTGGGGTTACCAGCGCAACGATAGGCGTGATGAGAAACCCCGTGATGGTGTGGTATTCAGGCAGCCGACCCAATATCTCGATTTGCGTGGTAGCTAGACCAACTTCTTCTGCTGCTTCGCGCAAGGCAGTTGCTTCGGGCGATGCATCGGATGCCTCACAGCGCCCGCCGGGAAAGCTGATTTGCCCTGCGTGATCACGTAAATGCGCCGTGCGCTGGGTTAGCAGCAGGGTGGCGCCACTCGCACGCAAAATGATAGGCACCAGCACCGCTGCATGCACTAGCGGGGAGCGTGCAGGCTCGGCAGGAGCGGCTTCGCGGATAGGGGGCGCAACAATACCTGCGCGAAAACGGCGCCGCAAAAGAGAGGGCAGGGTTCCGCTAGAATCTGTAGCGGATAAAACAAGAGAATCCGACATGAAACCGATCGCTATATTCCGTCATAGCCCCAATGAGGGCGCTGGCTATTTTGCCACATTCCTTGAGCGACACTCACTGCCATGGACATTGTTTACGGTGGATGCCGGCGTATTGCCACCGCCGACTTCTGATGATTTTTCCGGTCTGTGCTTCATGGGCGGGCCAATGAGCGTGAATGATGATCTGCCATGGATTGCGCCGACGCTCAGCCTGATTCGCGATGCGGATAGCAAGGGCGTTCCGGTGATTGGTCACTGTCTGGGTGGGCAATTGATGAGCAAAGCATTCGGCGGCATGGTCACAAAAAATTCCGTCAAGGAAATTGGTTGGGGGCAAGTTGAGTTTATCAGTGCGTTAGCTGCCGAATGGGTAGGTGATCTTTCTGCCGATTTTCCTAGATTCGATGCGTTTCATTGGCATGGCGAAACATTTAGTTTGCCGCCTCATGCAACGTGCATTCTGCAAAGTGAGTACTGCGAAAATCAGGCGTTCGTGCGCGGGCCGCACTTAGGTATGCAGTGCCATGTCGAAATGACTGAAAGCATGATCCGGCTTTGGGGCAAGCATTGGGCTGATGAGGGCGTTGCTGCATCAGCTTCGGTGCAAACGCCTGAGCAAATGTATACAGCGCTGGATGCCCGCATTGAAGGCATGCGGCAGGTTGCCGATCGACTCTATAACCACTGGATTCGTGGCCTAAAACTCGCTTGAATTAAATGCTAATTAAGCGCGCTTAGTCCTTTAGTCCCTGAAGTTGCCATACTGCAACGGAAAGTCGGTAATCGATTTTTTAACCAGGGCGATGGTTTCTTGCAGCAAATCGCGCTTAGCGCCGGTCACGCGCACGGCGTCACCCTGGATGCTGGCCTGTACCTTAAGTTTGCTGTCTTTGATGAGCTTGACGATTTTTTTTGCCAGCTCGGTTTCTATCCCGATCTTGATCTTCAATTCCTGTTTGACCTTGTTGCCGGAAACCGTTTCGAGCTTGCCTATCTCCAGACGTTTGGTGCTTTCGCGTTCCTTTTTTTCCATCTCTGGGAAAAGGATGTCCTTGATTTGGCTAATCTGGAACTCGGAATCCCCAAACAAGGTGAGCGTTTTGTCTTTCTCATTCAACTCAACCTTCGCCGTAGTGGCTTTGAAGTCGTAGCGGTTGCCAATATGGCGGCCAGCGACATCGACTGCATTTTTTAGTGCAACCACATCAGCTTCGGATGAAATATCAAATGAGGGCATGGCGCGGACTCCTAAACAGTGGCTTCTGAATCAAGCAAAGTGGCACACGTAATGATAGGGTTCACCCGTCACTTCAATATCGAATTGTGAGTTGCCAGGCACGCTAAATTGCTCACCTGCGCCGCAGATTTTCCAGTCTTCTCCTTGAAGGCGATAGCGGCAACTGCCGGCAACCGTTTCCATGATTTCAGGTGCGCCCGTATTAAAAGTCAGATTCGCGGGCAAAATAACACCGACACTTTTTTTTGTGCCATCCGCTAACTGAACCGTGTGGCTCACACATTTGCCATCGAAATAGACGTTGGCTTTTTTGGATACGGTAACGTGATCAAACTGCGACATATTAAATCCCCCACAATTTCTCAATGATAATTTTAGCAACGAACCCGATCATGCCAAAAGCCAGGACAAAGAACAGGATAAAGGTTCCCGTCTTGCCGGCTTTTGATTTCCAGGCCAGCTCACCGATAATAAAGAGCATGAAAAGCATGAATGCGGCAATGCCGAATGTCATGCCGAATTGGGTTAATTGCTCCTCGGAAATACCCAACATGGCTGGCTAGTGTTTGGTAAAAAAGCCCTAGATCTTCCTACTGGCTCGATTGGCGCCAATACGCAGCCGCAAGGCATTTAACCGAATAAAGCCGTGTGCATCCTTCTGGTTGTAAGCACCGGCATCATCCTCGAACGTGGCGATGGTCGAATCAAACAAGGAATCATGCTTCGAGTCGCGCCCAACCACACTGACATTGCCTTTGTAGAGCTTGAGGCGCACCCAGCCATTCACGGTCTGCTGCGTATGATCAATCAGGGTTTGCAGTGCAAGACGCTCGGGGCTCCACCAGTAGCCGTTATAGATCAGGCTGGCATAGCGCGGCATGAGATCGTCCTTGAGGTGCGCTACTTCGCGGTCCAGGGTGATGGATTCAATGGCGCGGTGGGCGCGCAACAAAATGGTGCCGCCGGGGGTTTCATAACAGCCGCGTGATTTCATGCCGACGTAACGGTTTTCGACCAGATCAAGGCGGCCAATGCCATG